>CAZZWA010000625.1:0-1251 GCA_964657555.1 uncultured Microcoleus sp.
AGACTGTAAAGTAGCCCAGCCAGTACGATCGCAGTCACAATGATGTAAGTAAAATCGCGTTGCCGTACAAAAGCCAGCAGAGAAAGCGCCACCCGTGCAACTGGAGTAGCAATCAACAGTAGCAGTCCGAGTTGAATAATACCACGACGGCGACCTGCCAAAGCGGCTGTGGCCACACCTTCTGGAGTGCGGAACGCTGATGGTTCATCCCGAAAAAACTGGTAGTGAGGAGCCTCTCCTCCATGACGAATCAAGTACAGAATTCCACCCACCAGAACGACAGTTGTAGCCAGAAGCACCCCGTACCTGAGTAAGTTGCCGACGAGTTGCTCGATCTGATGCTCAGTCCATTCCTGCCTTTGTCGAGACATCTCTAAAGCCCTCCGGTTAGACCCTTGTAGATCATCTGAATCGCCAACACCAGAATCACGACGCTGAAAATATTTCTTAAAAGCCCAACTCCGGCTCTTGTCAGTACCCTGGCTCCTGAGAAGGCACCCAGCAGTACTCCCAACATCACTGGCATTGCCAATCCCGGATGGATGTAACCTCGATTCAAATACACTCCAGCACTAGCTGCCGCCGTCACCCCAATCATAAAATTACTGGTGGTGGTGGAAACCTTAAACGGGATACCCATCATTTGATCCATCGCCAGCACTTTGAGCGCCCCCGAACCAATACCGAGCAACCCGGAAAGCGCCCCAGCCACAAACATTAGCCCAAATCCCACCGGAACACCGCGAACATTGTAAGACATCACTCCATCGGGAGTGGGGTAAGAGCCATTAAGTTTCAGGTGAGTTGCTAAAGGGTTAGGTGGTATTGTGTCTAGGTGTTCTTGCCGAGGCTGACGTGACAAGTACGCACTATACAGTAAAACCAGTCCAAAAACGATCGCAAGCAATCGGGTAGAAACAAAAGCAGCGATACTAGCCCCAACTATCGCTCCAAAAGTAGTCGCCACTTCTAGGAACATTCCAATCCGCATATTCGTGTAGCCTTCCTTGACATAGGCGGATGCTGCCCCAGACGAAGTCGCGATGACAGATACTAACGAAGCGCCAATGGCGTAGCGAATGTCAACTCCAAACACCAACGTTAAGAGGGGAACAATAACTACCCCACCTCCTAAGCCAGTCAAGGAACCCAAAAAGCCTGCGGTGAAGGAGCCTAACCCCACTAGTAGAGAAAATTCTAGAATATTCAAGCAATAATCTCCTCAACTCTGTATCTTTCCTTACGTTCCAG
>CAZZWA010000625.1:1351-2803 GCA_964657555.1 uncultured Microcoleus sp.
ATATTCCCACTTGGCGACAGAAACAATACGAGTTCAGCTAAGCGGATAATGTTCTGCCAAGAATGCCTCAGCAGAACGCCGAGTCTCCGGCAAAGACATTTCACTAACTCCCACCACCCCATCCAGGGTTGCTGCTAGTAGCTCATCTAAAATTTGCTTAAACTGACGCCCTGGTTTGTAGCCCAATGCCTTAAGGTCGTTACCGTTAAGTGGAGGCTGAACGTTGGCTAGGTGAGTGAGATAATGCCAAATTTGGCGTCGTATCGAGCGCGGACTTTGCACAGCAATCAGAATTAAGGTCGGCAACTTGTACTGGCGCAGCAACTGGACAATTTGACTGGGACGCTGACACTTAGGTAAAGCTTCTGTAACTGCCGTTTGTGCTTGAGCAAGGTGCTGTAGCCGCTCAGTACTGCTGTCTGGAAGTTGCAGATTTGTAGCCACTTGACCGCGATATTCTGGTGCTAAGTGGGCAATTAAAACTTCTAGCCGCATCTGCCAGTGGACGAGGTTATTATCGGGATCGAATCGCTCCAAACACCTGTCAACTAGACGCACCTGTTTCCACAACTGCTCATCCAACTCTAGAGTTGGATGGATGCACCGCAGTGCTCCCAATTGAGCAAGTAACTGCAACGCAGGTTTCCAGTAAGGGGCTTGCAGGATGTATTTGAGTTCCGCTTTCAGGCGCGTTTGTAGTGCTGGTGCTTTGCTGTTTTCTTGGAGCGATCGCTCGTAAATCCCACTCTCAAGCGCGTAGCGAATAAATCCTTCTGTTTGGGGTTCAATCTGAAATTCCAGCCGCACCGCAAACCTAACAGCGCGGTAAATGCGGGTGGGATCTTCGATAAAACTATTGGCGTGCAAAACTCGGATTGCCCTTGCTCGCAGATCGAGTAACCCTCCAAAAAAATCCAACAACTTACCAGCATGGGGGGGAGTGAGTCGCACTGCTAGCGCGTTGATGGTGAAGTCTCGCCGATAGAGATCTTGACGAATAGAACTAGCTTCGACTTCCGGATTGGCTGCTGGGTAAGGATAAAATTCTGTCCGAGCTGTGGCAATATCTACCCACAGAGAATCCAGCACTGGGTCGTTGTGCCAGAGGAGAGCAGCAGTCTGAAATTGACCGTGGACTTCTAAATCAGCTGCTGGGTAGATTTCATTGAGTACCTGTGCCAGTTCCACACCAGCACCGACATCAGCAGAGCGGTGAAAACCGTCAACGACCAAGTCAATGTCACAAAGCATGATCGCTTCATCTGGGTTAGCTAGCAGTAAATCCCGCACTGCTCCCCCCACTAGATAGAGATGCCAGCCGCGTTGTTGCGCTGCCAAAGATACTGTTGCCAAAAATTCCCAGAGTGGGGGAGCAAGGCGATCGCGAAGAGTGGGGAGTAGAGATTGAGGATAGGAGATCGGGATGGAGCAATAATTTTTCCCAGTCCCCAG
>CAZZWA010000626.1:0-2802 GCA_964657555.1 uncultured Microcoleus sp.
CGGCGGAGAGCGAAAACTTAAATTTCGTGGCGTTAATGAACCAAGGATTGAAGTCAAATCGTAAACGTGGCGTGATTCTCACTTCTCAAGGACGAGAAAAACTCCAGAGGGCAAGACAAAAAGCCGAAAATCAGGAAAATTTTGGAGTCAAGTACACTTTTGAGGAATTAAGCGATCGCACTAGATTAACTCCTCGTACAGTTGCTAGAGCCTTTGAGGGAAAAACCAAAGTTGATAAGCTAAGCCTTGAGCAAATTTTTAGGGCTTTTAGCTTAGAATTAGTCGAAGGTGACTATTATAATCCTCAACCAAATTTTGAAGAACTTGAGCAAGAAATCTCAAACAATTACCAAGATTGGGGTGAAGCACTTGATGTGTCGTTTTTCTATGGACGCGCAGAAGAGCTAGCTGAACTCAAGCAATGGATTTTAAAAGAGCGCTGCCGACTGGTAGGATTGTTTGGGATCGGCGGAATTGGCAAAACATCTTTATCCGTAAAGCTAGCAGAACAGCTTCAGGATAAGTTTGAGTATGTTATTTGGCGATCGCTACGCTGTGCGCCACCCATCAACAAAGTTTTAGCCAAATTTATCCAATTTGTGTCAAATGAGCAAGAAACTGAAGCGGATTTACCAGGAGATTTAGATAGTCAAGTTTTGATGCTGATTGGCTACTTACGTGCCTGCCGCTGTCTGCTGGTATTAGATAATGCCGAGACAATTATGCAGCATGGTGATTTAGCTGGACGATATCGCCAGGGATATGAAGGGTATGGTGAGCTAATCAGACGAATAGGAGAGGTAGCTCATCAAAGTTGTTTAGTGCTAACTAGCAGAGAGAAACCTCAAGACTTTGTCGTTCTAGAAGGAGAGACATTACCTGTTCGCTCACTTCAATTGCATGGCTTGCCAGAGTCGGAAAGCCGGGAAATCTTGAGAGCAAAGGGTTTTTTCTCTGGTTCAGATGAAGATTGGAAAATCCTGATTCAGCGATATGCAGGCAATCCCTTAGCCCTAAAAATCATGGCGACAACCATTCAAGAGTTAGTAGAGGGAGACATTTCTGAATTTCTTAAACAAAGTCCTACGGTTGTCGGGAGCCTCCGCGATCTTTTAGAGCAGCAGTTTGAGCGGTTGTCTGATTTAGAAAAAGAGGTAATGTACTGGCTGGCGATTAATCGCGAAAATGCGACGCTAGCGAAACTCCGAGAAGATATTTTATCCCCCGGAGCAAAGTCAAAATTGTTAGAGTCTCTGGAAGGTCTAGGACGGCGATCGCTGATCGAGAAGTGTACAAAAAGCTTCACTCTACAAACTATTGTGATGGAGTATGTAACAGACCACTTGATCGAGCGCATCTGCCAAGAAATTGAAGGGTTTAAAACTGAAAGCTCTGAGCAACCAGCTAACCTACCTGAAGGGAAGAGCTTGACTCTACAACTTTTAAGAAGTCATGCTCTAATTAAGCCACTGGGAAAAGACTACGTTCGAGATGCCCAAATTCGCTGTATCCTCGAACCAATTGCCGATCAGCTGCTGACTCAGCTTGAGAGTAAAACAACTATCCAAAATCAGCTTAATCAAATTCTGGCAACCCTGCGAGGCAAATCTTACCAATGGATTGGCTACGCTGGAGGAAATATTTTTAACTTACTTTGTCAAATACAAACAGATTTAAGGGGATACAATTTTTCACATCTCACCCTTTGGCAAGCCGATTTTCGCAAAGTGAACTTACATCAGGCAACCTTGGCTTACTCGGATTTGAGTAAGTCGGTTTTCGATGAAGCGATCGGCAGTATTTTAGCAGTCGCCTTCAGCCCAAACGGAAAACTTTTAGCCATAGGCGACTTTAATAACAAGATTTGCTTATGGCGAGTTGCTGATGGCAAACAATTAGTAACCTGCCAAGGACATACAGGTTGGGTTGTCTCTGTTGCTTTTAGTCCAGATAGTCGTACTCTTGCCAGTGGTAGTGCTGACAACACTGTAAAGTTGTGGGATATTCAGGGACATTGCCTGAAAACCTGGCAAGAACATACTAAAGCTATTCAATCAGTTGCTTTCAGTCCTCAAGGTCAGATCCTTGCTAGTGGTAGTGATGACCAAACCATTAGGTTATGGGATACAAGTACGGGTGAATGCCTCAAAATATTGCCGGGACACACCCAGCCAGTGCGAGCGATCGCTTTCAAGCCTCAAGGTCAGATCCTTGCCAGTGGCAGTGATGACCAAACCATTAGGTTATGGGATACAAGTACGGGTGAATGCCTCAAAATATTGCCGGGACACACTCAGCCAGTGCGAGCGATCGCCTTTAGTCCTCAAGGTGAGCTTTTGGTAAGTGGCAGTGAGGACTGCTCCATGAGAATGTGGGATGCTTACACTGGGGAATGCCGCCAAATCTTGTTAGGACACACCCAATCAGTTCTGTCTGTTGCCTTTGCTTGGCAAAGTTGTGCGGTCATCAAAGCTATGCCTAAAGGTTATATATTTGCCAGTGGCAGTCACGACAAAACTGTGAGGTTATGGGATGCTGGTACAGGCCAATGCCTCGGTACTTTATCCGGACATACTAACTCAGTTCGAGCGGTTGCTTTCAGTCCTGAAAGTCCAATTCTTGCTAGCGGTGGTGAAGACCAAGCATTACGGGTGTGGGATATTACAACAGGTCAATGCCGCAAAACGCTACAAGGCTATACTAATCCGGTGTGGTCTGTTGCCTTCAATCCTAATGGTAGCCTCCTTGCTAGTGGTAGTGAAGACCATACTGTAAAGTTGTGGGATGTCAGTACAGGTCGAT
>CAZZWA010000627.1:0-2792 GCA_964657555.1 uncultured Microcoleus sp.
CGTGATTCTCAACGCACCCCATGACCATGGTGATGTTCAACTGGTTAAGACCTTACTAGCAATCACTAATATTCCGCGAGCAGTTCCCCAACCTTTGACGGTAAACAGTTGACCAGATGAAGCACAAATCGAGAATTTATATGTTGAGGACGTGTAGTTTTGTTACAATCCCTGAATAGTTACCAGGGCAATGCCCACAACTGTTTCCTAACTATGCTCTACGAAATTTTTCCCTTTGAGTTAGTCATCAACACTACAGCGATCGCTGGCACTGGTCTGTGGTCATTAGCCCTGTACTTGGGCTTTTCGCCGATCGGTGATTGGGTGATAGAGCAAATCTATCGCTGGTTTAACTTCGCGGAGCGATCGCTCTACACTTCCATGGAGGAATTTGAAAGGACTCGCAAAGGCAGAGAAGCACAAAATGCCTTTTATGCTTCTCTATTCAGCATCGTACCCTTCTTAGTCGTGGGAGTTCTATGCAATTGGGTTGTAGAAATCAGTTTGGGCCGCAGCTGGGCAATTAGTATGGGCTTGTTAGCTTGTATGGGTTGCGGTGTCTATGAGCTAGGGCGTCGGGATGGGCAATCATGAAGTTTCCCGTTTATTTTTGGCTAGGGTTTTGGCCAATTCATCCGCACATTTTATTTGAGTCCTTGGCTTATGCGATCGCCCTACGCTTGGTCTTGCGAAGGGTGCAAAGAGATACCATTGCACCCAATCAGCGCAGTTCTGTGATTGTCGGCGGGATGATAGGAGCCCTCATCGGTGCCAAAGTGTTGGTTTTACTGCAACATGCTAACCTAGCCTGGGAAAATTGGCAGCAGTTACTTTTGGTATTGTTACAGGGAAAAACAGTAGTGGGTGCCCTGCTGGGTGGGCTGATCGGCGTTGAAGTCACAAAAAAAATGATTGGTGTCAACCGCTCAACCGGCGATGCTTTCGTCTATCCCTTGATTGTGGGAACAGCCATAGGGCGAATTGGTTGCTTTTTAACGGGGTTGAGCGATCGCACTTACGGCATCGCCACCAGCTTACCTTGGGGAGTTGATTTTGGTGATGGCATTCTCCGACATCCCACCCAGATCTATGAAATTATATTTTTATTAGGTTTGATGCTGTTTTTAAGGGTTCGTAGTCGCTACCACCAGAAAGAAGGTGACTTATTTAAGTTTTATATGATGGCCTATTTAGGATTTCGTCTGTTAATTGATTTTATCAAACCAGATTTTCACCCACTCTTGGGGCTGAGCGCCATTCAAATTGCTTGCATACTGGGAATTTTATATTACCGCAATAGCATTATCCATCTATTTGCTTTTACTCGACCTGCTCAATCCTTACTTTAAGGTATTTTCTAAACTAAGTACGAGAAAGCCACTCTTGTTGATAATTGCTATGCCTACTCGACCTTATCTTTTCTATGCCTTGACGAATAGTGTTTGCTCCCAGTGCCTAGTCAAGGTGGAGGCAAAAATTATCTTTCGGGACGATTGCGTTTATCTGGTCAAGCACTGTCTCACCCACGGGCATCAAGAAGTGTTAATTGCCGATGACATCGAATATTATAAACAATCCCTGGAATTTATCAAGCCAGGGGATATGCCGCTTAAATTCAACACTCCGATCAAATATGGCTGTCCTTATGACTGCGGACTGTGCCCAGACCACGAGCAACACAGTTGTTTAAGTTTAATAGAAGTCACAGATCGGTGCAATCTCTCTTGTCCGATTTGCTACGCCGATTCCGGCACTGAAGAGATTTCCCCAAATGGGCATCAACCGAGGCACCATCGCAGTTTAGAGCAAATTGAAAGGATGCTGGATGCGGTTGTGGTAAATGAGGGTTCACCCCAAGTCGTGCAGCTGAGTGGGGGTGAACCAACTATTCATCCAGATTTCTTTGAAATCATGGATTTGGCTAAAAGCAAGCCAATTCAGCATTTGATGATTAATACCAATGGTGTGAGGATTGCTCGCGACCGAAATTTTTGCGATCGCCTCAGTCAATATATGCCAGGAATTGAAGTTTACCTGCAATTTGATAGCTTTGAGACAGCAGCACTTAACTCATTGCGAGGGACAGATTTACGAGAGATTCGGGAACAAGCGATCGCTCACCTCAATGAATTTAAGATTTCCACTACTCTGGTGATTACCCTCAAAAAAGGGCTGAATGATGGCGAGATTGGCAAAATTATTGAGTATGCCCTGCAACAGAGATGCGTGCGCGGCGTCACCTTTCAGCCAATTCAGGCAACTGGGCGTCTTCAGGGATTCGATCCGAAGCGCGATCGCTACACCCTTACCGAAGTCCGCCGCTCCATTTTACAGCAGAGTCCCTATTTTAACCCAGAAGATATTATCCCCGTGCCTTGCCACCCAGACTGTTTGGCAATGGCTTATGCACTCAAAGTTAAAGGCAAAGTGATCCCACTGACTGGTCTTTTTGACCAAACTGCTTTCTTGCAGATGATGCCAAATTCGGTTCTTTATGAGCAGAATGATGAACTGAAGCAGAGAATTTTTGAGCTTTTCTCTACCAGCCATTCACCACTATCGTCCGCTACCTCGTTAAAACAACTGCTTTGTTGTTTACCGATGCTGCCTGTACCTGCAGGGATTACTTATGAAAACGTGTTTCGGGTAATGATTGTGCAGTTTCTTGACGCTTATAACTTTGATGTTCGTTCTGTAAAGCGTTCTTGCATTCACATCGTCCATCCTGATGGTCGGCTCATTCCCTTTGACACGTTCAACATGTTCTACCGTGAGGGTAGTGCTGGATATCA
>CAZZWA010000628.1:0-2789 GCA_964657555.1 uncultured Microcoleus sp.
CCTACTTAAGAAACTTGCGACCAAATCAGCAATTCCCCGTTATCAGTCCCAGCTGCGAGTTGATGTCCTTGAGGATGCCAAGCAAGGCAGGAGCAACCAGACGAAGCATCGTCGAGGATCTGTGCCACTTGTGTCGCTTCTGACCATAAGCAAACAAAACCATCTTCAGCCGCTGAGGCGAGGAGGAAGGTATTGGGTTGAAAAGCGATCGCTACCACAACTCCCTCGTGTCCTGCTAACTCTTGACCTTGCCAACCAACCGAGTCATCGACGTGCTTTGACCATACTGCAATGTCTTGGGCACTACATGAGGCTAGCAGGGGAGCACCAACAGTGGTCATAGCCTCCGACCAAGCTAACTTGCGAACCTTCCCAGGAAGGCCGCGCATCATCCATGAATCAGTTTCTTCCTCTATCTGCCGATTGTTCCACTCTAAGACTGAGATCGTGCGGTCGAAATTGCCAGAAGCGAGGTACTTGCCATCGGGTGACCAGGCAATCGCCAGACTCGCAGTAGGAACCATCAATGCGTAGGGGTCTTCCTTCCAATCTTGACTATGCCAAATCTTTGCCCCTTTATAGCCACCGACTGTTAAACTATGTCCATCTGGATGCCAATCGATGTCAAATACTGAGGATGCCTCAAAGTTCAGCGTTACGGCAATGTCACTTTTTGAGGCATCCCAAACTTGAACGCAGCGTCCTAGACTAAATGCCAGCAGATTGTCCACCGGACTCCAAGCCAGCTTGTCAACCCATATTGGTGCATTGTCAAAGGTTGCTGTTAACTCAGCGACAGGCAAGTGCCAAATTTTTACTTGCCCATTCTGTCCCCCAGTCGCCAGCAACTGCCCATTTTGAGAAAAAGCCAAACAGTCTACCGATTTACCGACACCAGCAGCTAAGGTGATAAGTTGGTTCAATCCCTGCCAGAGCATGACTTCCCCAGATGCTGAAGTTGCCGCTAGAGTTTTACCATCAGGTGACCAGGTAACTGCTGTCACATAATCTGATAGCAGGCCGCGCCAGTGCAGGTCGAATAACTGTGTGCCCCCGATTAAACCATACACGCCAGGAAATCCTCCCGGAGCTTTGCAGCATCTAGATTGCGACCAATAAATACCAATTGATTCTTGCGAGTTTCGTGAGATTGCCAAGGGCGATCTGGTGTCCCCTCAAACAGCATATGTACCCCTTGAAACACAAACCGACGGTTCTCCCCAGCAATATTCAGAATCCCCTTCATCCGGAAGATATCTGGCCCTTTCGTCTGCAACAGCTGACTCAGCCAATTGCTCAACTTTTCGTTATCCAACGCCCCCAATTCCACTAGTGCGATGGCACCCACAGTTTGATCGTGCTCGTGGGCATCTTCATTCAAAAATTCGGGATCGATTTCTAAAGCACGGTTCAGATCGAATGCTCTCACCCCCAACAGTGCCTGCATCTCTAGCTCAGAGTTGCGGGTGCGGTAAATTTTTGCGATCGCATTCATTGTCCGAATCCGCTTCTCCAGCTCATCTAGCTGTTCTGGTGTCACTAGGTCAGTCTTGTTGAGTAAAATCACATCGGCAAATGCAATTTGCTCCTGTGCTTCACTACTTTCCCAGTGCTGCCAGATATGCTTAGCATCCACCACCGTGACTACAGCATCTAGCTGTAACTGGTCGTGCAGCTCTTCATCCACAAAGAAAGTCTGAATCACTGGTGCGGGGTCAGCTAGACCAGTGGTTTCGATTACCAAATGGTCAAACCGATCTCGCCGCCGCATCAAGTTGCCAACGATCCGAATCAGATCGCCTCGGACAGTGCAACAGATGCAGCCGTTGTTCATTTCAAAGATTTCTTCATCAGTATTGATCACCAGTTGGTTGTCAATACCCACCTCTCCAAACTCGTTGACAATCACGGCCACTTTCAAGCCGTGTTCGTGGGTGAGGATGCGATTGAGCAATGTTGTTTTCCCAACTCCCAGATAGCCAGTGAGAACGGTAACGGGAACTATATCTGTTTTCGCGGTAGTTACCATAGCCTACACATTTGAGGATTTTAACCGCAGATGAACCCAGACGAGTGCAGTACATATACTCGACGCGGTCATCGATAGGATTAATTGCTGATTGCTAATTGCTAACTACCAATTGTTCAAAAGTCTTAGCGATTAGCATTAGCAATCAAAAGTACATTTTCAGCTTACAGGTTGCAGACCCCGCAAGCTACGTAGAGCGTTTACACAAGCTGGACAGTCACAACCAAATAAGTGTATGGCAGCATCGCTCTCTTCGTCAGAGAATGCCAGCATTTTATCTGTATTATTAGGCGGCTGCTGTGAATTGACAGTAGATGTAGGGCTAGCAGCGTTAGCCGTTTTGATGACTCGGACACACACCAGATTTGTGCCGTGGGGATTATGTACACACGCGTGCTGCCGATTTATCGGCCCAGTTATTGTCAGTTCGGCAGCGTTAGCGTGATTGGCCATCACTAGCACTGGCACGATTGAGGCAAAAAGCGCGGGGCTGGCAAACAAAGTCAGGAGGAGCTTTTTCATAGATACCTTTTTAGACATTCTGGAACTCTCTAAAGAATCCGACTAATCCTTCTCAGTCAAATGAGGGTCATCCGGAATGCCAGCAAGTTTATCATGCAGTTGATGGCAAAGCAGACATTACCCTAACTTTTTTTGGTATTTTTTTGAGAAGTGCGTTAATAGACGCGAAGCGTATTAAGCTATTGTGCCTTTAAATTGCCATATCTCTCATTAAGGGACTTCCAAATAAAAAAATATC
>CAZZWA010000629.1:0-2785 GCA_964657555.1 uncultured Microcoleus sp.
GTCAAGCACGCCAACGCAACACCTGTTCCTGAACTGGGTTAGAGAAAGGCCGACCCTCAGCGATCGCACGGGCAAACTCCGCCTTTAACTGATAGTACCAACGCGCCTGAGTGTCGGCGTCTTTAATTAACATGAGGGTTGGGTCGTATTTTAAGCCTGTCTGCTGCTTGGCAACGACTGCGCAATCCTGGTTAAGAAATGCCCTGGCAAAAGGTCTTAAGAATGGCTTTAACACAGTCAACCAAGGCACAGTCCAATAGAAAGTCGTGTTGATTTCCGTCTCTGTTGCCGAAATTGGGGTCACTGTTGTTAGATTGCACACTGTATGGTGCCCAGTGCTGATAAATTCAATGCGAACGCTAGGCAAGCGAAACACAATTTCTACTTCCGGCTGACCACCCAATAGCCTGTAGGCAAAGGATTGTTTCAATAGCTTATGTCGCCGCATCGCAAACCCGTAGGGGGTTGGCCCAAACAATTTCACTTCTTCAAAAAGTGAGCGGCTTAATCGCCACCACCAAGCGCGATGTACGTAAGGCCCATGAGCTGGGTCCATCAAACCCACCACCGCATGATCCACAAAGCACGGCAACCTGACTGTCTCCACCATCTGGTAGGACTGCTCGCCGAAGTAGGGAACTAGGGGAATCTCCATATCCGGCTCTCCTAGCGCGGCTTTGTCGTTAGCAGCCATATAAATCCAAATGTTTCCCTGAACTTCCCTTACCTGATATTGCTTCACCCGGAAGCGGCTCAAATCCAAGTTTTGCTCTTCCACTAGGGAAGGAATAACAGTGCAGCGCCCGGTTGTATCGAAGCGCCAACCATGATAACAGCATTCTACCTCCTGTCCGTCAAACCGCCCATAAGTCAGCGGTACTGCCCGATGAGGGCAGATGTCGCGCAAGGCAAAAACTTCACCAGTACGGCTGCGACCCAGAAGCACTGGTTCACCCAGCAAAGTCTTTGCCACCATCGCTCCTAGTTTGAGTTGGTGGCCTGGTAGTGCGTAGTACCAAATGTTGCGCAAGAAAAAGTTCTGGTTTTCCGTCACGGTTACCTTAATTCTTGAAAGGTGTTCCTACTATGATTGTCCGCTGGCAAATCTAAAGTTTCTCTGACGCCCAAGTCAATCCAAAGTTGCCAAAGATGCAAGAGCAATGGTTTATTCCCTCACTTGAGAAGTAACCAGGGTATCCGCCAACTATCTTACACTGGTACTTAGACCACCAGAGATTACAGCAATTTTCGTCTTGGTGCAGTATAGTCTGATCCCCTGCCTGACAGTTCTCCCCCTGACTACGGGGATGAGGGGTTGCTATGTATGGTACATACCACTTGAAACCGCTGTAAGTGTGACGAAATTTTCTTATACATTACAGCTAAAAAGTAGATGATTCTGACTTCTAGAAACACAGTGCATAAATCGGTTGCTCTAAAACTAAAAATGAAATAAAATTTAATTTACATATACCTAAACTAATTTATGAGCAAACCCGAAATAATTATCATATCCGCATTGGCTGAATCTAACAGAGTTATCGGAAAAGAAGGTAAAGTGCCTTGGAACATACCTGAAGACTCAAAAAGATTTCAAGCACTAACCATTAACCATACTGTAGTTATGGGTAGGAAAACTTGGGAGTTTGATATAGAAAAATTACCTCTTAACAATAGAAAGAATATAGTTATTTCCTCGGAACCAGAAAAAGTTGAACGAGAAGTTGCAGCTCTTGACTACCCTTTTGAACTAATCTCTGTAAAATCGCTGGAAGCAGCTTTAGAAAAATCTCAAGCTGAAGAAAAGGTATTTATTGTTGGAGGAGCTTCTATCTATGCTCAGGCTCTTGAAGTAGCAGATACTCTAGAACTAACTTTGGTGGAAGGTGATTTTGAAGGAAATATTTTCTTCCCTGAATACCAGCATTTGATTGGTAGCAAGTTTGAAATAGTAAAAAAAGAAGTTCACCCAGGCTTCAGATACGAGACTTACAAAAAAATCACTCAATTGTCAAATTAACCTGCGGGCCCCGCACAACAAGCGAGTGTTATTTTATCAAGCACTGCTATTGTTGATGTTAGTGATGACAGTGACTATACAGCCAGGTAGCACCACAGCCCCAGTTACCTATATCAGTTATTGGCGGACTGGACGCAGACGCTGCTGGGGAATTTAGAAGACCTGATGACGCGGCAGAATGTGAATCTACTCAGGGATGAGCAAAAGCCGTTGGTGAATGAGTTTTTGGGATCGCGCACCCGACCCGTTGAGTACTGAGATCATACAGGCAGTTTCGGGAGGATATGATGCAACGTCTAGTTCTTGCACAGGTTTAGTCCTGGTTGTCCGCGTCCGTCATCTCTGGAACATAACAACTCCCCCTAACTTAAGACTGAGCTAGTTTACATGTTGTTACTATTTCTGTATTCCTTAAGAGGTTTTCAAGTTATTTCGTGCGGAAGATAGGAAATGCTTGTTCAACCTGATAAATTGTAACCATTAACAAAAGAACATTAAGGAAGAACAACAAATGAACATTATTGCTTGGGTAGTTTTAGGTCTGATTGCTGGCGCGATCGCCAAGGCTGTAGATCCTCAGGCTCGTGGCGGTGGCATCCTTTCCACAATTCTCTTAGGAATCATCGGAGCTTTTGTTGGCGGAAGTTTGGGTGTATTCTTTCAGACAGGGCATTTAGCATTAACAGCTACCAGTCTAAGCATTCCAGGAATTGCCGTTGCCGTTCTTGGTGCGATTATCGCTGTATTTGTTTGGAATTTGTTGAC
>CAZZWA010000630.1:0-2766 GCA_964657555.1 uncultured Microcoleus sp.
CTAAGTCTCCTCGCCCCAAGTTCGCAACTGGAAATAGACCAGCACCAACGTCACAGCCAGCAGCACTGTGGCGGCGGCGGCGGCGTAACCAAAATCAAATTGGGCAAATGCCTGATCGTAGATGTAATAAACTAGCAAGTTCGTGGAGTTTAACGGCCCGCCGCCGGTAATGACATAAACCTGCTCGAAACTCCGCAGAGTAAAAATGGCTGTAGTGACAGTAGCAAAGATAAGGGTAGGCCGCAACCCAGGTAAAGTAATATGCCAGAACTGTTGCCAAGCATTTGCGCCATCAAGTTCAGCTGCCTCATAACGGCTGGGAGGAATGGCTTGCAGCCCTGCCAAAAATACCACCATGTTGAAACCCAGCTGCTTCCAAATGCTTAATAAAATGAGCACTGGCATTGCCCAAATGGGACTACCCAGCCAGGGAATTGGTTCGATACCAAAGTTCATCAGAAGTGCGTTGACTGGCCCCTCTGTTTGAAACAACCAGCGAAATCCCAAGCCAGCTGCTACGAGACTTGTGATCGAGGGAATAAAATAGGCGGTTCGCAGTAGCCCCCGCAGGGCAAACGAGCGGTTCAACAGCACTGCTAAACTCAAGGGAATAACCAGACTGGGAATTACCGTCCCCAAGGTGAAATAAGCAGTGTTACCGATCACCTGCCGGAAGTCAGGGTTGAGTAGCAAACGCCAATAGTTTCTCAAACCCACCCAATGGATGCCCTCTGAGGTGAAGCTACCAGCAGTAAAGCTGAGGTAAAACAGGTCAGCAATTGGCCAGAGGAGAAAGAGGCCCAGCAAGATGAGGGCAGGCAAAAGAAAAATCCAGGCAGCGATCGCCTCATTATCCAACAGTTGCTTGCTATTAGAGCGCAGAGGTTTCATGGAGAGGAAGGAAAAGCAATTAAATATTCCCGTAGGGTTATTCTAACTGGAGCCAACCCCCAGTCCACCTCTATTGCTAAAATCCTGTTAATCTCTGGGTCTAACCTTGATGAGTCACTGCTTACTAACCCTTGCTCACCTCCAAACGAGTTTCCCAATCTTTAGCAAAGTGCTCCTGTCGAGCATATTGCTTGGGCTATCTAGCACACTCAGCGCCATCGCGATCGCTAAAGCCTCTATTGCATCTTCGGTCGCTCAATCTCAACTAGCGGAGGTAACAAACTCTATTGATAAAAAGTTGCTGGGGCTATGGCAAGCAAAAATTTTATCATTAGGACTGGCAAAGCTGACATTAATTTTCACCCCAGACGGCAAACTCTTTCTCTTCCTTCCCTCAACTTCTGGGGCTTCTATTGGCTACGAAGCGCGGTATCGCATCAACCAAAGCTCCCAACCCATGCAGATAGATGTCTCGTCACCAGGCGACGAGCAAACCTCTAGGGAAATTTTTGAGTTCACTGCTGATGGTAAGCTGCGTGTAGAAATCACAAATCCTGGGCGACCCAGACCCACTGCTTTTACCCGTAAAGCGGTACTCTTCGAGAAAATTTCCGAGGCCACAACCTTACCTGCAAACACTCAACTTCTTAAGCCTGATTTAGCAGAAGATAGGGCACGACAATCTGAAGGCAAATTATACATTGGTTCCCTGAACCGCGCTCAACAGGCTTACTTCTTGGAAAATAACAAGTTCGCTATAACGATTGAGCAGTTGGGAATTGGTATTAAGCCAGAAACAGAGAATTATCGATATCAGATTGTCAGCCAGCCCAATCGCCCCCAAAGCGTGATGATGACAGCAACTGCCAAGCATCCCGAACTCAGAAGCTACACTGGAGCTGTATTTGTCATCAATGATCGGGGTGAAAGTACAACTATTCAGGGGACTTGTGAGACAGATGGCCCCTCACTTACACCACCAGCAATGCCGATACCTCCTAGCAATTCAGAGGGGCGAGTTCAATGCCCGCCTGCTTCCCATCCACTATTAAGAGGGCTACATGAGTAGTGCTGTCCTCAACTTCCGCCAAATCCAAGTTGCTTGTAAACTAATCGGATTCAGCCTATGTCTAGGTCTATTCAGCATACTCAGCACAAGCGTGATCGCTACAGACTTAACAGCGCCTTTGATGGCTCAAGCTCAACCCTCTGAGATTACAAACCCTGTTGCCAAGAAATTACTGGGGCAATGGCAAGTCAAAGAGCCATCATCTGGTCTAATGCTAACATTAATTTTTACCCCAGACGGTAAACTATTCTTCCTCCTATCTGCCCCAGTTTCTGGGCGTTATGCTGCCTTTGAAGCAAAGTATCGCATCAACTCGCAACCCCAACCCATGCAGATAGATTTGGCACTCCCCGACGATGCTTATACCCCTAAGACGACAATTTTTGAGTTCACTGCTGATGGTAAGCTGCGCCTAGAAAATGCAAATCCTGGACAATCCAGACCTACTGCTTTTACCGCTAAAGCTCTGCTATTAAACAAAATTTCTGAAACAACAACTTTGCCTCCGAATACTGAAGTGATCAAGCCCGATATAGAAGAAAACAGGAGGCAAGCAAACATAAAACGACAGTCTACAGCTAAAGTATATATTGGTTCCGTAAACCGTGCCCAACAGGCTTACTACTTGGAACATGACAAGTTTGCCACAACGATTGAGCTACTAGGGCTTGGTATTGAACCAGAGACAAATAGTTATCGCTACAAGATAGTGCCTCAAGGTGACAGTACCCAGAGCGTAATGATCACAGCGTCTGCCAAACTTCCTGAACTTAGAAGCTATATAGGTGCAGTGTTTGTCATCAATG
>CAZZWA010000631.1:0-2757 GCA_964657555.1 uncultured Microcoleus sp.
GTGAATCACATTTTCCTAGGGGCAATGAAGAATCCAGTCAGTTTTGAATATCTGCTGAATATTGAGAAGCTCTTTTGATTAGTCATTCCATCTAAATTAGGATCTTGTAAGCTAATGAAAGGGATTAGGGGAAGCTTATATGCTGGAATCCTTTCAAATCAATAACTTCAGACTCTTCCAGCACCTTGAGATTGGAAGGCTAGGTCGCGTCAACCTAATTGTTGGCAGATCAAAGGTAAATTTGCATAAGTCCCGCTCCACAAAAATATTGGCTTCTTTACAAAACTAAGCCAAACTTTTTTTACGATTTGAGGTGGCGCTCGCTGTTTTGCCTCTACCGCGAGGAATAATAGAAGTTAGTATATTACAATACATTTTTCTTGAGACAAGGCAGCACAGTGTTAGTAGCAGACAATTTCATCCTCAAGGTTCAGTGGACTCCCTAAGCCGGGAACGTGGAAGAGACTGAACGACCAAGACTTTGTTTACCAGCAATTGCTTCAGAAGGTTTAGGGAGTAGTGAACCACCTCTCTGAAACAGTTGGCTTTGAAAATCTAGATTTCTCTAATGTCCTGAATTGGACCAGGCATCGCCAAATGATTCAAACTACAGATACAGCTAAGTTTACGACAACTGACCTGGATCGATTTGTTGAAGAACTTAATCGAGATGGGATTTGCGTGATTCGGGGTCTGTTTGACAAGGGATTGATCCAGGAGTGGGCAAACGCTTTTGATGAATTATTCCAAAAGCGCCAAAACATTCCAGGGGGTCTGGCACCGCGAGAACAAGCCCGCTACTATCTGACTTTGCCCTGGGTTGCTCCCTTTGCCAATGTAGAGGTGTTTGCGAATCCAGTAATCTTGGGTATTCTTGATCGCGTGTTTTACCAAGAATATAAGATGGTTCAGTTGGGGGCTGACATTCCCGTACAAGGTTCGGATTATCAAGAACTCCACCGGGACTTTCGCCCGCTTTTCTCAGATCGGATAGTAACGCCACTCTACGCGCTGGCGGTCAACTTTCCACTGGTAGAAGTGACAGCGGAGAATGGTCCGTTTCAAATGGCGCGGGGGACTCATGTCTTGCCTCGTGAGGAGAGGTTGGTTAAGGTCAGGGCTGGCGAAATTCCCATAGAGTCCTTCTATATGCAGCCCGGTGATGTGATGATTCGCTCGCCGTTGGCGCTGCATCGAGGCTCACCGAACCGAACGAACACACCCAGACCTATGATCGTGATGGGCTATGTGATGCATTGGTTGCACACATCGAAAGTGGACTTGAGCGTTCAACGGGACTATTATGAGAGTCTACCAGAGCAGGTGCAGCAATTACTACGGTGCCAAGTGGTGGAGCAGTTGCCGGAGAACCGGGCTGAAACCTACGTAAATTTCAAGTACTAGCACGATAATGTCTCAAAGTGAGCCGACGCCTGAAGCCTTTCTTGGCAAGCGCACCTACACAAATCCAGTTTACAACGGCTATTTTGCCGACCCGTTTGTTTGGGAGCACCAAGGCGTCTATTATGCGATCGGCACGAGTGCAGCAGAAGCAGAGGGAGAGGTAGATGAAATCGGCGAACGGCGCGTCTTTCCTCTCCTGAGATCCGATGACTTTGTGAACTGGCATTTTGCCGGTAGTGCGTTACTACGCCCAGACCCTGCCCTCGGCGATAGCTTCTGGGCACCGGAAGTGGCTTACTGCGATGGTAGGTTCTATCTCTACTACTCAGTAGGGCATGAAGACAAGAACCATCAGTTACGGGTTGCAACCAGCGATCGCCCGTTAGGGCCTTATCAAGACATAGGCGAAACCCTCGTAGATCCCAAATCTTGTCCTTTTGCCATTGACCCGCATCCATTTCAGGATGACGACGGGCAGTGGTATCTGTTCTACGCCCGCGATTTCTTGGACACAGAAGGAGGAGTCAGGGCTGGAACTGCCTTAATGGTAGACCGACTGATAGGCATGACAAAACTCGCAGGAGTTGGAAAAGTTGTTTTACGCGCCCGATGCGACTGGCAGCGGTTTCTGGCAAACCGTCTCATGTACGGCGATCTCTATGATTGGCATACCTTAGAAGGTCCGTGTGTCCGCAAACATGGGGGTCGTTACTACTGCTTTTACAGCGGTGGATGCTGGGAAACGGAAAACTACGGTGTCGATTATGGCATTGCAGACAGCGTCATGGGTCCCTATTCTGATGCAGGGAATGAAGCAGGACCCCGTGTGTTGAAAACTGTTCCCGGTCATGTTCTCGGTCCCGGTCATAACTCGATCGTACTCGGTCCTGATGGTCAAACGGATTACATCGCCTACCATGCCTGGGACACGGACAAGTCGGCGCGGCGGATGTGCTTGGACAAACTGATTTGGACATCAGATGGTCTGCGCTGCGATGGCCCCACTTGGACAGTGCAGACGATTAACGGCAAATGATTAAGGCAGTTGTCTGGGAAGGGGCGATCGTCTCTCCCCATCTCCCTATCACCCCATCAGCTATAACATGCAACTTAAATGCGTAACAGCGTACTACGCCACCCCAAACCCTGTAGACGCGGGCAGTCAGGATTTGTACCAGGTAGTCGCAAAGCATGGGGTGAAGGGGGGTGAGCAGATGCGGGGTGTAAGGAAATTTTACTCTACTTAGTATCCCTAGTCGGCGGAATGGTTCATAAGTAGGCAGACATAAATAAACTAAACATCATGGGTTGGGTGTGTACTCCCCGCTACAACCTCTGTGTCATGGGAAATTT
>CAZZWA010000632.1:0-2757 GCA_964657555.1 uncultured Microcoleus sp.
AAGCGCCATCTACCTGAACTAGAGTGAAGTTGCATTGTATTTATTAAGTAAAGCAGCGTATGCTTAGCATACACTGCCTCGATCTCCAATGATGTGTTTTTGGTTTCTGCTCTACTTTGCCAGCAATTTAATTGTTAGAATTCCTACATTTGGGTGAAGTTGGGACATTCATTCTGTATTTAGTACGATTACTCGGATGGTTCGTCATATTTAATCTCCAAGAAGCTATTCCGCCTTTTCCGTTGCCTTTGCGTTCGGGCGAACGCGAACCAGCTACCCAGAGAAATCTGTTGTGGAATTGCGGAATCAGCGCTTCCTACTGTCCCAACACTTCATTAACAGTAATACTGACATCCAGAAATGCCTGTATCGATAAACTTTGACCCCGAACAAAACTCCGAACATTCTGATATCCCTCAGGCGTTGGTTCTCGATACACTTCAACATATTGCCCGTTAATATCTACTAACCAAACCTCTGCAATCCTGTCCTCAGCATAGAGAGGAATTTTTATTTCCCGGTCATATATAACAGTCGTATCTGCAACTTCTATAATCAAAAAGATATCTTCTGACTGAGGATGTCTGGCTTCATAGAAATCTTCACGGGGTCGCAATAATGCCACATCTGGTTGAGGCTCAGAGGTATCATCCAATACAACAGGGTCTTGAACACCAATCAGAACGCGATCGCCTAACTTGCGATCAAAGAGCCTATTTAAACGCTTTACACAAGCAGCATGTCTTGTACCAATAGGCGACATTTCAATTATCTCTCCCCGTATTAGTTCTACACGTTCATCTTCCGCCAGAACACCCAAATCAGCCATTTTGTGATACTGCTCAACCGTGAATTTCCGTCTTAGTAATTGCACAGACATCACCACCTATACTGTTTCCTACTCTCTCAATTATTCCTCACCTCCAGCTAACAATTCATCTACTGACACACTAAAACCCTTTAAAACTTTTTGCGTACCTACCACTTGACCGATGTAAACATCAACCCTTGATTTTCAGTGATCACCATCACCCACCGACTCTCAGGAAACACCAGCCAAACTTCTTCCCCGCTAGACTCTAAATACTCTTGCGCTTTCAAAAACACATCTTCAGCAATATCTGTAGGAGAAATAATCTCGGCACTTAAGGGAAAACTCTGCGGTAAAGTAGCAGCACTACCAAACTGGGCTACCAGTTCAGGAGTAAGATCAGCGACATCAGGCGATCGCCCTTGCTGATGAGTACGGCAAGGCACATCTGTGTAAACTTTTTCACGTTTAACTCCTTCTCCCCGATGGCCCAGTCCGTTGTCCACTCCAGTGTCTGGCGATGTCTCTGCATTCTGATAAGATAGGCATGCTAGGTTTTTGTATCGGTAAAAACTTGGCTTTCCGAGCTGCCTTCCAAAAAATTTTTCACTCTGTGAACAGCACTTTCCTCTAACTACCTTCTATTTAAAGGCGAGGTATGACAACAAACGTTAGTCGGCGTCAATTTATCTTGTTTGGTTCAGCGGCGTTTGGTGCCAGCTTACTGCTGAAAGCTTGCGGTAGTAACCCAACGACACCAATAGCTACAACAACGGGTGATGCGCAAGGGTTTAAGATAGCGATCGCTCTGCCTGGAATCATTACCGATAAAGCCTGGAATCAATCTGGTTATGAAGGAATCAATCTAGCAAAACAAAAGCTAGGTGTACAAACCGCTTATGTAGAAAAAGTAGCACAAGCAGATCAAACAGAAGTATTAACAGATTTTGCTCGTAAAGGCTACAATCTTATCTTCGCGCACGGCGGGCAATTTGATGCCGCAATTGAACAAGTAGCCTCACAGTTCCCTAACACATTTTTTGTGGGAGTAAATGGTAATCTCAAGGGTGAGAATATTGCTTCACTACGAATAGATCACCTACAAGCTAGTTATTTGTGTGGCATAATCGGTGCTTCTGTCACTAAATCTAATAAATTAGCTTACATTGCTGGGGAGAAGTTTCTGGCTACCGAGGAAGAACTGCGAGGATTTGAATTAGGGGCAAAATCTATTCAACCAAATATCCAAATTACTTCTACTTTTACAGGTGATTGGAATGATGTTGCTAAAGCCAAGGAAGCGGAGATCGCTTTAATTTCTTACGGTGTTGATGTCATCTATCAATGGTTAGACAATGCTTCAAATGCAGTCTTACAAACAGCAGGTGAAAAAGGAGTCTATGCTTTTGGTAACACAAACGATCAATTAGACGTTGCACCAAAAGCTGTCTTAACCAGCGCTGTGAAACGCTTAGACTTAGCCATAGCTTATATAGCAGAATTAGCCAAACAAAAACAAATACAAGGACAAATATATACAATCGGGCTAGAAAGACCAGATATATTATTTTTAGGAAAATTCGGGGCTGTTATATCGGAGGCAGTTAAGCAGAAAGTATTGAATGCCAAGCAAGAAATTGTTAATAAAAAAATTGTTTTTGAAGCCTGTAAAGAGACTGGCAAAGATACACGCTGTGTAAAGAAAACAACATAAGTTACTCGTACAGATATATTAAAAAACTTTCGTAGTCACGATTAAAGTCGCAACTATGAGCTACATTTTCTGATCATGAACTATTTACGCTTGAAAAATATTACCAAATGCTTTGGCTCTTTTATCGCTAACGACAATATTAATCTCTCTGTTTCATCTGGAACCATTCATGCGATACTAGGCGAAAATGGTGCAGGTAAGAGTACTTTAATGAATATTATTAGTGGACTCT
>CAZZWA010000633.1:0-2754 GCA_964657555.1 uncultured Microcoleus sp.
AAGGTTAGACCTATACGCGAGTTAGCAAACCATGACAAAAGCGAATCATCAGCCCGTAAATGGAAAGCGTTGGAAACAGTTTCTCGGCAAGTTTGCCCCTTCCCCAAAGAAACATATCAGCCGCACAGAGCCCGTCGAGACACAAATAGAAGACCCGCGCACTGGCATGAGCTTGGAGACCCTCAAACAGGACTTTGCAGATAACCTTTATTACCTTCAAGGGAAAGATAGGGACTGGGCCACACCCCACGATTACTTCATGGCTTTAGCCTACACAGTGCGCGATCGCCTGCTACACCGCTGGATTAAGACGGTGGAACAAACCTACTTCCAATCAAGTGTCAAGGTTGTTTACTTCCTATCTGCTGAATACCTGATGGGTCGTCAACTCGGCAATAATTTGGTGAATGTGGGAATTTATGAGCAAGTCCGCAACGTTGTCCAAGACTTCGGGTTTGACCTTTATGACCTGCTAGAACAGGAAGATGAACCAGGCTTAGGCAACGGCGGACTTGGACGGCTGGCTGCCTGTTTCCTGGATTCCCTGTCTACCTTAGAAATTCCCGCTATTGGCTACGGCATTCGCTACGAATTCGGCATCTTTGAGCAAGCCATCCTGGATGGCTGGCAGTTAGAACGCCCAGATAACTGGCTGCGCTTTGGCAATCCCTGGGAACTTCACCGATCTGAGTATACAGTCGAAGTGAAGCTGGGAGGCCACACAGAGGCCTATGTTGATGAACATGGCCGTTACCAAGTGCGTTGGATTCCTGAAAGAACTGTGCTAGGCACACCATACGACACTCCTGTACCAGGGTACAACAGCAACACAGTGAATACGCTGCGCCTGTGGAGTGCCAAGGCGAGTCAAGATTTCAATCTGCAAATTTTCAACTCCGGAGATTACGCTCAGGCCGTTGCTGACAAGACTTTCTCAGAAAACATCACAAAAGTGCTCTACCCAAATGACAATAACTACCAGGGTAGAGAACTGCGTCTAGAGCAGCAATACTTTTTTGTTTCTTGTTCTCTGCAAGACATCATTACCAACTATCGGCGGCATCACGATAATTTTGACAGCTTTCCAGAAAGGGTGGCACTGCAAATCAACGACACCCACCCCTCTATAGGCATTGCCGAACTGATGCGGTTGCTGATGGATGAGCACCAACTGGATTGGGACAAAGCTTGGTATATCACTGAGAATACTTTCGGGTTCACAAATCATACAGTCATGTCAGAGGCACTGGAACGCTGGCCATTGAGCCTGTTCGGTCATCTCTTACCCAGACACTTAGAGATCATCTTTGAAATTAATCAGCGCTTCCTCAACGAGGTTCGGGCCAAATATCCTGGTGACGAGGCGCGAGTACAACGGATGTCTTTGATTGAGGAAGGCTCCGAAAAGCATGTCCGCATGGCTTATCTGGCTTGCGTCGGTAGCCATGCTATCAATGGGGTGGCGGGATTGCATACCCAGTTGCTTGAACAGGGAATATTGCGAGATTTCTATGAGTTGTGGCCGGAAAGATTCACTAACAAGACCAATGGCGTCACCCCACGTCGCTGGATTTTGCTCACCAATCCTAAGTTAGCTCTGTTAATTACCAACAAGATTGGCAAGAACTGGATCAAAGATTTACAAGAATTTAAACAGTTGGAGGCATTTATTGATGATGCGGAGTTTCGCCAGAACTGGCAACAGATCAAGCATGACAACAAGCACGACTTGGCAGAGTACATTTTGCAAGTCAATGGCATTGAAGTGAATCCAGATTCTCTGTTTGATATCCAGGTCAAGCGGCTGCATGAGTATAAGCGTCAGCTGTTGAATGTGTTGCACATCATCACGCTCTACAACCGGATCAAACGGAATCCAGATATTGATATCTTGCCTCGAACATTCATTTTTGGTGGCAAGGCAGCTCCTGGCTACTATACGGCGAAGCTGATTATCAAGTTGATCACCTCAGTGGCTGATGTGGTTAACAACGATTCTGATGTGAGAAACCGCCTGAAAGTCGTTTTTATGGCCAACTATAACGTTTCTTTGGCTCAGCGAATTTACCCCGCAGCCGACCTCTCAGAGCAAATCTCTACAGCAGGTAAGGAAGCTTCTGGCACCAGCAACATGAAGTTTGCCCTCAACGGAACGCTGACAATTGGTACTTTGGACGGTGCTAACGTGGAAATTCGCGATGCTGTGGGAGCAGAAAACTTTTTCCTGTTTGGTTTAACTGCTCAGGAGGTTGCTGACAAGAAGTCTCAAGGATACCACCCGTGGGAATACTACAATGCCAACGAAGAGCTGCGGCAGGTGATCGACCAAATAGATTCCGGCGTCTTCTCATCCGGCAATGCTGACCTATTTAAACCACTGGTAGAATCGCTCAAAAGTCGAGACGAGTACCTGCTTTTAGCAGATTACCAAGCTTACATTGATTGTCAAGACAGAGTGAGTCAGGCATACCGCGATCGCGAGAGTTGGAATCGGATGTCAATTCTCAATACAGCACGCATGGGCTATTTTTCTAGCGATCGGGCTATTCGGCAGTATGCAGAGGAGATTTGGCATGTGAAGCCAGTCACAATTGATTTGAACGTAGATTATCAAGAAGATGGGGGTGTGAAGGCGAAGGAAGTGTCTGTGACTGCGGGAGGGCATCAGTAAGATGGCAGGGGGAGCAGTGTGAGTTGAGACTGAATTGTTGGGCGATCGCATCCTTAAAGCTGAGATTGGTAAGGAGCGATCGC
>CAZZWA010000634.1:0-2754 GCA_964657555.1 uncultured Microcoleus sp.
GATGTAGTTCGATATATACCGCTACCGTTTCGATTGCGTAGACTAAATTCTGCGGTTTTAGCGCTGGTTTTTGGTACGTATACGAGAAATGTTGGACGCTCTGCTAGAGTTAAGCCTAGTTTGGTCGTTGGGCTAAGAGCAGTCAGTGCCGGACCTCTTGTTACCGATCCAGCATCTTGAGGGCAGACGGATGGAGCACGCCGTCCCCCTGCTGCTGAGCTATCTGGATTATCAGGCGGAGGGGGAGGATTGCTTTGCTTGAGTTGTGTATCCTTGATTTTTAAGACTTGGAGTTGTGCACGAGCATCCAATTCTGTTGATAAGACGCTGGGCGCCATCTGATACTTTTCGGTTTGATACCCCCAACTCTCATGCTGACGCACGGGGGTTGGGGGGGATCTTCGAGGAGTGAACCGACTAACCGAGAAATATTGGGGCACGCTCGGCGCAGCCGTACTATTAGAAATCGCCAGCTCTAAAGCTAGGGTAATTCCAACAGGTATGCTACACAACAGGGATTTTACATAATGCATAACGTCTTTAAAGCCAATTTCCTAATAGAACAAACGGTGCCCAGTAGTAAGGAGAGGCGTAATCGTCTTGATGTAACAAAGCCACTTGGGCACGACGGAGGGCTTCAGCTTTTGTAATTTCAGGCTTACCTAACTCACGATAAAACTTAATCATCAGCGATGCGGTAGAACCATCGCCGACTGACCATAAAGATGCCAGTGTACTTCGTGCGCCTGATCGCACAGCAATCCCTGCCATTCCTAAGGCAGCCCGCTTATCACCCGTTGCCGTTTGACAGGCGCTGAGTACCAGTAGTTCGATCGGGCTGAGTTTTCCTTCTCTAGAACGGAGCAGTTGGTCTAATTGTTTGACATTAATGCGTCCATTCCACGTCAATATGAACGTCTTGTCAGCATTCGAGCTAAACTGACCATGCGTTGCCAGGTGAACGATTGGCGAAGGAGTGGAATCAACCTGCTTTTGAAAAGCTTGATTGGTAAACGAGCGATCCAGGAGCACCTGAGCGGGAATTTCTGCTTGAATTTGATTAATTTCAACCGCAACATTCGGCAGTGCCGAAAAATTCTCGCGGGCTTGACTTAATCCTGCCAATAACCCTTGCAGCCGCTGACGTTCGAGCGGTTTAGGCTGAAGCAGTTGTAAACCGGGAGTGAGTACAATACTGTATTTTTCAATCAGATACTGCTGACCATCATGGAGGGCTGCCATCGGCAAATTACGGAGCAAGCCATCTGGCACAAACACGAGAGTTTTGACACCAGTTGCCGCAAGTTCAGCTTCCTCAGGGCGCAGGAGCAAATCGTAGACGCGTTGGGTAATGGGCAACCAATCTTCCACAAAGGCAGTGGGTCTGAGAGCTTGGCGCATTTGGGTGAGGATACGCTCTACCTCGGCTTGAGACAACAGTGTCTTATGATAGCGTAAGGGTTGGTTAGGCAAGGACAGGATCACCGCGAACTGGTTGGGCAGAATGATCGGGTAAATGACAGCAGCGTGAGGATCAATCTGGTCAATTTCTACCGGACGAGCATTAACACACGCTTCTTGGAAGAAATTGTCCAGTTCTGCCAACTGAAGCGCTTCGATCACTTCACGAGCTTGTTTTAGATTTTCCTGACTGGGTGCCTTGCCTTCAGACTGCAATAGCAGTTCCACAAATTGTCGGTAGACGGGTTCGACGCTTTCTCGAAACGAGAACTGCACATCTTGATTAATCGCTGCCAGATCACTGCGGAGAGATTGCAGCATTTTGACCGCTTCTGCATAGGCAGAGGTCGCATTTTGCAGATTTCCTGTGGAGGCGCAGGGCTGTGTACCTTGACAAAAAATCCGTCCTAGCTGCCACTGCCACTGATAGGCAATGTCAGCTGCATTAATTGACTGAGCTAAGCTGAGGGCTTGTTGGGTCAGGGTTTTAGCTTTGTCCCACTGATGGGTCATCTCATACAGGCTACCTAGAGTACCAAGAGCAGAGGATTCGGCACGATGATCGCCCAAGGTGCGAACTTGCTGAATAGCCGTAGCAAGTTCCTGGGCTGAGGTATTGAGAAGATGGGGAGATAAAACCTCCCCTGTCTCATGACTGCTCATCTTGATTGAGCTTTGAGCCAGATTGATTCGCGCATAAGCAGCTAGACGACCAGGAGGCATCTCGACAAGCTGAGATTGAATTTGTGGCAACAAGCGCTGGGCTTCTGCTTGCTGATTGGCGTCAACCAGCAAACTTAACTGAACAAGCTGAACTTGAGTTTTTGCCGTGAGCGAGGGAGCGGTAGTTGCCGCCCGTTGGTAGAACGCGAGTGCGGTATCAGTCTCTCCTTGGGCGCGAGTCGTATTCCCCAGACTTAGCAGAATACCGCTAATATCTGATGCAGATTTAGGTGTTTCGTCTCGAACTTTCTCGGCGATCGCCAAGCTTTGCTGCAAGACAGTCCGAGATTGAGCCAGATTGCCAACTAACCTCAGCATCTTGCCCAGATTTCGCAACCCTGTCACCTTGAGACGCGAATCGGGCTGGTTTTGTAGAGACTGTTCTAATTGCGTGAGGAGGATTGTGGCGCGTCTGTAAAGTCCTTGTGCTTGAAAGGCTCTTGCCTGATTGATTTGGCTACCCAATATACCGCTGGTATCCTTTGCTTTGCGGTAGGCAGCCTCAGCCGTTTGCCAGGTTTCCAATGCTTCTGGCGCTTTACCTTGAGCCAGTTGTAGCTTTCCTTGAAT
>CAZZWA010000635.1:0-2751 GCA_964657555.1 uncultured Microcoleus sp.
CGGAAGCGCTAAATCAATTGGCCCAAAAAATCCCAGTGCGTAAAATTTGCTGAGCTGATTTATAATAGCTTACGCTTGAGCACACTAAGCATGCCAAGAGTAACTAGTAAAGCCAAAACACTCGATGGTTCAGGCACAGCCCGTGATTCTTGACTTGACAAGAAACGTGCCATGTCTTCACCAATGATTTGGTGTACGTGACGAGTTGGATGAATCTCATCCCAGAAATAGTATTGATCGGGTGTTGAACAAACAGGCTTCACTTGAGGGTATATAGGCTGGCAAGCATCTTTTAGATCCGTCAAACCATATTTGGCAGGGTTTGAGCGGATCTGGTTGCTGATTGCAACGTGATCGTACAGTGCAATTTCAAGACCTAACTGCTGGCTGAGGCTGTTAATTTCATCAGGAAGGAGCCCATTGACTACATCTCTAAATGTAGCTGCTTTATCCACCTCATCCTGATAATAGGGCAACACTGCTAGATCTGACGAATTAACCACAAAAAACTGTTTTGCACCTAGCGCTGCCAGTTGCGATACTCCTTCTACAATATTGCTGGCAGTCTGAGTTGCACGTTGCTCAATAGTTGCGATCGGACTGTTAGAAACCTCCAAGAAATCATTTCCAGAGACGAAGATGAAGTATAAAGCATTAGGATCAACTGCCTGCCCTGGAAATTCTGCCTTATATTGTTCGATTTGACCAAAAAAACCCGTGTCTTGGTACGAATCAAGCCAGTGGTTAAAATTACCGTGACTGCTCTCAGCACCACCCACAGCATAGTCGGTTAGCTTTAAGTGATCAAGCTGAGCTAATACTTCAACAGATGTTGCTCCATTTGTCCAACGACCACCTATATCATATATTCCTAAAGCTGGGTTAGCAGGGAGGATGGATGCACCAGGTACACCAGCTTCAACTGCTTTTTGGGAAATCTGAAATGAAGCACCGTTATCTGAATAGCTATCACCAAATGCGTAAATTTGAGAAATCGATTTGAAAGAAGCAGCATCTGCCTTCAGAATGTCAACGGCGAATGCAAACGAGAAAGCCACACTAGTTGCTGCGGCAGTGGCAAGTTTCTTCAGAGCAATGTTTCTAAACATGTCTACAGTGGCTTTCACTTCCAGTAAGTTAGAATTTGCTCTATATTTTACTTTTTCACAAATCTTAATCAAAACTGTAAAATCACTTAAATATCTGCATTAACTATCTGAAAATTTCAGTATTTTCACTGTTGGAGAGTGGGAAGCGATCGCAGGCGTTCTGGCAGTCGTTGGGTAAATAAGTTCCAGACGGGTTCTTAGAGCAGCTATTTGAGATTAAAGGAAATTTTGCCGGAGCGATCGCAAGTATTGAATATGTAAGGCATTTTAAAGCGCAGGTCTTTTACGAGCATGATCAATTCATTGTTAAATTAATGCTTGTCACCTGGAACAAAGGAGAACACTCACTCATGACTGGTCAACCTCCATACAATGCTTTCCTGCGTCAGTTGGCCTCCAATCAAGCAGTAGGACTGGAGCAACGTCGATTGCTGTCGGCTCGTCAAGCAGTTGTATTGGGACGTGAGCCTAGCTGTGAAATTGTATTGGATGCCAATCTGTATGTTGGTGTCTCACGTCGCCATGCAGAAATCCGCCCAATTAATAGTACCCAGTCTCAAGGTAGTTGCTCAAACTGGGAAATATGCGATCTAAATAGTGCAAATGGTACCTACGTTAACGAAAGACGCCTGTACGGATGCCAAACGCTACAGGTGGGAGATCGCATCCGGCTGGCTCAGGACGGTCCTGAGTTTATCTTCGATTGCCAAGTAGAGCCGTCTGTAGTGCCTGCTTCCACAGCTCTATCCCAGCAACAGAGCGGTTCCATCAGTACCACTCAAGTAGTACCAAAATTTTTGACAAATCTTGCTGCCACTTTTTACAAAGCTATACGGTTTGCAGCCTGGGGTGCAGTTGGTGGTCTGATTGCTGGTTTAATCTGTGTTCCCTTCGGAGGTGGTTGGAATCTTTGTGCCAATACTTACGCTGATGCTGTCGTGGCAACAAGTAGAGAGGGAGCGTTATTTGGGGTTTGTCTAGCTGTAGCACTGCTTGTTGCTTTCTCGCAATACCTCAAACGCGGATTTCAGATAGGAAAAGCTCTTAAGGGCAGTGCTTGGATTGGTTTGCTGGCAGGGGGAATCGGTTGGGGAATTAGCGACGTTATATATATTAGCTTAGGGGCTAGCTATTTCACGCAAGCAATCTCTTGGAGCGTAGGTGGTGGCTTGCTGGGACTGGGCTTGAGTTTCCGTATCCCCAACCTAGGACGGTGGCGTGGCACAGTTGGTGGACTTGTTGGGGGTTTGTTGGGTGGTGGTCTATTTGTCTTCGTTGGTCATCCTGATGTTCAGTGTACTGGGAGTTTAAATTCAGCCAGTCACTTGTTTATAGTTATAGCAAGCTACTTGCTTGGCAATGCGATAGTAGGTTTTTTTATTGGCTTGATGATAGTCATTGCCGAGGCATTCTTTCAGCAGGCTTGGCTAGAAATCCACTATGATTCCAAGGATTCCCGCAAAGTGATCATTGGCCCAGAGCCCATCAGTATTGGCAGTGACCCTTGGAAGTGTATTGTTTATGATCGCAACGCTCCACCTGTAGCACTGCGTTATCAACTCACTCAGGGGCGCATTCTTTGTGAGGATGTACCAGATGGTATTGTCCGCCACCTTCAACCAGGAGATCGGCAAACCGTTGG
>CAZZWA010000636.1:0-2748 GCA_964657555.1 uncultured Microcoleus sp.
TACAGAATGCCTTGACCTCAGCGAGACAACGCTCAAAAATTACAGGCTCAAGGGGGTCTGGCTTGAAGACATTCATTGGAAGCGGATTAACAGTCGCTGCGTTCGCTACAATCTGGAACTCATCCAAGACTGGTTCATCAATCGTCACGACCTAGCTGCTCATCAACGTGCTATCGAGATCTACTTGGCAAGCTTATTGAGCAACCAAAAATCCCCCAAGAAAGCTTCCCGGAAGAGTTAACGGTGCCTTAAAGCGACCCGGTTGCTATGCGTCTGTGCAGTTCAATTTTGCTAGTCTTGGGGTCGTAACTGAGTTAACTTCAACTTGTCAGCATAGTTCTTGTCAATCATCTGGCTAGAGGTATCGCACCACTTGGCAATGATACTGGTGGGAACCCCTTTCAATAGCTGCATCGTGATGAAAGTGTCCCGGCAGGAATAAGGAGTTGTGTTAGGTTTTATAGGGTCAACGATACTCGACCAAGCTCGTCTGGCGAAGTTCCGATAGTTGATGGAGTCGTTGTTGAGGGACGGGAACACGAGTGACTCCGGATCGATCAATTCTTGTTTTATTGACTGTAGCAGTGCTTGGATTTTAGAAGAAACAGCAATCCTGCGGGTTCGGTTATTCTTGCTGCCTTTAGAAGGAACCCGACGATTACCAACTTGGACTAAGGAACCCTCAAAGCTGACGAAGCCGCAGTCTGTCGAGACATGCTTCCATTGCAGCCCGATCGCCTCGCTGGGTCTGCACCCTACGCCAAAGAGAAACTCAACGAATGGGGCGTAGTGGCTGTAATTCATGCCTCTTCGCTTGTCTCCTTTGAATGCCTCGATAATGCGATCGCGTTCCTCCTCTGTGAATGCGTTAGGTGTTGGATCTGTTTGGTAGCGGTGCTTGGGTAACTCCTGAGCCATACCATCAAACCAGTTAGAGGATACGAGTTTGTGCTTCATGCCCCATGTTGAAGCAGCAGACAGATACATCAGAGCATCCTTCGTTCTGGATAGAGTTGTAATTTTCATCAGGGCTTGCTTGACTGCGAGAGGATCGTCAACGGTCAAGTTACCGAGCTTGGCAATCAGTCGAGTCAGATTGTCGTATTTTTCGCATGTCTTAGGCTTGAGAACCAATTTCTTATCTTCTGCAAACCTTTCCCAAAGCTGAATGACAGTCAATGCTTTGGGTTTTATGGACTCCACAACTGTTAGCTGTGGTGGTTGCAGTTTCCCATACTTTGTCAAAGTGTAATCAAAACGTTCTAATGCGATATCGGACTCGATCAGTTTTGCTTTAGCCTCTGCTACTTTACGATTCACATCGGTGTCAGGCAGTCCCAACGAGAGATACTTCTGTTTCCCTTCAAACAGTTGTCGGGGCAACCGCAGCCGCAACCTGCCCTGAAACGACTCGATTCCTACCGACCCTTTGAGAGACTTACCAGGATTGCTGTACATGACTGACTATGAGAGGAAGTCTGTTCTATATTCATAGTCATATCATAGTCAAAAATTGTCTAAAAGTGTCTTAAAGTGCCCAATTTTTAAGAGGAGCAAGAGAGAGATACAGCTATAAAAAGGCAACCCCTGCAAGGCTTGTAGAGCTTACAGGGATTGGCCTTCAAAGGTTTTTCGAGAGATGGGCGATACTGGATTCGAACCAGTGACCCCTTCCGTGTGAAGGAAGTGCGCTACCACTGTGCTAATCGCCCATGAGATCTTAATCTAGCATGGAGTAGCGCAAATTAACAATTGGCAGAAAACTGCATCAATCTCCCTGTGGATACTCATCCCATAAAGTTGTTGTCTGTCGCAAGCTCTGGTAGTCGCCATTGCCTAAAATCAAATGATCTAATAACGGAATACTCAATAATTGCGCCCCTGCTAACAACTGGCGCGTTAGATGAATATCTTCAGGACTGGGTTCAACACTGCCAGTGGGATGGTTGTGAGCAACAATTACCCGTGTTGCTCCTTGACGAATGACCTCCCGGAAAATTTCACGAGGATGGGCTAATGTCTCAGTTGCCGTGCCAATAGTAATCACTTGGGTACCCAGCAATTGATTCTTCACATCTAACAGCACCACAGCAAATCGTTCTTGTCTCTGCCACATCAATTCATGACTGAGGGCAGCAGCAGCTGCACCGGGACTGTCAATCAGCGTACCTCCAGAAAGTCGAGACTGAAATGCGCGTTTTCCCAACTCAATTGCTGCCAGAATTGTTGTTGCTTTCGCCGGCCCCACACCAGGGATTTTCATAAGTTCTTGAGGGCTGACATCCCTCAGAACTTCTAGGGGATCACGCTGATGTTGGCTCAACTCCTGTAAAATGTATTGTCCTAGCCCCATTGCTGAAAGCTTTCCCGGCCCTTGACCAGTGCCTAGCAAAATCGCTATCAGTTCTGCTGTCGCTAGATTCTTTGGCCCCTGAGCCATTAATCGTTCGCGAGGCCGCTCGCTTTCGGGTATATCTGCAATTCTAAGGCAGTAAGTCATAGATGCACTCTGAGACAAGTGAAGATGATCGGATAATCCTATATCTAGTTATCCCAAGAGTCTTTGTAGACTTATCATCATGACTATTACATCAACACACTACATGCAAGATAGCAGCGCATCTCAAATTGTATGTCTCCCCTATACAGCTCCTATTCAGCAAATACAAATCCCCCTATTGAGCTAGTCAGAGTGGGCTCTTTCAAACCCTCGCAAGCACTACTAGTAGTCCGCCAAGGCAACTTTGA
>CAZZWA010000637.1:0-2742 GCA_964657555.1 uncultured Microcoleus sp.
ATCAATCCCTATAAACAAGCACTCGCTTCAAAAGAAGTGAGTGCTGTGAGCGAGTAAAAAGGTAAAAGTAAAAATTCTTTCTTTTGCCTTTCGCCTCCTTCAATAAGCATCCTGTAGCTCGTAGAAGTCGGGCGAGACGTAATCCTTTCGCAAAGGATATCCCACCCAATCTTCGGGCATCATAATCCGTTTTAGGTTGGGGTGTCCTTCGTAGACAATGCCGAACAAATCGTAGGCTTCCCGCTCTTGCCAGTCTGCTGCCTTCCAGATCCAGTAAACTGAGGGTACGCTTGCGTTTTCTCGTGGCAAGAACACCTTGAGCCGCACTTCCTCAGGCTGATCGGCGTTGTCGCTCACCTTAATTAAATGGTAAAAGCTAACAAGCTCTGCTCCAGGCCCGACATCATAACCACCTTGACACTGTAAGTAATTAAACCCATAGGCATAAAGGGCAGTAGCGATGGGAATGAGGAAGTCTCGGTCAACTTTTAGCACCTCGGTGCCCTTATGATCTGCTTCCAGTGCCTCGTGCTCAAAGCCATTTTCCGTCAACCACCGAGAAACGTTACCTGCTGTAACGATTTGGGTCGGAACTGTCGGTGCTGTTTGTTGATCCTCTTCAGCCACGATTTTCCTCCTGTTTTTCTGCTGCCGTTAAAAGAGCTGGTGGGACAGGCAGACCAATGGCTTCCGTCAATTCCTTTGGTGGTGTTTGGCGGGTAGCTGACTGTAGATATTTGCCAGTCAAAATTGGCGGCACCACTTTCATTTTGTGAGTAGTAGTGTAGTAGCGATGAGTTTGTTTGAGGCGATCGCGCTCCTGCATCGACTCATTACCTATTTTCTTGCGCAGCTTAATGATGGCATCCATGATGGATTCCGGGCGCGGCGGACAGCCAGGAATATAGACATCGACAGGAATCAGCTTATCTACCCCTCGTACCGCTGTAGGCGAGTCAACACTGAACATCCCCCCAGTAATGGTGCAGGCTCCCATAGCAATCACATATTTGGGCTCTGGCATCTGCTCGTACAGACGCACTAGAGCTGGTGCCATCTTCATGGTAATAGTGCCCGCAGTAATGATTAAGTCAGCTTGCCGAGGGCTAGAACGGGGTACTAAGCCATACCTGTCGAAGTCAAACCGAGAACCAATGAGGGCGGCAAATTCGATAAAACAGCAGGCAGTTCCGAACAATAGGGGCCACAGGCTGGAAAGCCGCGCCCAGTCGTATAGGTCGTCAACCGTTGTCAGGATAACGTTTTCTGAAAGGTCTTGAGTGACATTCGTCCGCTCAATTGGGTTGAGAATCCGCTCTTTGGGCTGCAACTCAAAACCAGGGTTAGAGTTTGTAGTCTGATTTATGACCATTCTAGGGCTCCTTTGCGCCATGCATAGACAAGAGCAATGACGAGAATTGCTATAAATATCAGGGCTTCAATAAAGGCCAACAGTCCGAGGCTATTGAAGGCAACGGCCCAGGGATACAGGAAAACGGTTTCCACGTCGAAAACTACGAAGACCAGCGCAAACATGTAATATCGGATGTTGAACTGAATCCAGGCCCCGCCAATCGGTTCCATACCAGATTCGTAAGTGGTGCGTCGCTCTGGTCCGCCACTGCTGGGCCGGAGGAGCTTAGCAGCAGTCAATGCTAAAAAGGGAACCAGGCTGCTAGCCAACAGAAAGCCTAGAAGGTACTCATAGCCAGTAAGGACAAACACGATGGGTAACTACCCCGCAGATGAAAGGACTGGTTTTATCACTTCTTCACACTTATACATTATAGGTAGTGCATCAGTTCCGATTCATTTGTTACGCTTGCTCTAACGATTTACACTGCTCATATCAGGATAGCGATCGCCAGCAGCAATGTTCTTAGGTGCCACCGCATCAATCCGGGCGAGTTCCTCTGCGGTTAATGTGATATCTGTTGCAGCGACGTTTTCCTCAAGATATTTGCGGCGCTTTGTTCCAGGGATAGGGACAATGTCATCGCCTTGGGCAAGTAACCACGCGATCGCCAATTGACCAGGAGTCGCACCTTTTTGGGCAGCAATCTCTTTCACCTGCTCAACAACCTGGAGGTTTTTGTAGAAGTTTTCACCTTGGAATCTGGGCGAATACCTGCGGTAGTCATCGGAAGCAAGATCCTCAAGGCTGGTAAGACTTCCTGAGAGAAACCCTCGACCCAGCGGACTGTATGCTACAAAGCCAATGCCTAACTCGCGCACTGTGGGTAGAATTTCGTCTTCTGGATCACGACTCCAGAGTGAGTACTCTGATTGCAACGCCGTAATTGGGTGGATGGCATGCGCGCGGCGAATTGTTGTAGCAGATGCCTCAGATAGACCAAGATAGCGCACCTTTCCTTGCTTGACCAACTCTGCCATTGCGCTCACAGTCTCCTCAATTGGCACCTGTGGGTCAACCCGGTGTTGATAGTAGAGATCGATGTGGTCAATCCCAAGCCGTTGCAGTGATGCATCACACGCTTGATGCACGTATTCTGGGCGACCATTGACGCTACGAAAGCTGCTATCCTCACCACGCTGGATGCCGAACTTGGTTGCCAGGACTACGCGATCGCGATGGTTGGCGATCGCCTTACCAACAAGTTCTTCATTCACCCCGCAACCATACATATCGGCGGTATCAAGTAAGGTGACTCCAAGTTCCAAAGCGCGGTGAATAGTAGCAATCGACTCTGTCTCATCTCCTGCTCCGTAGAACTCTGACAT
>CAZZWA010000638.1:0-2726 GCA_964657555.1 uncultured Microcoleus sp.
CAGTTTCCCAGTGACCAATAATCCGAATACCCACTTTCATTCGGCGACTTAACTCTGGTTGAGTCAGATTTGCGGCTTCTCGAAGTGACTTCAATGTGAGCTGTTGCTGGTCATCTGCATTCATAATAGCACTAAAGTACTTGCAATAAAGTACTTGGCAAAGGGATTTAACCTGCACTAAAGTGCTAGTTAATGGACACAATAAGGGACAGCCTCTTGCCTGGTTAGGGTGATGAAGTGGCTGTCACATTTAAAGTGTCTCATTATAGTTAGCGCGATCGCATCGGTACCGCATCGTGAGTCCTGTGGCGCAACAAGTGGGCTTTAGTCCAGCGGATATCAGTCCGACAAGAGTGTAAGTCGTAGTTGAGGCTGTACTGTGAAGGCAGTAGTGGTCGCGTTGGCTATTTTTTTGATTGGGAGATTGGGGCGATCGCACGGTAATGGTGTGGTTGGGGAATGGGGCGATCGCGCTGTCGTCGTTGAAAACAATTTTGTGTATTATCGTGACAGACGGCTGCTGGAGGGAATAAACTTGAGCAGTACCGTTAGACTTTATGTCGGCACCGCAACTCAGTGTCAGACTGAAGTCCTCATATTAATGCTCAGCTAAATGCCTATATGGGAACTGTAATCTTTGTTCATGGTACAGGAGTGCGGGGCCGCGAGTATGAGGAAACCTTTAAAACAATTGAGCAAAGAATCCATGCCCAACGTCCTGATGTTAACGTTATGCCCTGTCTTTGGGGTGATGAATTAGGTTCGCGGTTAGGTGCCAATGGTGCATCTGTGCCCAAATATGATGAAACTCTGGCGCTGGATGCCGTAGAAGCAGAGGACAGAGAAATTCTTTTGTGGGCGCAATTATACGATGATCCCTTGTATGGGTTGAGATTATTAACACTTAGACCTACAGAAGAGAGAAGCACTAACCCTTTTGAAGAGAGTCAGGGAGATCAACTACGTTCTCGTGTTGAAAGTCTGACTGTAGAGGGCGAACTGCAAGCGAAATTAGCAGAGGCGGGAATAACCGAGGAGTTTGATAGGGCGCGAGATCTGGTTATAGATTCTGATGACTTTAATCAAGGATTACAAAAGGTAGCAGAATCGTCTTTTAGTGAATATTGCAATGCTGTTGCTAGGGCGATCGTAGCTTCAATGATGTTGCTTTGCGAACAGCAAGAAAAGTCTCCTCCATTACTCACTGATGCAGATTTGCGAGATGAATTGGTAGAACTACTGAGTCGAGCTTTGCATGAGGAAGAGTTGGGAATAGGTGATTGGGTTTTGGGACAACTTGCAGGATTAGCGCTACCGACAGTGACCAATTACATAGAGGGTAAACGCGGGAACGTAACTAATAAAATTTCCCCAATGCCTTGTGATATTCTGCTGTATCAGACAAGGGGTGGAAAAATTCGTGATTTTATTCAGAAAACTGTTGAAGCAGCAGAACCACCAGTTATGTTACTTGCTCATAGTCTAGGTGGAATTGCTTGTGTAGATTTATTAGTAGAAAAGCCTTTAACTCAAGTCACAAGCTTAGTGACGGTTGGTTCTCAAGCACCGTTTATGTATGAGATTAATGCTTTGTACAGTTTAGAATTTGGTCAGTCACTACCAGAACATTTTCCCAAATGGTTGAATCTGTACGATAAAAGAGATTTTCTCAGTTACATCGGCGGCAAAGTCTTTAACGAACCGAATAAACTGGAAAAAGTTAAAGATGTAGAAGTCATAAGTCAGCAACCATTTCCCCGTTCTCACGGTGCTTACTGGACAAATCCCACGACTTGGGAAGCAATTATGTCGGAGTTGCCATAATGGAAGTCATCGCTAAGCCAGAGCAAACTTTTGGACTGGTGGTAGGAATTGCCCAATATCAGCACTCAAGTTGGAATGTGAAAAGTGGGGCTACGGTAGAAGATGCCATCAAATTTGCTCATTGGCTACTTGAGCGAGGCGTACCACCAGAAAATATTAAGCTTTGTTTATCACCTGTAGAGGAAAATCAGCAGTTCCTTAAGTCATGTAGGCTAGACGTAGAGAAGGCTGATTTGCAAACGATTGAGCAGATTATTACTAACGTTCTCTCTCAAAAATCAGGAGATTTGCTCTACATTTTTTGGGCAGGGCATGGATTGCTGACATCAGAACGGGAACGTCGGTTATTCTGCGCCGACATGACGCAGCAAAATTGGCAGAATATAGATTTAAATTCCTGGCTACTGTTATTTAGTTCGGAATCGTTTCAGATACGTAATCATATTTTTATTGTTGATGCCTGTGCAAATTATATTTTAGAAACTAATGGAAGACCGACAAATTTAGGTGGCAAAACATTCAGTAGCGGTAAGCCAAGAACAAATAGTCAGCAGTTTGTCTTATTGGCTACCAGAGAAGGAGAAAAAGCTAAAGTCAACGCCCAAGAAAAGACAGGTTATTTTTCACAAGCAGTCCGAGAAGCTTTTGAGCAAGCACCTAGAGAGCTTTTCCCGCCAGACATGAAAGCGATTGTAGAGGCGGTTAAGCAACGGTTTGAGGGATTAGAGAAAAGCCAGCTTCCCACTTATTTATATTTCCGCAATCCCTCCAAGCGAGGATTAGCCACTGGGTAAAGGCGACCCATCCCTGACATTTGGGCTAATCTAGCTAATGTTTGGCGTACTGCATCGAAAAATCGCAATGCTGCATCAGAGTTATTCTGGGCAATGTAAGCAAAATGA
>CAZZWA010000639.1:0-2713 GCA_964657555.1 uncultured Microcoleus sp.
TTGGGGACTTCCGGGTATTGATAATCTAAGGTGATTATGGTGCTAAAAGCAGCCTCGGTCATTATTGGAGTCAGTATAAATGGCCCAATAGCAGCTACGCAAAGCCATTTCAGCATGGTGTTACGATCTTTAGTCTTGTATTACACTAGTATCTCACAGTTTATTGCTATTTCACTGAAGGCTTCTGTTCATCAGGGAAACCACCAATACGACCTAGAACGCTGGTCCAGTAATAGTCGTTAGGGCGTTTTTACCCTAAAGGGGCGAAGCATTCGGGAGATAATTTATGGCTCAAATCCTAGTTTTTTTTCCGAATGCTTCGCTCCTACCCCTAATTTTATTTTGATTACTGGACCGATGCTCTAGCGGCCAGAAGCGGAAAAGAGCACGTCAAAGCTCCTTTTTGTGTAAGACTTGTGTAATTTATATGAAGTTTATATTCCAATCAGTTCTTTAGCTAAGAACTTATGATTGCAGACCAGTAAATATAATCACAGTGATCGCCCCGTAGCTGATTTCTACTCCAGCAACGTTTCTTAGGGATTTGCCTACAAGCGCGATCGCCAAATGAAACTAGATATAGGTCTTATCGACATAGCACCAACCCCAGTCTTCACCCGGCTGAAAAGACTTTACAAGTGGATGACCTGTGGCGTGGAAGTGCTGACTTGCGTGCTTGTTCTTTGAGGAGTCGCAGCAACCGACGTGTCCACACACCAAGCAGAGGCGCAGATGCACCCATTTGTCTCCCATTGCCAGACATTCCTCACATCCATTGGCGCTAGGCGTGACTTCATGGATTTGATCGAGATGGGTACAGGCTTTTCTCATGGAATCTTCGTTGAGGGATGAGCTGAGACAGTTTCAGAACTTGTTGTAACAGAAAATATCTCTCTTTAGTTGGGAAAACGTATTTGTTTACAAATATCTACGTGATGGTATCTATTTGTGGTCATGTAAGTAGGTCGATCTGATTATTTGTAGGATGGGTAGAGCGTAAGCGTTCTCTTGAAAAGGTACGCGGAACTTGGGCAAAGCCCGCGTCTATCAAGTCGCGCACTTTTCGCTACCCATCAAACATGTGCCAATGTTGGGTTTCGGGCCTCAACCCAACCTACGCTAGATCTTCAGTTTAATCATGTCCACCCACTTATACAGCAATGTTTGTGATCATAAAGAAAATCCTCCTTCAGATAGAAGTTAGGGCAGGCAGTAGCATTTAAGTAAGATTCGTGGCTTCTGAGAATGGCATTTCTTGGCAGAGAGCAAGCGGATAAAATCTGGTATGGTATTTGCAGGATAAACAGAAAAGAGGTGAGATTTTTTCACATGTTTCTGACATCAATCTGGCTATTATTAATCTTTTCTTAATCAAGTCATTTATTGGTATAACTACTGTGAAAAAAGTCATTTAACATAAGCCCTTATTATAGGAATAACTTCATATTATCTTTACATCATTTATAAATAGATATCTATCCATAGTCAAAGCACTGTTTAACTTTCACCGAAATCATCTCTTTCCTTAACTGATGCGAGAATTTAAAGTATTTGTAAAGTTAACTAATAATTCTTGCGTAACTGAAAGAATTACGCGATTCTTTCAGTGTCTTAGCTTGAGAGAGTTAAACTCTCAGAGCAAAAGATAGCGGGTTTTCTCATTACTTTGTTTAAGGTAACAGTAACTTATGGTTAAGGCAATTGAGCAAAGAATTTCACAACCTCTAGTAGCAGGTGCCGCCCTAGTTTCGCTACTGGGATGTGTACTATTCGGTGGACGAGCTGATGCAGCTACGATTACTGCTCCTTCCGGCTACACTGCGTCCTTATTTGCCGCCGATCCAGCAGGCGCTTCGCAGCCTGACTCAGTCGTCGTTAATGGCAACAATGTGTTTATCGGCTACGGTAACGGCACAAAGTCGGATGGTTCTGACGGTCTGCCAACGACAATCGCTCAGTATACACTCAACGGGCAACTTGTAAATATATTCAGCGTACCTGGTCATAACGACGGGTTGCGCATCAATCCCGCTAATGGCCTACTCTACGCATTAGAAAATCAAGACGGGAATCCTCTGCTGGCAATCATAAACCCCAAAACGAGCGCAGAGACCACCTACAAGCTGCCTGCTGATCCGGGTCGTGGCTATGACGACCTGCAATTTATCAACGGTCAGGCATTCGTTTCCATATCAAATCCAGTAGACGGCACGTCTCCAGTACTGGGTAAGCTCATACTATCCCCGAGTTCGATTGCTGTTACCCCCGTGTTAACAGCGGGAGCCGCCGCCGTAGATAGTGCTGGCAAACCTGTGACTCTCAACGTACAAGATCCAGACTCACTGGGGATTTCTCCCGATGGAAGTTTGCTCTTAGATGACCAAGATGGTCAAGCGCTGATCTCGGTTTCTAACCCAGGGACTGCCAGCCAACAGGTGAGTTTCCTACCCCATCCTGGATCAGCTGTGGATGACACAGTTTTTGCTCCTGTAGGGGCAAGCACTCTCTTCGTGGCAGCTACCTCTGGGGCAAATGAAGGCGTCTATCAAATCAGCGGACCCTTTACTCCAGGCAATGCTTACACATCAGTAACTGCCAGCAATTTCGTTGGCATTCTAGATCCAACAAGCGGTGCGATCGCGCCATTTGTCAGTGGCCCAACCAGTCCTCACGGCCTCGGCTTCGCGTCTACCCAAAGCGTTCCCGAACCACA
>CAZZWA010000640.1:0-2700 GCA_964657555.1 uncultured Microcoleus sp.
AGCTAATACCGGCAAAAACAAACTATGATAAGTGAACCGTGGTTTCAACCGCTGGTCTGGACAGATTACCGACTAGCGTTGCTGTTTACTGTTATAACACCGCTGATTTTGCTAATCTGGGCCTTTGTCCAGGGAGCAGAAGCAATTCAACGGCTATTAATCATATACTGGCGAGTTTCTAGCTTGCTCTTCATCACTCTTTACCTGATGATTGCGGGCTGGCCGATCGCCTTTGTTTCGGCTTTTCTCTCTCGCATTTTCATTCCCATATCCCTATGGTTTTGGGTTGACGTTAACGAAGAGATTGATGACCAACCGCAGCGGCCCTTAAAGCTAACGCTAACTTCGTGGCGCTGGGCACTCACGGTTTATTGTGCTTTAGGTGCCTTGGGGCAGATTCCTTTCTTGTCTTGCGCCTTCTCGAAAGGGGCAATTAGTACCCCATTCTGCGCAGTCTGGTTAGAGCCACCTTTACTATACAAGCAGTATTTTCATGGAAATTACACACCCCAATTTTTAGGATTTCTGGGGATAGTAGGATTAGTGATTTATGTGCTTTACCTTAGCTATTTTTTGCTGATTCGCTTGGGAAAGCAAGGACGCTCGGCAATGGAACAATGAACTCTTAAACATGAACCACAATCATTCTGTTGGGAAACGTCTGGAGCAATACACTTCAAGACGTCTACAAGAAGTCCTGATAGTACATGCTGAAATTGATGGTGAACCAGACCAAATTGCTATATTTAAAGGCTATTCGAGTTCTTTAATGCGCTCGACAGATTCTGATCCAGATGTGCCAGTATTACCGGATCATGCCAAGATTGTCTCGATAGAGCGAGTTGCCAGTCCTTACAATCCTGAATCTCCTCGCTACATACAACAAGGATTGACTTGGGAAACAATTCAACCGCTGCTGTTAGAGGTAGGCGTTTAGCTGGCCCGGAATTGAGAATTTTCTGATAATAGCACATACTGTTCGCTCTATCAAAAGTTGTCTTTGCGACACAAATATTTTGGAGTGCAACTAAACATAGGCGTCTGCAAACAGCTAAGATGCTTGAGATCGGACATTTTGGGATGTCGCATATAATCTGGTAGAGGCTAGTTTATTCCGGAAAGTGGTATTCTCCACAGTAAGTAAGAGTGTGTGTGGAGTGTTCTTAATTTATGGTCTCATCCCCAATCCGGACTCAGCCAGCAGGTCTTGCGGAATCGTCTTTGTCTCTGGTTGAATCAGCACAACCAGCAAAATCTACCAATGTCAGCACTGCTTGGAACCCAGTTGCTTTACCAGCAACTCCTTTATTTGGCACAGATGGTATTCGCGGACGAGCCGGAGAACTGCTAAATGCGGAGCTAGCACGGCAGGTTGGTTTTTGGGCGGGTCAGGTGCTGCGGACGCATGTAAACACGAAAGGCCCAATGATTTTGGGACAGGATTCCCGCAACTCCAGCGATATGTTGGCAATGGCTTTATCATCAGGTCTGACTTCGGCTGGGTTAGAAGTGTGGAACTTGGGGTTGTGCCCAACGCCCTGTGTGGCGCACTTGGTCAGCGTTACTGGCGCTGTGGGCGGCATGATGATTTCGGCCAGCCACAACCCGCCAGAGGATAACGGCATTAAGTTTTTTGGCAATGATGGGATGAAGCTACCTGCTGGATTGCAGCAGGAGATTGAAGCGGGATTGCGAAGCTCAGCGCGGGAACAAACCGTGCTTATTGAGACGATAGGGGAGAGTGGATATCTCAATTCTCCTGTGCCCCTCTGCTCCTCCGCTTGGGGTAAGCATTATCAACGACCTGAATTAGTAGAAAATTATCGGTCGTCCCTCGTGCGATCGCTCTTGTCAGCAGTTGACCTGCGGGGAATGCGAATTGTACTAGACCTGGCTTGGGGTGCGGCTGTGGGGCTCGCACCAGAAGTATTTAAGGCAATGGGAGCAGAAGTGATTTGTCTGCACGACCAACCCAACGGCGATCGGATCAACGTTAACTGCGGCTCTACCCATCTTGGCCCTCTGCAACAGGCAGTGCAGCAGCATGCAGCTGAATTGGGCTTTGCTTTTGATGGAGATGCTGACCGCGTGATGGCAGTGGATGCTCAAGGGCGGGTGGTGGATGGAGATTACATTCTCTACTTCTGGGGTCAAATTCTCAAGAAAAAGAACCAGTTGCCTGGAGATTTGATTGTGGCCACAGTAATGGCCAACTTGGGCTTTGAGCGTGCTTGGAAACAGTTGGGTGGTCAGATGGTACGCACACCCGTGGGCGATCAGTATGTTCAGGCAGAAATGCTGCGCACAGGGGGAATGCTGGGCGGCGAACAGTCAGGACACATCCTGTGCCACCACTACAGCGTTACTGGTGATGGTCTGCTGACAGCCCTACATTTGGCAGCACTGGTGCAGGAAACTGGAGCGACTCTGAGCGAAATGGTAGATCAAAGCTTTGTGACCTACCCCCAACTGCTGCGAAACGTGCGGGTAGAAGACCGGGAACGCCGTTGCCATTGGCAACATTGCGAAGCACTGCAACAGGCGATCGCGCAAGCGGAAACCGCTATGGAAGAGCAAGGGCGAGTTTTAGTCCGGGCTAGTGGCACTGAGCCTGTAATCCGGGTCATGGTAGAAGCCAAAAGTGCCGAACTTGCCCAATACTGGACAGCACAGCTTGTAGAGACGATTCAGCAACACCTA
>CAZZWA010000641.1:0-2698 GCA_964657555.1 uncultured Microcoleus sp.
CACAGAACAATGCCTAATACTCCCCACATTGAGCGACACTTTACAGGATCAGAACTAGTCCGTGACATCGTGATCGGCATGTCTGACGGGTTGACAGTTCCTTTTGCACTAGCTGCTGGCTTATCTGGAGCCGTCGCAGCTAGCAGAATTGTAGTGACCGCCGGACTCGCGGAAATCGCTGCTGGGTCAATTGCAATGGGGCTGGGCGGGTACTTGGCGGCTCAGACTGATATGGAACACTACAGGACTGAGCGGCGGCGGGAGTTTAGAGAAATTAGGGAGATGCCGGGACAAGAATCATTGGAGGTGGCTGAAGTGTTTAAAGGCTATGGCTTAACTAATGAGCAGATTCGTCCGGTAGTTGCAGCGGTGCGCGCCGATCCTGTACAGTGGGTCAACTTTATGATGCGCTTTGAGTTAGGACTAGAAGCTCCTGAACCCGGTCGCGCTTGGCGAAGTGCCCTGACTATCGCCCTTTCGTACATTGCTGGTGGGTTGATTCCGCTCTCTCCTTACATATTGTTAACTAGCACATCCACAGCCCTGCGGGTTTCGATTGGGGTAACGCTGGCAGCCCTATTTGGCTTTGGCTATATCAAGGGACACTTTACCGGCACCAATCCCCTGCGAGGAGCACTACAAACTGCTTTGATTGGCGGCTTGTCAGCAACAGCAGCTTTTGGCATTGCTCGGATGTTCAAATAGTCTTAAACAAAAGAAGGGCAAGCTGCGATGAATCATATATTTTCACCTCTCCAACAGGTACTACTCACTTGGCTGCTAGTTTTAGTCACAGGCTGGTTAACCCTCAGTGCCCTAAGCTATGTAGGTGAAATAATCAGCATTCTGAGCACGGCAGGGCTAATTGCCTTTCTCCTTAACTATGCCGTTACTGCTGTTCAACCTTTCTTACCCAGAAGTGTGGCAGTGTTTCTAGTCTATTTATTGGCAGCGATCGCACTCGTACTGATCGGGCTGACGCTGGTACCGCCAGTGCTCAATCAGGGAGGACAGTTAATCACCAATTTTCCTTCCCTGCTGGAGTCAGCTCGTCTGCAATTGTCTACATTCCAAACTTGGAGTACTGAGCGTAATTTGCCTTTTGATGTACAGCTCATTGCTTCAACACTGCTGACACGAATCCAAACACAAGCTGAGGAGATTACTACCACTGGTTTCGGTTTAGTTTTGGGAACATTTAACTGGGTTTTAGACTTAATTCTGGTTGTTGTCATCTCGTTTTACATGCTGCTCGACAGCGAGCGATTATGGCGTTTAAGTACAAGTATTTTTTCTTTGCAAATTCAGTCTGGTCTTACTGATTCACTCCAGCGCAATCTGCAACGGTTTGTCTCTGGACAACTGTTGTTGGGGCTGTTTATGGCAATTACCCTGTTGTTAGCTTTCTTTTTATTGAGAGTTCCTTTTTTCCTCCTGTTTTCCGTTTTTATTGGAATTATGGAAATTATTCCATTTATAGGGGCAAGTTTAGGAATTGCCGCAGTAGTAATTGTCGTTGCCTTTATCGATTGGTGGCAGGCTTTGCAGGTTTTGGCGGTAGCGATCGCCCTGCAACAGATCAAAGATAATTTGATAGCTCCCCGCATCATGGGGAATCTGACAGGGTTCTCGCCAGTCGTCATTTTTGTGTCTTTACTACTAGGAGGTAAATTTGGCGGCATCTTAGGAGTTATTCTGGCAATTCCCCTAACTGGTGTGGTGAAAAGTCTGGCTGAAATTATTCTCGATCCGGCACTGCCACCTCAAACCGGAGTATTTTTCCACAATCCCTTTCACAAAGACATATCTACGCAGTCGATTGCACCTCTTCTAAATAAAGAGGCTGATAGTCATGAAAAAGAATGGACTCATCCAAATGAAAAATAAATCCGAAATCTATTCCTGCTCCCCTTTATAATTCATAAATTAGTTGTAGAAGCAGTCATGAAATCTAGCGCATATCGAATTCGTGTATTCAAGGTTATTGGCATACCCTTACAAGCTGCAATCTTAGGACTTTGCATTGCTAGTGGCGGGCTGCTAGCGCAGACGCTGCCACTTCCCAAAAACCTAATTTCCTTCAACTCCCCTGAAGGGGAACAGCTACTGATGCAAAGCAAAGCGTTACAGAGCTATTTTCCTCTCAGTATCCAGTTTGTCACTCAGAAGAACCAAGCTTACTGCGGGGTGGCTAGTCTCGTCATGGTGCTTAACTCTCTGGGTATTCAGGCACCCGAAGCGCCGGAGTTTGCTCCTTACCATGTGTTTACCCAAGACAACTTTTTTAATAATGTCCAAACTCAAAAAGTTGTGGCACCTGAGGTTGTCTCTCGACGGGGCATGACTTTGGATCAGATTGGTAAACTTTTGGAAAGCTATGCCGTTAAAGCCGATGTTTATCACGCAGGCGACACTAGCATAGAGAAGTTTCGCACTCTAGTTGTTAAGAATTTGCAACAATCAGGAAACTTTGTTGTCGTCAACTACTTACGGAAAGCGCTAGGGGAGGAAACAGGGGGGCATATCTCCCCGATTGCCGCCTATAATGAGGATACAGACCGCTTCTTGATCTTGGATGTCTCCCGCTACAAATACCCTCCAGTTTGGGTAAAAGCAGCAGATATCTGGCAGGCAATGGCGACAGTAGATGCTGATTCCGGCAAGACGCGGGGGTTTGTGCTGGTAAGCCGACAGTAAT
>CAZZWA010000642.1:0-2693 GCA_964657555.1 uncultured Microcoleus sp.
ACCGCTTTATCAATGTAGCAACCTCTACCCAAAACTGTCAACTATTTTGGGGAAAAAATATTTTATGAAGCTGAAATCCGCATTTGGTAAAGATCTGAGCTAAGTTATCTCTGAAGGGCTTCAGAAGCGAAGGAAAAAGTGAGTTGTGAGTACTATTGCGGTTTTACCTCCTTGGGTCGTTCTAGACCCACTCCTACACAATTGGCTGTTAGAAGATATTGGTCGGGGCGATCGCACAACTAGCAGCTTGTTAGTGGGAGAGGTCGCACTTGGACAAGCTGATTGGATTGCCAAGGAAGCAGGTTTCATTGCTGGACTGCCACTCGCAGCGCGAATTTTTCAACTTTTGAGTCAGGATGTCAGTTTTGTAAATACTGTTCCCGAAGGCGCTCAGTGCTATCCAGGACAGGTGGTTGCTCACTTAGATGGCTCGCTCGAAGCTCTGCTGACAGGAGAACGAGTTGCCTTGAACTTAGCGATGCGTTTGTGCGGGATTACCACGCTTACTCGCAAGTACGTTGAGAAACTTGCCGATAGCAAAGCTCGACTGGTGGATACCCGTAAGACAACGCCAGGGTTAAGAGTGTTGGAAAAGTACGCGACTCAATTGGGAGGAGCTGTTAATCATCGTATAGGACTAGATGATGCAGTGATGATCAAAGACAATCACATTGCAGCAGGCGGCGGGATAGAAAAGGCGATCGCCCGGATCCGTTCTCAAATTCCCTATCCGCTAACCATCGAAGTCGAAACGGAAACCCTGGCTCAGGTGCAAGAAGCTCTTCAGCACGGAGCCGATATCATCATGCTGGATAACATGCCCCTTGATTTGATGAGTCAAGCAGTGGAGATAATTCGCTGCAACAATGACCGGATTAAGATTGAAGCGTCAGGCAACATCACATTGGAAACCATTCAGGCTGTCGCCGAAACCGGGGTAGACTACATCTCCAGCAGTGCTCCAGTTACCCGCTCGACTTGGCTCGATTTAAGTATGAAGATGTACTAAGTGATGTTAAGTACGATAAAAGAAAGAGGCACGCTGCCAAAGCTTCCAGTAAAACCCTAATGAACTCAACCATTGAACAACTCAAAACTAAATTTGAGCAGGCTGCAATTGCAGCCTTTGGCAGCAACTATGCTGGGATAGACCCGATGCTGGTTCCTGCTAGCAATCCTAAATTTGGTGACTATCAGTCAAATGCTGCCCTGTCTCTAACCAAGCAATTGGGAAAACCGCCACGAGCGATCGCCGAGGCGCTCCTTAAACATATTGATGTCAGTGACATCTGCCAGCAGCCAGTAGTAGCTGGACCAGGCTTCATCAACTTCACTCTCAAACCAAAATATCTGGAAGCGCAGCTGAGTGCCATCCAAAAAGACTCTCGCTTAGGAATTGCACCGACAAAACATCCTCAGCGGGTGGTAATTGATTTTTCCAGCCCCAACATTGCCAAAGAAATGCATGTTGGGCACTTACGCTCAACGGTAATCGGAGACTCCATTGCCCGGATTCTGGAATTTCAGGGACATGATGTCTTACGGATCAATCATGTGGGCGATTGGGGCACCCAGTTTGGGATGCTAATTGCCTATTTGAGGGAAGTTTGCCCAGAAGTCTTAACCACAGCCAATGCTGTGGATTTAGGCGACTTGGTAACTTTTTACCGCAAAGCCAAACAAAGGTTTGATGAAGATGAAGCATTTCAGGAAACTGCCCGACAAGAAGTCGTGAAGCTACAAACAGGGGCAGAGGACTCCCGGCGAGCATGGCAGTTACTGTGCGAACAATCTAGACGGGAGTTTCAAGCTATCTATGATTTACTTGATATTCAACTCATTGAAAGAGGGGAATCATTCTATAACCCCTTGCTACCAGGAGTGGTGGAAGACCTCAACAAGCTTGGCTTGTTAGTCGAAGACAACGGGGCGCAGTGTGTTTTCCTGAAAGAATTTACCAACAGAGAGGGAGAGCCTCTCCCCTTGATTGTGCGAAAGTCGGATGGTGGCTACAACTATGCTGCAACTGATTTGGCAGCACTGCGCTACCGCATTCAACAAGATCAGGCAAACCGAATTATCTACGTTACTGATGCTGGACAGGCGAATCACTTTGCTCAGGTGTTCCAAGTAGCGCAACGAGCAGATTGGATTCCAGATGACGTGGAGTTAGTACACGTTCCTTTTGGCTTAGTACTTGGAGAAGATGGCAAGAAACTGAAAACGCGCTCTGGAGAAACCGTGCGGTTGCGAGATTTACTAGATGAAGCGATCGCGCACGCCCGTGCTGACCTCGAAGACAGACTCAACAAAGAAGGGCGTAACGAAACGGAAGAATTTATTGCCCATGTTGCTAGTGTGACGGGCATCGGTGCGGTAAAATACGCCGACCTTTGTCAAAACCGCATCAGTAACTATGTCTTTAGCTATGACAAGATGCTAGCTCTCATAGGGAACACGGCAGTTTACCTGTTGTACGCCTATGTTAGGGTTCAGGGAATTAGCCGCGAAGGCAACATTAATTTTGAGCAAATGGGAGCTAATGCCCCAATTCTGTTACAGCAAGAAGCAGAATTGGCTCTCGCGAAGCACTTGTTAAGGCTCAGTGAAGTTCTCAGTGAAGTTGAGCAAGATTTACTGCCCAATCGCCTTTGTCAATACTTATATGAACTGAGCCAGAAGTACAACCAGTT
>CAZZWA010000643.1:0-2693 GCA_964657555.1 uncultured Microcoleus sp.
CCGTGATAGGGAGGATACCTTAATTTCAGATCTACCAACAAGGATTTGTCAAGAACACCTTTTTGATGAGAGAACGTCTCAAAACTAGCTTTTCCGTGATACTGACCTATACCACTGGCACCCACTCCACCAAAGGGTAGCGCTGGCACAGCAAGCTGCATAACTGTTTCGTTAATACAAACTCCCCCTGAGGATGTCTCCTGCAAAACCCGCTTTTGATTTTGTTGCTCATTGGAAAAGAAGTAAAGAGCTAGGGGTTTAGGTCTAGCATTGACGAGAGAGATCGCTTCGGTTAAGTCTGCATATTCGATAACGGGGAGGATGGGACCAAAGATTTCCTCCTGCATGACTGGATCTTGCCAGTCAACTCCGTCAATCACCGTAGGAGCAATATATCTTTCAGCCAGATTGGTATCTCCACCAATCAGTATATTACCAGCTTTTAATAGTTCGCATAGTCGGTTAAAGTGTTTTTGATTAATAATGCGGGCGTAGTCAGGACTTTTTGCTGGTTCATCTCCATAAAATTCTTTAAGACATTTTTTTATATGTTCTAACAAATCATTTTTTATTTTTTTATTTATCAAAAGATAATCAGGGGCAACGCAAGTTTGACCAGCGTTCAGGAACTTACCCCAAACAATCCTTTTGGCTGTGTAGTCAAGGTGAATATCGGCATCAACAATACAAGGGCTTTTACCACCCAATTCCAGTGTAACTGGGGTCAAATGTTTTGCCGCCGCTGCCATCACACTTTTGCCAACTTCAGAGTTGCCCGTAAAGAAGATATGGTCAAAATTTTCTTGCAATAGTTGCTGATTGGTCTCTATCCCTCCTTCAACCACAGTTATAAAATCTGGATTGAAGTATTGAGAGATGATATCAGCTAACAGATGGGACGTACTAGCAGCAACTTCTGAAGGTTTGAGAATGGCACAATTTCCGGCGGCGATCGCCCCCACGAGAGGAGCGATGACTAGATGAAAGGGGTAGTTCCAAGCACCAACAATCAGAACAACCCCTAATGGCTGATAATATATCCGTGCTGAACTGAGAAACTGAGTGATTGGGGTGGCAACTTTCCTCGGCTTTGTCCATAAGCGAATATTTTTAATGGCGTAATTGATTTCTGCTAAGCAGAATCCTATTTCACCCACATAAGCCTCAACCTCTGACTTATGCAAGTCCGACTGTAAAGCTTTGCCAATAGCTGCTTCATTATCTATAATTGCTTGTTTTAGCAGCTTTAACTGTTGAATACGAAAATCAATATCTTTGGTTTTCCCCGTGGCAAAAAAATGTTTTTGCTGACTAACAATGTCATAAACTATCATAAAGGTTTGGATAGGAAGCGCTCCTGTTAGCCGTTAGGCTATAGTGGCCTCTTAAGAGCTATGGGGGATTGAAAGTTGATCGGATTGGAAGGTTGAATATGACAACTTTCCAACCTCCTAACCTGCCAACTCTACTTATGGGCAGGCAGACGAACTTTAAACAACGTACCTTGGCCCACCTCAGAATTAACTTCAATAGTACCTTGATGCGCCTCTACAATTCTCCGAGATAAATGCAGCCCCAAACCACTACCGGAACGCTTGTGACTGCCAGATCGGAACCGCTCAAATAGGAATGCTTGGTCTTCTGGTGCAATGCCTGGACCCGTGTCTTGGATCTCAACTGTTACCCAAGAGTCGCGGGTAGGATCGGCTAGACGGATGTCAACTGAACCAGCATCTGTGAACTTGATCGCATTTCCGATTAAGTTGGTGAAAACTCGATGGAGTTCCAAGCGATCGCCTACCACTTTGCTTTCCAGCTTCTCTCCCAAGTGCGGCTTCAAAGACAGTTTCTTTTCAGTTGCTATGGGAGCAAGTTCTTGGGTAACCTCTTGAATGAGTTCCCGCAGATCGACGGGAGAAAACAGCAGGGTTTTCCGACCGGCTTCATACCGATAGACTTCTAGCAACGTATTTACCATCGCCAGTAAGTTGCGGTTGCTGCGATCCATTGTGATGATCGCTTCTTCCATCCCAGGTGAGAGTTCTCCCAGCGCACCCTGTTTAAATAGAGCTAGCATCCGGTCAGCTGCCACTATGGGTGTCCGCAAGTCATGGGTCATCCACGAGACAAAATCTTCTCGCTGACGGGCAATCTGGTCGCGTTCGTCTACACTGTGCTTTAGCCGTAGGAGCGAGCGCACGCGTGCCAGCAATTCCTCTACTTCTACTGGCTTGCGAATAAAATCATCCGCACCAGTGTCTAATCCTTCCACTACGCTGGGCTGATCGTGGGCAGTAATCAGCAAGATTGGTATAAATGGCAACTTGGTATTATCTCGTACCCGCCGCGTCACTTCATAGCCATCCATTCCTGGCATCATAACATCGAGTAATAGCAAGTCGGGTGGAGACTCCTCAATTTTGGTCAATGCAGAACGACCATCCTCGGCCAAACTGATTTCATACCCCTCTTCTTCCAAGATGGTTTGAACGAGAAACAAATTATCAGGAGAATCGTCTACAACCAGAATGTGGTCAACTTTTGAAGATTTTGTCAAAACCGAAAGGTTCATGGAAGCGGTAGCTCAATAACAACCGTGCTCAAAATAAATTTTGTATTTATCGTGCATCATGTAATATTGTTTACGCCTAAGGGCACAATTCACCTCAGTCTACCGAAGGATTTTTGCCAGC
>CAZZWA010000644.1:0-2678 GCA_964657555.1 uncultured Microcoleus sp.
CAATCCAAAATCGTCAATCCAAAATCCAAAATTGGTTGACTCCATTGCTTCAGCTTCTCTTTCGCAAACTCGCGGACTTTTTTGTCTGGATCTCTTTCGGCGCGATCGCTCAACAGCCGAAGAGTTTGGGAATAATCAGGATATTGCTCAATGATTGCTAAAAGTGCTGTTTGCCGAGGGTTGACTTCGGAGTTATCGTTACGCTTAAAGGGGTCAACTACAGCACATTTGCACAAGATTTCAAACACATTGGGCTCATTTTTCCAGCCTCTGGCTAGCTCTTGGACTGCGGCTCGTCGCACAACGGCATTTCTAGAGTACTGAGCATAGGTTTTGAACCAGTTTAAGGTGGCTGGGTCATCTTTCCAACCTCTGGCTAGCTCTTGCAACACTGCATGCACAACATTAGCACTCGGATCGGACTTAGCGCGGATTTTGAGCCAATTCGAGGTATCGGGAAGCTCTTTCCAATCCTTGGCTATCTGGTGAATTGCTAGCTCTCGCACTTCTTCATCTGGGTCATTCTCGGCACAGTGGCGTAATAGATGTAGAGTCTGAATGTCAGGATACTGATTGAGCTGTGACTTACATTTGATCATCGTGTTTTCTTCTTCCTTGGGAAGGTGTTGATAGTTGCTCAGTAAGCTTGATTGTTGAGCAAATAACTTTCTATATCAAGGATTCCCAGTGCTGAACGATAGATCAACATTTCTCCAAATCTGCGACGCGATCGCTCTCAATATACCAAGCTGAAACTGATAGAAGCGCGATCGCTCCCTCCTCATCAACTCATACAAGATCAGAGCGAGCGTTCCCAAAATACTCAATAGAATTGAGAAGCTTTAAACAGAGTCAAACTTAATTGTGCAGGTATCAGTGCAACTGGCTCATTGTTATAAAATCTCTCCACTGTCGGCAATGTGTAGTATTTGATACATTAAATCCATCTAAAACATCACTATTAATAGGAGAATAAAAGCCTTTTATTGGCAAGAGAAGCCAATTTTTTGGTCACTCAATCATTATGAGAACTATGTTACTGCTCTACTATCTGGAGACTTTATTAAATGAAGAAAATTTTTGATAAAAGTCTAGCAGCTCTACTAGGGGCGTCGATATCTATCCTACCTACGCTTACTCCTAAGATTGTGCTGTCTCAAGACGCTTCAAAAGTTTTTGCATTGCCCAGCAATATTAGGTCAAGCTATGTATCCAGCACCAAGTGGCCGATTCTCCTGATTCATGGTTTCAAAAATGGTTACAGGGGCTCTGGCATTGAGGGGTGGGACTGCCACAAATATTTTGAAGGTGATTCGGGCGGGGTCGCACTTTACTTGAAAAGTTCACACCAAGTGAACAATACCACTCTGACCTGGACAGGCCCGATTATTACAATTGGCTACTATGGTGGAGACACCAATTGTGATGTTAGACTCCAGTCACAAGCTAGCCATTGTGTAGGCTATTTTGATACAAACAGTTTTGGCACTGATCTTACGGGAACCCACAACGAAGATATTAAACACTTAGGTTGTGAATTAGCGTGGTACATCTGGAACAACTACACCTCAAAGGGACAAAACGTACAGATTGTCGCTCATAGTATGGGGGGCTTAATTACACGCTGGGCTCTTTATGCTACTCAGTTTGAGCCTAAACTACCGCTTTATCTTTTAGTTCAAGATGTCGTCACTTTCGATACACCCCACGGGGGAGTTCCTACCGCTTTCTATCTGATCGCTTGCGTTTGGGATCAAAAGACTCGGCGATCCGACTGCCAGCAATCGGACGAGCTACTTGAGAGTAGTGATTTCATTCATGAAATGGATTACGGCAGCGATCGCTATGATCGGCACTATTCAGCGCAGAACCCTCAAGGTGCAGGGCCGGGAACAGACTGGACTATGATTGGCCAGGGGTGCGCTGAAGATCCGGTAGACTATCATACTGCTACTTATATGTCTGGAGGACATAAAGTTGCCTTCGTTAACTATCAGCCCTGTTATGGTCATGGTGGCTTTGTAACCGACTGGGGTCCAGGCTGTAACCAGTATCCTGATGCCTCAAATGGTGACACGCAAGATACCAATATTCTATGGTGTGATGGATGCGCCGCAGATCCTGCATTCTGGAATTATTGGAATGCCGCACCACATGCACTGAGACTCATGTTTCTCGCCTTATATCTTCCTAACTGGTAGTTCGATCTCTGCTCTCTTCATCCCTATCGAATGTTGGCTCATAGTTATGTCGAGCGACAAGGGATACTCAATATGAATTTGAGGAAACTTTCAGTTTTCGCTGTGATCGTCGATTTAACTTTAGTCTCAATTACAGACACTCCTCCCGCACTCGCTTCTGGAATGCCCGATCCAGCTAGTCTGTCCAATAACCCTATTACGCCCAAAAGCTTTGTCATGCCTAATAATCAACAATCACTTAATATTCAGAAGCAACCCAGACCAGCTTGGGGATTGCCCTATTGGTTAAATGGTAATCTCTGTAGAGAGCAAGGTGTAGACACGGTCTGTTTAACACCTCAAGAAGCTAATAACCTGAGATGGCCCATTCCAGCTAATCAAAATCACCATAGATCTTAAACTGTTGCCTCTGACACTGCCGACTCAGAATCAGCTATCCATTAGGAAGTTGATAGCTCCCTTGGCGTTCTTGAGATT
>CAZZWA010000645.1:0-2674 GCA_964657555.1 uncultured Microcoleus sp.
TAACAGAGGCAAGAGTATTTTCTGCCTGCTGGGCACTTGCTGCCAACCATCGGCTGGCAATCGGCATCCGCCAGCCAGTGCCAAAGGCGTGATCAGTAACTTTCAAGCCTGGAGGGGCTTGCCGTCGCTTAAATTCTGCACTAACTACCAGCCGCACCACTCGTTTAACAACATCTGGATCGTGACCAACAGCGATAATCTGGTCTAGGGATTGGTGATCGTGAATCAAGCGCTGCAAGATATCGTCTAGGATCTCATAAGGCGGCAGAGAATCTTGATCGACTTGACCAGGTTTGAGTTCGGCACTTGGTGCTTTTGTAATGACGTTAGATGGGATAATTTCACCTTTACTATTGCGCCAACGGCAAAGGGAATAAACGCGAGTTTTCGGAACATCAGCAATAACGGCTAATCCCCCATTCATATCGCCATAAAGGGTGCAATACCCAACTGCCATTTCTGACTTGTTGCCAGTGGAAAGCAGGAGATAGCTAAACTTATTGGAAATTGCCATCAACAAATTGCCTCGAATTCGGGATTGGATGTTCTCTTCGGCAATCCCAGATGGGGTATTAGCAAATACCTCGGCAAGAGTTTTGTCGTAACCTTGCATTAAGTCGCCAATTGGCAATGTGTAAGTCTGGATGCCCAGATTGCTTGCTAATTCTAAAGCATCTTTAACCGAGTGATCGGAACTATAGGGGGAAGGCATGAGGGCAGCAACGACTTTCTCTGAACCCAAGGCTGCTGCTGCGATCGCTGCTACTAGCGAAGAATCTATACCCCCACTCAAACCAAGAACGACCTTAGAAAAGCCGCACTTACGAGTATAATCTCGCACACCCAGAACCAGAGCATTCCAGATTTCCTCGTCTTCACTCTCTGGCATTGCTGCGATATTAGTGCTTGGTGATTGGGAAGATTGGGCCATGTTACCAAATCCCTTTTGGCACAAATCCCGCTGTTGCTCGTCAAACTCCAGCAGTTGTAAATCTGTATTGAAAGCCAACCCACGGCACACCATCTCCCCAGCGCGATTAAACGCCACACTGCAACCGTCAAAAATCAAGTCATCATTGGCCCCCACCTGATTAGCATAGATGATAGGTTGCTGGTAACGCACAGCAGCGTGTCGCAGCATTGCCTCCCGCAGCTGCTGCTTTCTGGCACTGTAAGGAGATGCAGACAAATTCACAATCAAATCAACTCTCTGCTGGGCTAAGTCAGCAATAGGATTAACCGCATAGTTGCGCTTGCCCCAAAACTCCTCATCGTTCCACAAGTCTTCGCAAATGGTGACACCGATACAGAGATCGTCGAGAGGGAAGGAATTACTCTGAAGACCTGGTTCAAAGTAGCGGTTTTCATCAAAAACGTCGTAGTAGGGTAAGAGGCGCTTGTGAAAAACTTGCTGCACTTCACCCTGTTCTAACAATACAGTCGTGTTGAATAGTGGTCTACCACCAGCAACTTGCGCTTTTGGATTCGGCTGTGCCACTCCTACCAACACAGCCAGATTTAGAGGCAAATTTCCTGCCAGTTGTTGCAACTGGGTTGCCATCTCCTCAATAAAAGTGGGGTTGAGTAACAAATCCCGTGGCGGATAGCCACAAAGTGACAGTTCCGGCGTCAGCAGTAAGCGGACACCCTGGCTGGCTGCTGCTTTCGCTGCTGCTAATATCTGCTGGGCATTGTCGGTCAAGTTACCAATTGTGGGATTGAGTTGAGCGATCGCAATTTTCATATTGGTATAGGCTCAATAGAGTTTCCAGAGAGATGTCACTATAGCTAGAGCTGGGTGGTAGTTGGTTCTAGTAGTTTGCATACTAAAGTTTTTGATTGGTTCTGAACCTTTCTGTAGCTAGAATAGCGAGCTGATTAAGATAAACTAGCTGAGCGTAGAATAAACCCTTCCCTCTGCTCTTTCTGGATCATAACCATACGTGCAAATCTAAACTGAAACCAGCCAAGCTTGTCTTCCTAATGTAGCAAGCTTGACTGGTATAAAGAGCTACCTTAGTAGTAGGTTCTGCGTGAGTAGTATAGTACTCATTGAAAAAGTTAAATTAATTAGTCTCCAGCTGGTTATCTGTGCAGCTCTCAAGAGCAATATCAGTTTTCTGTCTCATTGTGTCTGCCACAGCGGCGATCGTCGCTTCCACATCTGCTGCTGTGAAACTGTAGCCTTGTTCTTCACCTAGCTTCACTGCCAGCTTAACAAAGCTTTCTTGGTTATTCGCGTCTTTGAGCCGGTCTTTAAGCGCTTTATTCTTTGTTGCCTGTTGGTAAAAATGATTCCAGTCTTTGACCATTACGTTTCTCCTGAAGCTTCCACTAATGTTTGCGTCTGGAGATGCACTTTTTCCCGGTATTAGTAGCATATTGCACATGGTAACTTTTTGAACATCGTAATATCGCTGAATATTACCTCCCTAATTCTTCCGTAATTCCTAGTAAGCAGCCCATCACTGAGACTGCGTCTCGAAGTCAAAAGTCAAAAACTTTCTCTTGAACACAATCTGGTATGTTAGTGCGTACATGTTTCCTAGAGCTGTAGCACTGCCTCAGTGCGATACAGCATATAAGGTATCTTGGCTTCAATTCTCTGCCTTTAGGCATCATACTAAATCCACTTATAGAACCCTCTTTTCCCTTTCAGTCGTAGAGACGTTCT
>CAZZWA010000646.1:0-2671 GCA_964657555.1 uncultured Microcoleus sp.
GCTTTCCGAGGTGGAGAGGTTGAGGGAAGTCGAATACCGACTAATTCCAGCTCAACAGCAGTGTTACCTTGGAAGCTGTTTTCTCGCAGCTTATAGGCAATATCTACAAGAGAGGGCAGAGGAAAGTAATTGCGCCAACGCCACGCGATCGCTTTGATTTTAAAAGACTGGCTACCGACGTCTTGGGACAGCGTCAATTTGATGTGACCCTTGCCAACGATTTGTTGCTCGCTGACTCGGACATTAGAGGAATAGAAGATTGGGTCAGAATTCTCAATACCACAGGGATGGAGGGCATCGATTTGCCGATAGAGATTGAGATTAATTTGGTTTAAGGAAGCTTTGGCGTCAATCTTCAGCAACGGCTTCAGATGCTCTTTTTCCAGACATTTATGAGCAAAAGTACTCAAGCGCGATCGCAATTTTGCCAAATTCTCAGATGGGAGAGAAAATCCACCAGCCGCTTTGTGTCCACCATACTTCAAAAGCAGGTCTTTGCAGAACTCTAAAGCTGCAAATATGTGGAATTCTGGAATCCCTCGCGCTGAACCGCGAATATGCTCCTCATTCTCATAAGTACCGATGAACACCGGCACCCCGTAGCGTTCCAATAAGCGGGAAGCAACGATGCCGATAACACCGTGGTGCCAACTTGGTTGGACGATCACCAACACGCGCTCTTGCTGTAGATCGATCTGGCTTTCTTCACACCAAGTTACAGCATCTCGTTCAATCTGCTCGCAAAGTAACTGGCGGCGTTGGTTAATTTGTTCGCACTGCATTGCCCGTTCCAGTGCCATCCCCATGTCGTCTGTTGTTAGTAAATCAATGACAACTTGGGGATCGGCAATGCGTCCGACAGCATTAATTCGAGGGCCGAGGCGAAAGCCAATATCTTCCGGCTTCAGAGATTTAGGATTTTGTCTCCCTTGCTCCCCTGCTCCCTGTTTAACTCCAGCAATTTGGATTAATGCCTGAACCCCTACCAACTGAGACTGCGGTAACTGCTGCAAGCCTCGCTTTACCCAGCGACGGTTGACGCCAGTCAATGGTGCTAAATCGGCAATGGTTCCTAGAGTAAATAACTCTAACAGTGGCTTTACCAATCCCTGCACCTTACCCAGTTGCTGTGCTAGGGTGACAGCCAAAACATAGGCAACACCTACACCAGCAAGACCGCGATAGGGTGAGGATTCAGGAATCAACTTGGGATTGAGAATGGCGTCTGCTGGGGGAAGTTTTTCTGGGATATCGTGGTGGTCGGTGACGATAACTTTTATTCCCAACTCCCGCGCCTTAGCTATGGGTGCAAACGCTGAGATCCCGTTATCTACAGTCAAAATGAGTCTGACACCTTCAGCGTGGAATTCTTTAACAATCCGCTCATTGATCCCATAGCCATCCTTCATGCGGCTGGGAATGGCGTAATCGACTCTTGAACCTAACCAACGCAGTGCTCGCAGTAACAGAGCAGTACTGGTCATGCCGTCAGCGTCGTAGTCCCCACAGATCGCAATTTTTTGCTTTTGGGCGATCGCTTCTTGCAGCAACTCCACGCTCACAGCTAAGTCAGGAAATTCCTCTAGAGGTGAGGGCAAAAACTGAGACTCTGGATTTAAAAACACCATTGCCTGTTCTAGGGTCTCAATACCCCGGTTGATCAGCACTTGACCTAGTATGGGTGAAAGTCCAGTCGCCTGAGCCAACTGGGTTGCCAGTTCGTCTTGGCTGGGGAATATTTGCCATCGCTGATTTGGCAACCGATTCGTCATTTGTCACAATTCATGCTACTTTTGCTAATGATAATAGCTATTGGTGATTAGTTATTAATCATTGGTTGTTGGTTAAGGGAGCATCTCCTCGTGGCAAATTTCTCGTTGACCCTCACGCTAAATCCCTCTCCCATTTAGTCCGAGGGGCTTTGAAATCATCTACTCCCTGTCTCCCTCTTTAGGAGAATGGGTTGGGGGATGAGGGCAAAGATATGTTTGTCTGACTTCGGTATCCTCTACAGAAAAAGCATAGTTCTCCCCCTGGTGACTGAAGCCTAGCGTGAAATAGTATTGATATACAAGTAGATGAAGGATAAACCGTTCATCTCTCTAGAACGAGAGACGGAAGTAGGGATAGATCTCCCGAAGGAACGCGCCTCATTCGATGCCACACAAATAAGAAAGAGGCGAAATGAAACTGAATTATCTTGACACTCAATACGATTACAACTCCCAAATAGTTTCTGCTAAAGCTCGATTGTTGATGAGCGAATCCCGTCAGAAAGTACGAAATCGCGAACAATCGATGTTGTACCGGGCAGCATCAGAAGTGGGAATTGGTGCATAGGCTCAGTTCAGAGTTATAAGAGAGGATTGCCATGAATAAACAGACACAACAGCATTTCAACCAAGTATCCCAAACCCATCGCCTGAATATTCGCAAAAACTTACAGCATCGCTTAGAAGTAGCAAGAGCGAAAGGGGATGAAGACTTAATTCGCCAGTTAGAAGCAGAGAGCGAGTACTACAACTAAATTTAGTTGGAGTGTAGAACGAAACCTTCTATCTCAATAAACTTTTGTGCATAAATAATGTGGGGATGTTAACTTTGACATCCCCATTTTTGATCATGTCCAATAAAAATCTAAGTTCGACGAAGGTATAATAGTCAGAAACAA
>CAZZWA010000647.1:0-2665 GCA_964657555.1 uncultured Microcoleus sp.
GTGACCCAGCCGTGCTGCTGTTTGTTCGTCCAACTCAGTCACATCGGCGGCAATTTGGGCTTTGAAGGCAGAGACTCGATTGCTCTTTGCTGCTGCTTCTAACTTTTCGTCGATCAGTGCTTTTACCTCGGGGTGTTCCATCGCCCCTCGCGCTTGTAGGGACTTGAGGTTGTTAATCACCTCCTGCGGCGACATGGAGTTCATCAGGGCTACCAGCACTGTGGGCGTTATCTGTTTGATGGCACCTACTGCCACTGGGTAGGGAATCTGGTGTTCCACAATCAGTTGGGCTTGTTCTGTAGGCATTGCTGCCTTTGCCAGTTGTTTGAGGGTGAAGGCGAGGCTGTCTTCCGGAGGTTTGTCCTGGAACAGCACGGCATTAGCGCGATCGCTTGGCTTAATGTGCAAGCTGGCATAGAGGTGCTTCATCGCCTTCCGCCCCCGCAAGGCTGCGCGGTCAAAAAATGTTGGGTTCTTTTCTCGTTCCTTGAGGTAGCGCCGCACTGCTGTACGCGCTGAACGTGGCAGCTTATCCTGGTGCTGCTTCATAAAGTCCACAATCCGCGCCACTTGATAGGGCGGAAACTCTTGCAGCAGCATGAAACCAGCATCGCGATGCTCAGTCAGCTTACTAGTGAGCAGGTGCCCAAGAAAGACCTCTTTGTGATCGCGAACATCACCGTTGTGCTGATACCAAACAGCCAAGTGCCCGTAGAAGATGGGGTCAAGTTCTATCAGCATTTTATGGATTTCTGCTACCTCCTGCAACTGTCGATGAGGTGTGGTGAGCAGGCTGTTGAGCATTTCTAACCGTAGGTCGCGTTCGGCTGTTTGCATAAAAATCACCTCCATAAGAGCACTGCGTGCAAGTTACAGAAAGCTGGGTGATCCAACTTAAGTATGTATGCTTTCTGGATGAGGGCACGCAGTGTGAGAACTGGTGTTGGTTACAGGCAAAATTAGACCAGAAGCCAAAAAGATGAAATACTTAGTTTTCAGACTTGGATATAGAGGCAAGTTTTGTTTTGACTTTTGCCAGAGGTCTAAGAGGCTGTTTTGAAAGTCCTATCCTTTGTAGCAAAACGTGAAAGATCCCCTAAATCCCCTTTTAAAGGGGAAATTTGAGCCTGTTTCCCCCTTTTTCCTACTCGCGGGGGTTAGGGGGGAGCACTGGGTGCTGAAAATGACAGATCTCACCTTTTCAAACAACCTCTAAAGAATAAAAGTATTTAGTTATTGCCTGTAATATACATACTACAAAATAACTACTAGCTTGTCAATAGATGGAAAAAATATTTTTAGGGAGGGAGGGTAACAGATGTGGTAAACGATGTAACGGATGATTTATCAGCTATAGAACCCCGTAAATTGTCTTTCCCCACTGATAATCCATCCGCTACATCAACCTCCCTTCAAGTAGATCGGGAGGGAAGACATTCTGCTGCGGCTGAGCGACGACCGATCGCCGTTGATTTGTTTGCTGGCGTTGGTGGATTTTCTCTAGGGATTGAACAGGCTGGGTTTGATGTGCTGGTAGCTGTGGAAATTGACCCGATTCATGCTGCTGTGTATCGCTTGAACTCCCCGCACACAGAGGTTTTATGTGCAGATGTGACAAAGCTTTCAGGTCAAGAAATTAGAGAGGCAGTTGCGAAAAGGTGCTCTTCTTTCCTCAGCAGTTCGGCGGAAGCATCAAGTATTGAAATTGACTTAGTGATTGGTGGGCCACCTTGCCAGGGTTTTTCCCTAATTGGTAAGCGACGCTTGGACGACGATCGCAATGACTTGGTGTTTCATTTCTGCCGCTTGGTGACAAACCTGGCACCACGCTACTTTGTGATGGAAAATGTACCAGGTATGCGTCAAGGGGAACACGGTGTTTATCTTGAGTTACTGTGCCGCCAGTTTATATCAGCTGGGTATCAGATAACCGACCCCATACAGGTTTTGAATGCAGCAGATTTTGGTGTTCCGCAGAATCGGCGGCGGCTGTTTTTGTTAGGTGCCCGTGCCGATCTGATGCCTCTGGAGTACCCCAAGCAAACCTGTGCAGCAAAAACCACCGTCAGAGACGCGATCGCTGATCTTCCTAACTCAGATGACTTCCCCGAACTCCTGAACACAGATACAGTCTTGCTCACCCCTGCCCAGCTACTCCAGTGTCTCGCAATTGCCAGCCCGTATGCTAAAAAGCTGCGGCAAGAAATCTCCGACCCTGATAATTTTGCCTATCCCCGATTGTGGAATCGCTTGATGCTGACAAATTCTATGCGCACTCAGCACACTGAGACTTCAATTGGGCGGTTCGAGAACACGCTGCCTGGACAGGTAGAATCAATTAGTCGTCTACGACGCTTAGAGTGGGATGGACTTTCCCATACTTTACGCGCAGGCACCGATTCTAAGCGTGGCAGCCATACCTCTCCCCGTCCGATCCATCCCCAATACCCCAGAGTCATCTCTGTGCGGGAAGCGGCGAGACTGCACTCATTTCCCGACTGGTTTCGCTGCCATTCAACCAAGTGGCATGGGTTTCGACAAGTTGGCAACGCTGTGCCGCCTCTGCTGGCGCGGGCTGTGGGGCAGCAAGTTATGGCAGCTTTAGAGGATGTTTGAACCCTCAACTGGCTTGTGGAGGTTTTTTGGTAATTGGTAATTGGTAATA
>CAZZWA010000648.1:0-2637 GCA_964657555.1 uncultured Microcoleus sp.
ATTAAGATTAATTCTACTGGGCCGTCCATCCGCTCCATAACTGCGCTGATCCGACGGTACATTTCCAGAATCGTTTCTTCCTCGTTATATATAGGAATAATGAAGGAATACTTAGGGTACATAGTTCATCAATGTTTATCTGTCTTTGATGACTCAAGAACTTCTGCGACTTTTTTCGGAAAGGTGCGACGGCGGCGGTACCAGGTAGAGCCTGCCACTAATATTCCCGTTAGTGCTAAGGCTCCTACCAGTGGCAACACATCTCCTGTTTTGAATGCCTTCAAACCAGAACTGCCTAGCAGTACGAAAGGGAAGACGCTGGGAACTGTGCCCAAGGTTGTACCCAAGACGTAGTCTTTAAAGCTGACGGATGTCAACCCTGTCGCAAAGTTCACCAAGCCGTAGGGCATGATCGGGATCAAGCGAATCGCAAACATATAGAACATCCCTCCTCGCTGCACCTCAGCATCCATCGCTTGCCACCGTCCTACAAATCGTTTCGCCACTGCTTCCCGTCCCACTGTACGGGTAAAAGCAAAAGCTACGATTGCCGCTAGGATTGCCCCAATGCTAGTCCAGACCGTACCTAGCCACGGCCCGAATATTGCCCCTCCTGTTAGGTTAAGTGCCGTTGATGGCAGTATCAACACCGTTGCTACAATGTATACAGCAATGTAGATAATTGGTGCCCAAATCCCAGAAGATTTGAGCCAAGCTTGCATTTTACTTGGCTCAATGCCTCCTAGCAGATAGACTGCTAAGCCTGTTGCAATTATGCATACAACTGTAAGTAATAAAATCCCCAGTTTAAATTTTGACATAAATTTAATAATTCTATTTCGTTTAGAAAAGAGAGACCAAGTCAGCCTGACACAAAGAAAAATCCCTATTTTTAGCTTCGATATTTCACTTCCTTAAGAGTAGAGACGTTATATACAACGTCTCTACAAACAGCGATTACGATTTTGGCACTGTCAGCTCTGAGTTTTCAAATCAAGGCTGTTTTCGGCAGTGTCGCCCTTGCTTTGGCTTGTAACATTTGCTGATGTTTGGGTATTACTTGCAGTTGGTTGCAAAATCGCGGTGTGGGTGACAGAGTCGTTTGCTATGGTAAACAGAGGGTTAGACAAAATCCCAGCTACGGATGTCGCGATTAACGTCAGTACCAGACTGATTTGCAAAGGTCTCATCCCTGGTAAATCCCAGCGAACCTCTGGATAGTTTTTCACGGTTTCAGACATTTCTTGTGGCTCTTTGACTACCATCATCCTGACAACGCGAATGTAGTAGTAAATTGAAATCACACTGGTGACTAATCCCAGTAACACTAAACCGTAAGCCTCAGACTTCCAACCAGCCCAGAAGAGATAAAGTTTGCCGAAGAAACCAGCTAAGGGCGGAATACCTCCCAAAGATAGTAGGCAAATGCTCAAGGCCAAAGTCAGGAGTGGGTCTTTTTGATATAGTCCCGCATACTCACTAATCTGATCGGTTCCCGTACGCAGCGAGAATAGAATCACGCAGGCGAAGCCTCCCAGGTTCATGAATAGATAAACCAGGAGGTAAAACACCATGCTGGAATAACCAGCATCGGTTCCAGTAATCAAACCAATCATCACGAAGCCAGCCTGAGCAATGGAAGAGTAGGCTAGCAAGCGTTTCATGCTAGTTTGAGTCAGGGCGACTACGTTACCCAAAATCAAGCTCAAGACTGTGAGGGCAGTGAACACAAAATGCCACTGTTCTGTAACCAGTGGAAAAGCTGTCACCATTAACCGGATAGCAAAGGCAAACCCAGCCGCTTTGGAACCAACGGACAAAAAGGCAACCACTGGCGTAGGAGAGCCTTCGTAAACATCTGGTGCCCACTGGTGGAAGGGAACGGCAGAGATTTTGAAGGAAATTCCAGCGATCGCAAACACCAAAGCAATTACCAATGCCAAAGATTGATTGCCACTGGCATTGGCAAGTCCTTGGGCGATCGCGCTTAACCGGGTTTCTCCTCCAGACAAACCGTATAGCAAAGAGAAGCCGTAAAGTAAGATGGCCGTACTTGAAGCTCCAATTAGCAGGTATTTCAAAGCGGCTTCATTGGAACGGCGATCGCGCTTCAATAAACCCGTCATTAGATACGAGGAGATACTTAGCATCTCCAGGGAGATAAAAATCGTGACTAGCTCATCCGCGCCTGACAGAAACATCCCTCCCACCGTCGCTGTGAGCAAAATGGCGATAAATTCTGCCAAAGATGTCCCCGTCTGCTCTACATAGCGGATCGACATCAAAATAGTCAGAACGGTAGATAGAGCAATGATGCCGCGAAACACCACGCTCAGGGCATCTCCGTTAAAGCTCCCTAAAAATGAGATGGGGTTGGTGATATCCCATTGATAGTAGAGGGCAACAATGGCAGCGAGAAGACCTGCGATCGCTAGATATGGACTCCAGCGCGAGGAACTACGCCCCACAATTAGGTCATAGATCAGAACTGACAAAAGGGTGATAATCACAATTCCCTCTGGCCAGATTACCCCAGTATTTAGCTGGGCTGTAAGTTCAGCAAAGCTCATAAAGTCTATAGGTGCTGGATATCAGTCGGTAAGTATAAACACTAACCTCTATTGATCTTATCTGCCA
>CAZZWA010000649.1:0-2630 GCA_964657555.1 uncultured Microcoleus sp.
GGCGCTTTCGCGCTGCTGAATGGTGGTGGTCATTGGTTTATGATTGCTTGATTTAATTTTCTTGGTTCGCGGTAGGTGTTTCTTCTACCGTATCTATAAGTTAAACCACTTGTTGAGTTTTGTAAAGGGTTTTAACAAAAAAATTTTCCGACTCGAGGGTAGCCCCAAGATATGCTACTACTGTCACAAGCTATTGCTAGATTTCAAAAGCACTTTAGCTGTCGCCCTTCTTAAATTAGAAAGCTTGTTAACAAAGGTGCAAGATGTGAGCTCATCCAGGAGGCCATTTCATCTGGCGTCCGCCGAGGATGTGTAAATGCAAGTGGGATACAGTTTGTCCCCCATCTGCACCATTGTTAATCACCACCCGATAGCCGTTGCTGAGTCCTGCTTGCTCGGCGACATGCTTGACTGTTAAAAGCAGATGCCCCAGGAGGTCGCGATCTTGTGACTCGGCAGTTGTAATTTGGGGAATAGGCTTTTTGGGAATGACTAGGATGTGAACGGGGGCTTGGGGGTTAACGTCTTTGAAGGCAAGTGCCAAGTCATCCTCATAGACAATATCTGCTGGAATTTCCCGACGGATAATCTTGCCGAAAATGGTGTCTGTAGTCTCGCTCATATGGCTAAGAGTAATAATGGTAGCGGTTCGCTCGTCATTTTAAGTGCTAAGCACTAGAAATGACGAGCGGTACGGCTTCCGGCAGAGCGCCGACTTCTCGATCAGGTTCATCCAGTGGCGGTTAAAGAAGTGGGGGCTTTTAGCTGCCTTAGAGCACCAACAACAAACTTCCTCAGAAATAGAAATGTTTCTTCACATTCTCAGCATTAAAGTAGGTGCGTTTTTCAATCGCCACGCGGTATTTGGGATGTAACGGTGGCGCGATCGCAATGGCAATGGCGGTAATGAGACGGTGATGGACTTCTGTCCAGAGTTCTGGATTTTCCAGATAGGGATTCATGCCTAGGAAGGGGGATGGCGTTCTGGCAACTCTTGTTTTCAGGAACCTAGCAGCCTGTCGTTAAACCTCTAAACAGTAGTAGCGTGGCAAGGCTACTACTGAAATCGTTCACTCAAGGCGGAAATAACTTTCTAAGAACAGGCTGCTAGTTCCCATGATCAGAAGAATCATGAGAATTTTGGGCACTCTAAAAACAGCATTACTCAAGGAACTCGTCATGCTTGCCAGGATCTGGAGTGCATCTATTGTCGGGATCGAAGCCGTCAAGGTAGGGGTAGAGGTTGATGTTTCTGGGGGGTTGCCGGGAATTGTTGTCGTTGGCTTGCCTGACATTGCTGTGCAAGAATCGCGAGAACGGGTTAAGGCAGCGCTGAAAAATGCTGGGTATGCTTTCCCGATGCGGAAGATTGTGATCAATCTGACCCCAGCTGATTTGCGTAAGGAAGGCCCTAGTTTTGATTTGCCCATCAGTGTAGGAATTCTGGCAGCCTCAGAGCAGGTGAGTCCCCAGATGCTAGGAGATTTTCTCTTTGTGGGAGAAGTTTCCCTTGATGGCAGCCTTCGTCCCGTTGCTGGTGTGCTGCCAATTGCCGCTGCCGCCCAACGATTGGGCATTACTGGTATGGTCGTGCCAGTGGATAATGGTCGGGAGGCCGCTGTGGTGAAAGGCTTGGCAGTCTATGGGTTCAAGCAGATGTCGGAAGTGGTTGACTTTCTCAACGAACCAGGTCGTTACCAGCCGATGCAGATGGAGAGTCAGGAGAAGTTGGATAGAAAGCAGTTGATCGGCCCAGATTTAAAGGATGTGAAGGGCCAAGCTCACGCACGTAGAGCTTTAGAAATAGCCGCTGCTGGCGGACACAATTTAATCTTTGTCGGGCCACCAGGAAGTGGTAAAACGATGCTGGCACGCCGCCTGCCAGGAATCTTGCCGTTGTTAAGCTTTGAGGAAGCCTTGGAAGTGACCCAAATTCACTCCGTTGCTGGTTTGCTTAAAGAGAGAGGATCGTTGGTGAGCGATCGCCCTTATCGCAGTCCTCACCACTCTGCCTCTGGTCCTTCCCTGGTTGGCGGTGGCAGCTTTCCCCGACCAGGAGAAATTTCCTTGGCGCACCGAGGCGTTCTTTTTCTGGATGAACTGACAGAATTCAAGCGTGACGTGTTGGAATTTCTGCGCCAACCGTTAGAAGATGGCTATGTCACTATCTCCCGCACCCGGCAATCGGTGATGTTTCCTGCCCAATTTACCTTGGTAGCAAGTACCAACCCCTGCCCTTGCGGATACTATGGCGATTCTATTCAACAATGTACCTGTTCACCTCGGCAACGTGAGCAATATTGGGCAAAACTATCTGGCCCTTTAATGGATCGCATTGACCTGCAAGTTGCCGTTAATCGCCTCAAGCCTGAAGAAATTACCCGACAACCCCATGGCGAAGAGTCAGCACCCGTGAGAGAACGAGTCCAAGCAGCACGCGATCGCGCCCGTGTCCGATTTGAGTCAGAAACCACTTTGCGTTGCAATGCTCAGATCCAGAGTCGTCACTTACGATTGTGGTGCCAATTAGACGATGCCAGTCGCAGCTTATTAGAGGGAGCAATTCGCAAGCTAGGGCTTTCAGCCAGGGCAAGCGATCGGATTCTGAAAGTGTCACGCACCATTGCTGA
>CAZZWA010000650.1:0-2621 GCA_964657555.1 uncultured Microcoleus sp.
AGCCTACATGATGAAGAGTGCGAGTGTCTATGACAGCGAAGACTATCACCGGATTGCTCAGGCGATCGCATTCATGCGTCAACATCACCTAAACCAACCCGATTTAGCAACTGTGGCACAACACATCGGACTTAGTGAATACCATTTTCAAAGACTATTCACTCAATGGGCAGGCATCAGCCCCAAACGTTTTTTGCAGTATCTGACGCTCGAATATGCTAAATCAAAAATCAACCAAACCAAAAGCCTACTCAATCTGACATTAGATGTGGGGTTATCTAGCCCAGGGCGATTGCACGACCTGTTTGTAAATTTGGAAGCAATGTCTCCTGGTGAGTACAAAGCAGGTGGAGCAGGTTTACAAATTCGCTATGGGATTCATGACACTCCATTTGGTAAATCTCTCATTGCTACAACTGCCCGTGGTGTTTGCAACCTTCGTTTCTTGGATATAACCGATGAGCAACCTGCTGAACAATTCCTCCGGCGATCATGGTCAAATGCTGAACTCACCCACGACCCACACGCCACTCAATCCTTACATGACCTGATTTTTGGTTCAGCAACCTTTAGGGATCAAAAACCATTAACGCTCTTAGTGAAAGGAACAAATTTTCAAATTCAAGTTTGGCGGGCACTCTTGAAAGTGCCATTTGGGGGAATTACAACTTACCAAACTGTTGCTGAGATGATTGGGCGTCCCACTGCAAGTAGAGCTGTAGGAAATGCTGTAGGTAACAACCCCATCTGCTATCTGATTCCCTGTCATCGGGTGATTCGAGAATCTGGGGAAATCGGTGGCTATCGCTGGGGATTAGAGCGTAAGACTGCCATTTTAGGTTGGGAAGCCAGTCGGGCAATTTGTGAACCGTGAGGATATTGTGATGCGAGTTTCAGATGTCACCGAATTTCTACTTTTAGCCGCATTATGGGGTGGTCTTTCCTATTGATGCGAATGGCAGCACCCGTATTAAGCCCGGTTTGGTTAATTGATGAAGGCTGAGGAAAGGACTAGAGGATAACTGAGCCTAAAGACGAGAACGCATTCATCCCACTGGTTTATGCCCTGGGATGAATGCGCGATACCTGTAAAAGATCTATTTGGATAAGTGGATGTGGCGATCGCAATAGTTACAGCTAGCACTGAGCGCGATCGCCAGAGTGCAAATTGTCACTACTCTATGTTAATCGAGGTAGGAGGGGTGGTAGAGCCAGCTGCTGTTGAGGTGAGAGGCTTGCGGTAATCTAGGTAAAGGCGATCGCGCCACTTGAAGAAGACATCGTAACTTTCGCCCCAACCAGGAATTCCTTTCCCCTTAAGTGTTTCTGGGATATCTAGATAAGGCCCTTCCGGAAACTTGATCAGCATACTCAACCCTGCCACGGCAAAATCTGCCAAGGTAGGTGTGTCACCTACTAAGTAGGGGGTATCCTGTAAGATCAGGACAAGGGCTTCCATGTCTTGTTTCAAGTCGTTTAGCGCCGACTGCACAACATCAGGGCTATATCCGACACCTAAACCCAAGATATCGAGGAATTCACGGGGGACTGCTTCCACTAGAACCTTGACAATATCGGGCGTTGTCGTAGGCAAAAGTGAGGAGCGTAAGTTCTGACTCTCCTTCAGCGCCCCAAATAGTGCCTTACGGCTTTTAATTCCAATCGATGCATCCGCCCACTCTTCAATTAGCAAGCATACTCCCCGTCTTTTAGAGTCAGTTGGGATTAGTGGTGGATCTGGATACTCCCGATCAAGGTACTTGGCGATCGCCGTCGAATCAGCAATCACTGTACTTCCATCCTTCAGTACTGGTACTTGCCTTTGACCACTCAGGCCAAACAGTTCCATTTGCCCAACTCCCGGTGTCACCTCAATCTTGCGATAGGCCAGACCCTTGTAATCCAGGATGAATCGCACTTTTTCTGAGTATTGGGATAGTTCAAATTGGTACAACTCTACCATTCTTCATCTCCTTGAGCTTGTTTTTGGATGGAAACCATTTCAAAATCTAACGCTTCCAGGCTACCGCAGTCGTAGCAGAAATTGAAGAACGAAAAATTTATTGACCCCCTCTTCACTCTTCAATTTGAGTTTTTAGGTAACAGAACTCAAGGCAAATATAAAAAGTCTGGATTTTAATACAAAATAGTTAAGAAACCTTCAATTTTTAATTGAAGGTTTCTTAACTATTTGATAAACTAAACTTAGTATTTTGATGTTATACACTAGCTCTGGTCAATAAACCCCAGAGGAAAAGCAGAACCAAAGCGCCGATCACGGCAAAAGCAATGCTTGGTATCGTCAAAGCGCCAAAGGAAGCGCCCCCGCTTGTTCCCAGGAAGACTTGCCCGAGATAACCACCAACCAAGGCACCCAGAATTCCTAAGCCCATTGTTGCCAGGATACCACCACCTTGAGTACCTGGATAAATTGCTTTAGCCAATGCTCCGGCAATCAAACCTAAAATAACCCATGCAATAATGCCCATTTGATGGACTCCTGTGATTAAATGCTTTTATCGTTTGCTTGTTACGTTATAACAATATCGAATTGCATAAATCTTATGCCTCTATCACAGGGAATAATCGTAAGGCATAGAGTTAAAGGCGTTTAGACATCC
>CAZZWA010000651.1:0-2618 GCA_964657555.1 uncultured Microcoleus sp.
TATGAGTGAGTCAAAAGTTGCGGTGGTTTTAGGAATTGGGCCAGGATTGGGTGCCGCAGTTGCCCGTCGTTTTGCTCGTGAAGGATTTGCTGTGGGGCTGATGGCTAGGAGCCCAGAAAAACTCGCTCCTGTGCAAACAGAGATAGAGCAAGGTGGAGGGCAAGCGCTGTCGGTTCCCGTCGATGCAACTGACCCAGCATCGGTGGCTGCTGCTTTCGTTCAGGTACAGCAGCAGTTTGGCAACCCAGAGGTCTTCGTTTATAACGCTGGTGCTTTTCAGAGAGGCGGCATCCTTGAGATTACCCCTGAACAGTTTGAGCATAACTGGAAGGCTAACTGCTTTGGAGCTTTTCTGGGCGCTCAGCAAGTTCTGCCAGCAATGGTTGAGCGTCAACACGGCACTATCCTCTTGACAGGTGCTACAGCTGCCCTTAGAGGCTCAGCTCGTTTTGCTGGTCTGGCTGTAGGGAAATTTGGGCTGCGGGCACTGGCACAGTCACTGGCACGGGAGTTTAGTCCCCAGGGTATTCACATCGCTCACATTATTATCGATGGTCAGATCGATACTCCAAGAGTGCGAGAGATGGTCTCAGATCGGGAAAAGCACACGCTTTTATCACCAGAGGCAATTGCTGAAACCTACTGGCAGCTATACTTACAGAATGCGACTGCGTGGACGCTTGAGATTGACTTGCGGCCTGCGGAGGAAAAATTTTAATCCACCCTCCATTAGCAAGTTGTTTCCCTCATGTATATACTTCACTTGACCCGATTGATGGCTAGCTAGTACACCACTCTTAACTCATTTTTTCCAAAATCTGTATTTCCATTGGCTTTAATTTCACGCGGACGGTTCGTACTGGTCCGTACATCACAGCACCATTAACTTCGTGGATTTTCACACTACCTGCTGCTTTCTCAACGACTGGTTCTGGTGGATTGGGCTGTCCTATATTACTAGATAAGACTCTGTAACTCGAATTTACCGGATTGAGGGCAAGATCAACGATCACATCGCCAGTCCAACTATCCTGGGTATTGGTGTTAGCGACGATCAGCACTTCGCGATCATGCAGAATTCGCGAAAATGCTAGCACGCCCGCAGGGGTAAGAGAAATGCCGAAGTCAAAACCATTACCAGAAATTGGGCGAAAGTATTGACGTCCGTAGCGAAGGGCTGGTTGTTCCTCACGGATTGCCGCAAATTCTTGGATTTTTTTGTAGAAAGGATGATCGCGATCAAAGGCATTCTGCTTACCCCACAATGCTTCGCGCACCGCCTCATTGGTCTCTTCTCTACCACTTAGTCCTTGCTCGGTTCCATAATACAAGCATGGTATACCTTGTAGTGAAAACAGCAAGCCGACACCAAGAGTCAGTTGGTCAGCAAATTGTTCTTGCTCTCCGGGGAAGTAGAAACGCTCATTTAGCTCGTGATTATCTAGAAAAGTCACAAAAAACTTGCTGGACTCAGAGTGAGAGCTGATGATGCGTTGTTGCAGTCGCTTGCGTCTCTCAAACATATCAACGAGTTTGAGCGAGTCAAAAAACCCTTTTACAACTCTGGGAAGGATTTCAAAAAGTGGAAAGTCAAGCGTTGCATCAACACCAACTATATTGCTTTGCTCTGTGGCATAATGGCCCACAAAGGCAGAAACTTTTTCCTCGCTGTCCCAAGCATCACCAAAAATGAAAAAGTTCTTCTTTCCAAGGCTTAGTGTATATTCTCGGATAGCATTGCCAAAAATTCGAGCAAAATCCCGTTCAATATATTTCAGTGTGTCGATCCTAAAACCATCAATGTCAAATTTGGCGATGATATACTCATGGGCGAGAATTAAGGTGTCGCGTACGGGATCGTAGTGACCGCGAGTTATATCAGATTCCTGAAACTCGGTAACAAGTTCCTTCAGCCAACTGTTACCATCCTCACTACCTTCACCCTTCCAGCGCAATAGAGCGTTAAGACGGATGTCAGTTGGCCAAACTGCATCAAAAATTACGTAAATACCACGAGCGTGAGCTTCATCAACTAGAGCGCGTAACTCACCCTCTGCTCTTGCAGGAGTTGAGGCAAAGCGGGGTTCGATTTGCAAGAAATCTTGAATGCTGTAAGTATGAGGGGTGGTGAAATCAAACTGACTATTCTTTGATACTGGCGAAAGCCAAATAGCACCAACTCTCAAATCTTGAAGATACCCAAGTCGTTCTCTAATCCCATTGAACGTACCACCCTGCAAGTCATCAAGAACACCATCCTCCAATAATTTAGGTGGTGCTTCTGGATTATTAAAACAATCTACTGTAAGAAAGTAGATCCATTGATCTCGCCAGTCTTCTGGTGATGGGAATGGGTGCTTGGTGCGGGGAAATCGAACTTCATTTAAAACAGCCTCTACATCACGACTCCATATAGAGCTAACCATAGAGTCTCCCCCGTAAATCTCTTTCAAAGGATATATTATATCAAACCATTCAAAAATTGAAGGTTGTTTCTGATACATTCAACTTTCCCAGTTACCCTGTCCCAGTCGCTACAAAACTGCTGCACATGGTATTACACACATACGCTTCGCGCTCCCGCTATCTTACTGCGTAGATGTCAAACCCAACTTCAA
>CAZZWA010000652.1:0-1164 GCA_964657555.1 uncultured Microcoleus sp.
AAGCTTTGTCGCGGTTAACAATCTGGACAACAGAGGCATTACAGCAAACTCTCCTGCAACGCTCTCATATTTTTCTGGCTCACCTGCGCGTTTATCTATTACCTCAGCCGATTGAGATTGCAGTGCATACCCAAGAGCGTCAATTTATGCCTTTACCGTATTCTCTAAGTGTTACTGAATCTTCGCCAGTGTTGAGTGATCGCCTCTTCACCCAACGCCGACATCAGCTAGAGAATCGATTGCCACCGCTACATCCTGAATTAGAAGAGTTGCAGAGTGCGATCGCCCCTTTGGCTAGCACATACCCAGACGCTAAAGAACTAGATCGGGATATCAGAATATTTCTAGGTTGGGCTGAAGATTTACCCTTAATTCAACGTGATCCTAACTTATTGTGGATTAAGACAATTGCAGCCTTGGGTGATCGCAGCATAGAACTAGACGAAAGAAAAAGCAACTATCAAGCTGGGACAGATTTTGAAAACATTGCTCGTCAAAGCCTTGAGTTTTTAAGATTCAAGGTTGAAAATGCTTATAAAGGTGGTGCAGGTGGCTTAGATTTATTTTGCTCAAAGCCATATCCCCTCGTTGTTGAGTGTAAGGCAGGTAAGCTCATCCCCAGTGGCACTGTTGAAGAATTGATTAAGCTGGGTGGAATGCACTTAGGCACAGGTCAATTTCTAGAATCAGCAAAATTAGTCATTGGCCCAGGCAAGCCTTCTACAGATATGCTCACAGCAGCACAAGCATGGCAAGTAAGTATGATCAATGCGATGACTCTCCAAAAGCTAATTGAACTAAAAGCTAAATATCCAGGTTCTGTCAATTTGATTGCTCTAAAAGAGTATTTAAAACCTGGACAGATTGATTATAAGATTGACGAGTATATCGAAAAAGTAGAAGGTGAGATTAAGCTACGATCACACCTCATCCAGCTAGTGAAAAAGCAAATAGAAAATACAGGCGATGAGAATGTTAGTATTGATAGCATTCACGGAGCTTATGCTTTCTCGAATCCAACCCAGCCTTTGAAACGTGAAGCAATGCACGAAATATTGATTGAGCTTTCCTCACCTTTAACGGGGTACTTGGGGAGAGTTAAGGGGAGTGATTGGAAGAGCGATCGCTTCTACTTCCTACGCGACTTGCAAGTAGACTGATGGC
>CAZZWA010000652.1:1264-2610 GCA_964657555.1 uncultured Microcoleus sp.
AAGCTTAAGCTTTAAGACTTAGAGAAACATTAAACCACAAATAGCAAATGCAATGGTTGAGCATCCAAACCAGCCAAAAATTGATGATGTCATTCTTGGTGGACAATCAAAAGAACCAGTGACAGCATCTGTTTTGGGGGGACTGTCGGGAGTTAAGCTGCGTCTGGCTAGCAGTTCCGATCCGGTCAGAATTGCTGCAATTAAAGAAGCACTCCAGTATGGTCAACAGGGAACCGACCTGGTGCTGCAAATTATTAAGGCGGAAACTGGGGCAGTGCAGCAGGCGGCCTGGAATTTGCTCTTTGCTTTTGGCACTCAAAGAACTCAACAGGAGCTATTTAAGCATTTGCAAGTCTTTACTTACCATGCCGTTACCTTAAACCGAGAGGGCATCGAAATTAAAAAGCATCAAGGGTTAGCCCAGTTTTTCCCTGAAGACTTAGGTAACGGTATCAGCTTAGAAATGGTGGCTATTCCAGGCAATACCTTTCTCATGGGTGCCGCCAAAACTGAAGCTAAACGTTCTGACAATGAAAGCCCTCAGCATTTCGTGAGAGTCAAACCCTTCTTCATAGGCAAATACCCAGTGACCCAAGCCCAATGGCAGGCTGTGGCAGATTTTCCCGCCATCAAACAATCCCTCGACCCTAACCCATCCTGCTTCTCAGGGGCAAACCGCCCTGTAGAAGGAGTCTCTTGGTATGATGCTGTTGAGTTTTGTACCAGGTTGTCCAGAAAAACCGGACGAGATTATCGGCTACCCTCAGAAGCTGAATGGGAGTATGCCTGTCGTGCCGGAACCACCACTCCGTTTCATTGTGGCAAAACGATAACTACGGAAATAGCCAATTACTGCGGCAATGTCTATAGCCGTGGCCCTCAAGGAATTTATCGCGCCCAAACCACCCCAGTGGGAAGTTTTGGTGCCAATGCCTTTGGTTTGTCCGATATGCACGGGAATGTGTGGGAATGGTGTGCTGACCCCTGGCATCTGAGCTATGCAGGTGCACCGGCAGATGGTAGGGTATGGCAAGACTCGCCTGCAAACGATCGGCAATTGCGACTGCGGCGCGGTGGTGCGTATGACAGCAATCCAGAGAGCTGCCGTTCAGCGTTTCGCGACCTCTTTACTCCAGGCGTTAGGTACAACGTCAATGGGTTTCGGGTTGTGTGTACCTCGATGAACTATGTAATAAACACCCTCACCCCTCTCTCCCATTAAGAGAGGGGAGGAAAGTTTGATGACTTGCGATCGCGTCTCTAGTAGTCCGCCAAGACAACTTTGACGAGTAGAGAGGGGGATGGGGATGGGGTGATGGGTGTGGGTATTCCCCTTGTCCCGCGCT
>CAZZWA010000653.1:0-2607 GCA_964657555.1 uncultured Microcoleus sp.
AAGCCTGCGCTAGAGTCATCTTGTCTCGTCCTCTTTAGTTGAACAAAGGCCACAGCCAAGATCCAGTTGCTGTTGCCAGTAAAATTTCGCAAGCTTTGACCAGTGTTGGTATCCCATAGTTTTACAGTTTGGTCTTCGCTGCCACTCGCGAGAAGGCAACTATCGGGACTGAAAGTCAGGGTATGAACTCGCTCAGTGTGCTCTTGCAGGATGTGAAGACATTGCATAGAACTAACGTTCCACAATCTCACTGTATAGTCATCGCTACCGCTTGCTAAAGTGCGACCATCCGGACTAAAGCAGAGGCAATTGACTCTGCCGGTATGCCCAATCCATGTTTTCAGCCATTCCCCTGTACTGACGTTCCACAATTTGACGTTTTGGTCGTCACTACTACTGGCAAGTGTTGTGCCATCTGGACTAAATGCCAGTGACCTGATGCTACCAGTTTGCTGCTGGCAGGTCAGGAGTTGTCTACCGTCAGCAACTTGCCATAAGAGGATATTGCCATCTGCATCCCCAGTAGCCAGGATGCCATCTTGACCAATTGCTACAGTCAGAGAATTACCTAATGTCTTAGCAAATACCGACCTAGATAGATCGGCACCAGCAAAATTCACATTTTGCAAAGCAGCATCTTGCAGATACGCTTGCCAAATCGTTAACTCAGACAAGTCATAGCCTGCCAAATCAACCTTAAATTGCTGACATAAATTGATAATATTTCCGGCTCCATATCCTGGGGAGTTGCCATATTTAGCTCTGATTTTTAAGATCAGTTGCTTAAGTTTGTGCTCAATTTCTCTGTTAGATCTATAAATCCTCGATAGTCTCTGAACCAGCGGCTCTAAGAGCACGCGAATTTGGCTTTCTCGAATGTAGTCTTTTGCCTGAGCTTTCATCAGAGCGTGGCTCATCAACAAAACAGGGTTTTCTGTATGAATTTCTGCAATAATTTGCTCTATAAATCTTTCAACCATGTATTCCCTGACTACAGGTTGTTGAGTGGATGCTCCGGCATTAATTTCAATTAGCGATCGCTGTCTGAGCGATTCTAGAGACTCTAATAATTCTGTTGGTGATCCTGGAGACATAATATCTTTGCGTAATTCTGGTAGGGAAGTTGGCTCGCGGTTAATCGCTAACCAGTACATCACTTCCCTCTCTAAGTCAGGTAAGCGGCTGAGCTGTTGTTCTAGCAGATTCCGAATATCACCAAAAACGGCTGTGCTTTGTTCAACTTGTGCTAAGAATTCCGAAATATTGCCACCCAATACATCATGGATTGCCGTTGCCACTATGTTGAGTGACAGGGGATTACCTGCATAACGATCAATCAGCATACTCCATTGAGTTTCTATGCCAGAACAGCCTTTGGCTCTCAGAAGTTCTTGCCCTTCTCCCTGATTCAAACCCATCACTTGTAATGAACGAACAGGTAGTGTTTCCCCTTCCAAATAAGCAACTTCTCTAGGCTTTTCTCTACTGGTTAACACTAGACAACTTTGATGTGCAGTGCTGCCAACTCGCCTAAGGAGTTCACCATATGCCTCATATCCCTGACAATAGATACCCGCCCGATTTTCCTCTTGGAGAATCGACTCCACATTATCTAGGATCACGAGGCAGCGATGCTGACGTAACTGCTCGATTAACCGTGAAATTTGACTGTCTGGGTTTTTAGTTAGATCGGGATTTTGCTGATCCGACAGGAATTGGATGAGTTCTGCCAGAATTTCCGTCAGTGGTGGTGCATTGCAGAGCGATCGCCAGATTAGGTACTCAAACTGATCCTGAATCTGTTGACCCAACTTCACAGAAATAGAAGTTTTACCAATCCCCCCCATACCTAAAAGCACGACTAAGCGACAGCGTTCTGTGACAATCCACTGCTTAAGCTGGGTAAGTTCGGCGGTACGTCCATAAAAGCTAGAGACATCGGTTGCCTCTCCCCAATCTTGGCGCGGGTTTGTATATACCTCTTGGCAAGGCGAGACTGCTTGCGAATGCACCTGCTGAGAGTTTTGAGCTGCCGATTTTTCAACCTGTGGAGAAACTCGGGGAGTTTGTTGAGCGGCAACTTGCCGCTGAATAACCGTCTGAAAATTCTTTTTTTTAACTTTCTCTCCCAAGGCTACCGAGAGAATTTTCCAGAGCTTAGGCCCAACATCTTGCTTCAGGTAATCAGGAGTACAGGAATAAGATAAAGCAATTTGTTCATAACTTTGATTATTCCAAGTTCCCCGAATTACAGCCGTTTGGGCATCGCTGAGGTGTTTCCCGGTTTGATTAAAAACTATAGTGTCTGTAATCCTAAAAGCTTCTTCAAAATTCATCGCTCTGGGATGCATCTGGTTTGACCCAAAGAGGACAAGAATACTCTAGCGTTAGCAAAGCGGCTCCTCTGGAGCCAGCAGCGCGACAGCGCCGGACAAGGGAAATTGGCTCTTATTCCCTTGCAACGACTCTGAGCGAGCCACAGGTGATATCATGTCCGTCCGATTACCCGTAATCAAGACTCTCCGCGTCCCCACGTCAGTCCTAACTATAGATATTTGAGCGGACACAATCTGACATGTTCTCAAATGCGCCCTTAAGGTTGAGCGC
>CAZZWA010000654.1:0-2606 GCA_964657555.1 uncultured Microcoleus sp.
ATATAATCTCCCCAACTTCTTGATTGAAACCCTGACTACTACTGAATGAGATCGTTAAGAAGTTGGGGAACCCCCGGAAATCATAGTGGCGTCAACACCACTTGTACGACAAACAGGCAAAAATGAGGGTGGATTGGTACGAAAGTGAGCAATGCAAATTCCACGCCTGCATCCAGACACAATTGAAGAAGTTAAACAACGAGCTGACATCGTTGATGTGATCGCCGAACACGTTGTCCTCAGGAGGCGGGGCAAGGACTTTGTAGGCTTGTGCCCCTTCCACGAGGAAAAATCTCCTAGTTTTACGGTCAGTCCCAATAAACAGATGTATTACTGCTTCGGTTGTCAAGCAGGAGGCAATGTTATTAAGTTCCTGATGGAACGGGGGAAGCGCTCTTTGAGTGAAGTCGTGCTAGATTTGGCGCGACGCTATCAGGTGTCGGTGCAAACCCTAGAGCCCAAGCAAAGGGAAGAATTTCAGCGCCAAATCTCAATTCGAGAGCAGTTGTATGAGATTCTGGCAGTGGCAGCACAATTTTACGTCCACGCTCTGTATCAATCTTCAGAACAGCAGGCTTTGGAGTATTTACGCTCCCAGAGGCAGTTGAGCGAAGAAACCATCCAACAGTTCCAGCTAGGCTATGCACCAGCTAGCTGGGAAACCCTCTACCGTTATCTGGTGGAACAGAAACGCTATCCAGTCCATTTGGTGGAACAAGCGGGTTTGATTGTAGCGAGGAAGTCAGGGGGTGGCCATTATGATCGCTTCCGCGATCGCTTGCTCATTCCGATTCACGACATTCAGGGGCGAGTAATTGGCTTTGGTGGCAGAAGTCTAGGTGATGAGCAGCCTAAGTATCTTAATTCTCCGGAAACAGATTTATTTAATAAAGGCAAAACTCTATTTGCTCTAGATAAAGCTCGTGCTGCTATTACTAAGCAGGATCAAGCAGTAGTGGTAGAAGGGTATTTTGATGCGATCGCCCTTCATGCAGCTGGTATTACCAATGTCGTTGCTAGCCTCGGCACGGCTTTAAGCGCAGAGCAAGTGCGCATCCTGCTGCGCTATACCGAGTCAAAGCAAATTGTGTTTAACTTTGATGCCGATGCTGCTGGTTATAAGGCAGCCGAACGAGCGATTGGAGAAATTGCTCATCTAGCCTACCAAGGGCAAGTTCAGTTGCGAATTCTTAATTTGCCGGATGGCAAAGATGCTGACGAATTGCTCCGGAAAGGCGGCTTTAACAAATACCAAGAACTGCTCGAAGTTGCCCCACTATGGATAGACTGGCAGATTCAGCAAATCTTAGTAGGGAAAGACCTTAAAGAGGCAGATAAATTTCAGCAAGTTACGGCGGCAATAGTGAAGTTACTCTCTTCAATCACTAACGACGATCAACTGACTCATTACATCAGTCACTGTGCAGAACTCCTCAGCCAAGGTGATTCCCGCAGAATCCCACTGCTAAGAGACAATTTCTTGAACCAAATTATCCGTCACTGGCAGGAACTTCTGAGGCAAGACAACTCTATACAGGTGCCCCTGCTAGTCAGCAATCTGCTCAAGCAAAGTCATCGTTCCCCGTTACGCCGTACAGGTACTGAGAATCAACTTACTCAGCAAACCTTACCTGTTCCTTCAGGACGCGATCTCCTAGAACGCGCCGAGGCTTTACTACTGCGTCTCTACCTCCATTGCCCCGAACATCGGCAGGCTGTCATCAAAGCTTTAGAAGAGCGAGATTTGTTATTTAGCCTCCCCCATCACCGATTTTTGTGGCTAAAAATTTTAGAGATCCAGACACGCTATGACATGTCTGATGCCGATCTAATCTCGAAGTTGCAAGATTTGTATATGGAGTTTCCTGAAGATATGGCTCAGGCATCCCCCTTATTTCATCTAGACGAGAATACACAGAGAAATGTTATTTTGGCTTCTACATTGATTGAAGATGCTGCTGCTTGTATGGAGCGAGTGATGTATGAAAACATCACTCGCCACTTTCTAGAACTTTGGGAAAAAACCGATCCCTCTGCTGAGCCAGAAAAACTGCGATACTACTCACAAGAATTTTACAAAGCCAAACAACGGATCAAAGAGTTAGACCGAGAACTACAGTTTTTGTATTTTTACCGCTAAGGACAATTCAAAGTTTCGCGGGTTTCGCGTCCCGTGACCGGATTTTTACCTTTGGCAACCTTGCACAGTTTCTTTTGCATATCCTCACGGAGCAGAACATCTGTAAAGTCTGCTCCATCAATAATGGAACCCTCAAACTTGGTGTTAAAAGCAAATGCTCCCTCTAAGACAGCATTGGTCAAGTTAGCGTTTGTGAAACGGGCTGTATCCAGGGTAGCGTCTTGGAGATTAGCTCCCTCGAAATTGGTACTATCTAGATTGGCACCAAAGAAACTTACACCCCGTGAATCTGTATTGCTCAGATTACTGTTGCGCAGATTTGCTTTAGTAAAGCTAGCATCGGTTAGCACTTTGCCTGACAAATCTACACCAATTAAGGACTCTCTATTATAGTCTAAAGCCAAGACCGGAGTGGCGCTCCCTACATAAGCTGTTACGCAAATCACTCCGAAGAGCAAACTGAGTA
>CAZZWA010000655.1:0-2605 GCA_964657555.1 uncultured Microcoleus sp.
GGATGATTGTTGCAAATACACTTGCGCCTTTGCAAAAGCATTTAGACATGCTTAAGGATATTGGGTGCATTGCTTAACGAGTCCAGTTCAAACCAACTGAAAAAACATGGATATTGATAGGCGGATCGGACTTTTGCAACTGGCTCTCATGACAGTAACCCCTTTGGTACTGGGCGCATACGCAGGCATTATGTCCGAACGGGCTGGCATAATCAATGTTGGTATAGAAAGCATGATGCTCACCAGCGCGATAGTCTCACAGTTGGTAGCTATGTATATTCACGTACCCATGAGAGCCGCCTTTGGCAATCCAGTGATTGGCAGCACAGAGGCATTCCCGGCAGCAATTATTAGTTCAATCTTACGTAACCTTCCTTTGGTGTTGTCAGTGGCAGATGCTCCGGCTCCAACAGCTCTGGGAAGTCTCGGTGTACTACTGAAGAGTTAAAGGTGTCACTATCTACTTCGAGAGATTCCCAGAAAAGTTGAAACAATTGCACTATAACAAGAACTAAATATCCCAAAACAAAGATAATTACCGAACTTACTCCAAGAGCTATGAAAATGTGAATACTATGAACGTTGAAAAATAAAAGACCAACCAACTCAGGCAAAAGAGCTACTATAACGAGTATTCCTAAGCGTTTCATATCTGCTTCTCTATACTTTAATTACATATCTATAGTTTCTCCTAGAGCACTAAATTTAGAATTGGCACAATTACTGAAGTTTTTTCTAAGTTGTGAAATTTAAATCTTTTTGGAGAATATCTATAAGTCTTAAATGGGTACTTCCATACAGATAGAACTGAGAACCGACACAAAATTGGTCAGTATGGGTGTTGATTGAAGCTATTACCCTGCTAAGCAAAAACACCCGCACTTTGTGCCGCTAGGGAGTCGGTCAAGTAATCGAGATTGACAAATTAACTATTCTATGTGTCTAAGAAAAATCCGTGAATTTCTACCTCCCCTGCTTATACAAAGTTGCAGTCAAAGAGGTAATCTGTCATTGAGTACGCAACTTGGTATAAGCACCACCGAAATCTGAATACTTGACCGATGTAGAGCCTGATGGCCTGAACGCGCTAACACCCCAACCCTTCTCCCATGAAGGGAGAGGGGCTATGAAGTGTTTGCTCCCCTTTTCCCTTAGTCAGAGAAGGGGCTGGGAAATCAGAGGTCAGATAATATTTGCCAAAACGGGATGCTTCCGCCGACCCTGCCTGAGTAGAGCTGATTTAAACTGACACGCGATCGCTGAGTGTGCTGTCTGGTTTAAGTAGCATATTGCTCTATTTTCCAACTTCAGACCCAGTGTTACTGGAGTTTAGGCGATCGCTATTATAAAGCCACAAGCTTTAAGTCTTTTAGTCCCTGTACTTGAGCGCCAGAAGTAGTGTAGCTAGTTGTGAACTTGATAGTTTTGTAACTGAGCTTGCAGTTTAGCTCTAGCTCTAGTAATTCTTGACTTCACAGTCCCTAAGGAGACGCCAGTGATTTGAGCAATTTCCTCATAAGCTAACCCTTGAATTTCCCGTAGGACAATTGTGGTGCGGAATACCTCTGGCAAACTAGCAAGTGCGACTCGCAGTTGCTCATAAAATTCCCGCGTTGTCAAATCTTCATCAGGAGTGGGTTTATCTGATGCAATTTCCCAATCCATCTCCCCGTCTTCCATCACATAAGGAGCATCCAGCGATAAGGAATTGAGCAAACGTTTTCTTTTACGCAGCTCATCATAAAATAGGTTGGTAGTAATGCGATTCAACCAACTTTGGAACTTTTCCGGTTCCTTTAAACGATTGATATAGCGGTAAACTCTGATCCAGACTTCCTGCGCTAGATCTGCCCGATCTTGCCAATCGGGAGCCAAGTGATACAAAATCTTATCGACATGAGACTGGTATCGGCGCATAAGTTCGCCAAATGTAGCGCGCTCAGGCCGTATTCCGGTTATTGAACGCGCAATCAAGTCATAGTTCGAGAGTTTGTCGAGTGGCAGAGGTGCTCTGAGCACAGTTGTCTCAACAAGAGATCTTGTTACAGGAATCGATTGACTCATAAATGGCATGGGTGCAACTGATGCGCTTCCAGATTTTAGTCTACTCAAGAATTAGTATGCTTTTGTATATAAAGTGTAAGCAATAATTTATAAGCGTTCTAGGCTTGAAGCCATGGTTTTCTGCAAAGTTTTCGTGAAAATTTAGCAGCAGTTGCCAACGAAGCTTCCGTAAATTTACTAACAGCAGGCTCTCTGTGTTGATCGCCTATGGTCTAGCGGGAGAGAAATGGCGCAAAGCAAGTGTTTAATTGAGCTTCATGCAGGCTGAGCTAATTGATACCAAGTTGCGTTATATCATGTCATTCTGAGCGCAGCGAAGCATCTGCAAGATGCTTCGCTACACTGCGTTTCGCGTACTCATGACAGATTACCTCTTTGAGAGCAACTTGGTATGAGAACGGCTTCGCTAAGGTCTGTGCCACCTAAATTGTCCTTGTTAAAACTCCGGCCTCTGTTGCATATCGGCTCAACAGCTCCATAGCATCCATATGAATACTTTGTTCAACTAATGAAAAGATACTTCAATACTATGCTCCATCTT
>CAZZWA010000656.1:0-2588 GCA_964657555.1 uncultured Microcoleus sp.
GTGCAGGAGTTGGTGAGGGTGTAGGTGCAGGAGTTGGATATGGCGGTGATTTTCTTTCTGGCTCTGGTGTTGGTGGTGGTGCAGGAGCTGGCGGATTTGGAATGCGTGATGGCCGTTTGAACGGCACAATTTCATTTTCTCCCGGTGGTCGGTGAGGTGCCGGTAGATTAGGCGGCGGTGCAACTGTTGGAAAATTTAATGAAGAAATTAATATTGAAGGAAAGTTTGCTGGAAGCGGCGAGAAATCGGCTGGAGATTGATAGTCTTTTGTGGGGATTGCATTCCAATCAATGCTTAGGACAGTCGCATTACCCCCACCTATAGCAACCCGTCCTGGACTGGCAGAGTTGAAGACATCATGGTACTCGGAATTATCTACATTGCTTAAATAAATATTTCCTGTTCTTAGGGAATTAGTGTTTTCTGTAAGCCACTGAAAAGGAAGCAGAAGAGTGCCAGTTATGCTATAGTAAAAATCCTGTAAAGACTTAACGGGTGGACTTCCAAGAAATTTTCCAGTGATTGTAGTGTCAGAAACACCATCTAAATAAACAGTATTCCAATAGTAAACATAGGCAGTTGTGTTAGATGGTTTTTTATAATCATATGCATACTCAATCGAGCCTACCCTAAATTCAAATTTGATAATAGCTCTTACTTGAATAATATAAACATTATCTTCAAGCCCCAATCGTTGGTTAAATTTAGGTACATTAGGGTGTTTTGCTTGTGGGGGATTAGCAGGCTGCGGCGCTGGCTTTACTGGTAAGCCAGCTAATCTAGGAATAGTTGGATCATTCGGAAAAAATTGAGACAAGCCCGGAACATCACTGGGCTTAACTGAAGACGGGCTAGGTTCGGCAGGTTGTGCCGCTGCTCCCGCTGCTTGAGGTAGTCCAGAAGGTAGCGTCGCCCTAGGAAAAGGGACGATGTTGTTGGCTGGCAATCCGGGAGGAGCTGCTACTGGCAGGGAGGCAATACCCATCTATTAGCTAGTGAAGCTTGGATCAAGTACAGTTTGGGAAAGCTCTAGAGCGTTTGCCCAGCGCTTTTTCCCGTTGTAAGCATGGGTCGGGTCAATTGCTAAGGAAATTCGGCCAATCAGTCGATAAGTATTGTTATTCGTCACAAAAAATTCCCCCACCTGTGTCACGCGTTGGGCAGTACCATCGCCTTCAATGGCTGTTACTGTCAGATTGATCGTGTTGAGCCCTTCAAGAGCCCAGAGCACCAATTGTTCCAGGGTGGTGATCGCATTAACGCCGGTTGTCGGAATTTGATTAGTAGAGAAAGCTGTCATATTTAGCAATTAATTAGGGTGATATTGCCAATTTAAGAGCTAGGAGTGAAAGCGTAAATCTCGCACTTTTGTATAAAAGTAGTAGTTTCACTGAAGCGGTATAAACCTTGATAAGTCTAGATTTGGCATATCAACAGCTACTTATTAAAGTCAGTTAGCTCGGACTTTTATTAAGTAGATAGTTAAAGTCAGAGTTACTCACATAAAATTTATGGCAACAAATTTAAGAGAAGGGAAGGCGATCAACATTTCAGAGATCACTTTCTCAAAGATCCGAAGACATCTGCTCAATAAACGACAGCGGCTGCTTTTTGATGTGGCTTGGTGGACTGGCGAAAGAATTGGGGCGATCTGTCAGCTGAGAGTAGAGGATGTTTACTTGGTGGAAGCACGTAAGGTGCTAATTCCCAGAGAGCAGATTACCTTTAGAGCGGCTACCCGCAAGGCAGATACCAAAGGAAAACGCAGTACCAGACAGGTACCAATTCACCCACAACTACGCGAACTGCTGGAGGCATACTCACCGCCACCAGCAGGCTGGCTATTTCCGAATCGGATAGATCCGGATAAACATCTAGATGCTGGCGGTGCAGCTTGGTATCTCGGTAAGGCCGTAAACAGGGCTAAATTGGGAGGTTGCGGCATTAAAACCCACAGCTTTCGTCGGAGTTTCATTACACGGCTATCTGAGGCTGGAGCTGACCCCAGAGTGATCCAAGAAATCACTGGCCACCGCAGTCTCACAGCCTTACAGCGATACATTGAGGTTTCGCCCGGACGTGTCAAACAGGCGATCTCACTGTTATGAGCATTAATACCCAGATTCAGGAGCAGATCAGCGCTTTTATTGCTCAGTTTGTGCTAGAGCGGTATGACATTAACGAATTGCTCGTCGCACTTGAGCAGCTGACGGCACTAGTGAAAACCGAAATCGAGGCAGATAACTTACCTCCATCAATAAGAATCGACGGGTGATTTTAGCGATCGCTCTGGGAAGAATAAAGGTGCATCCTAGTAATCGGAGAAAGTCACATGCGGATTGATACATCTGTTCTCACCCAGGTATTTCAGGATTTGGCAGTAATTGCCAACTTTTTCGCTGAATACCTGCGTCAGCAGAAGTCGAGCGCTCCTGTGCCCCCAGTAACGAGTGCACCGGAGGCTGATAAAGCCGCGTAGTTAGTTGAGTCATGGGCTTGAGCCACTTAAGCCCATGACTCAATCATCTTGACGATCTCAGAGGACGGTACTTTCCGGGCCTTAGCTGATTGAATCTCGGCCCACCGAG
>CAZZWA010000657.1:0-2584 GCA_964657555.1 uncultured Microcoleus sp.
GTGCCCGCTAGGGCGGGTGGGGTAGTGTACTTCACTTAGATGAAAAGCGCTGTAAGGTATGGGTTTCAGGCATTCAAACTTGATTTTTCGACGATTTTCTAGCGATCAGCCTACGGCATGGCTACGCTTACCGCTATCTATCTGAAGTGAATCGCCAAAAGCCTGAGACAACCAAATTGCGCTTGTTCACATGTAAGCCCTCAACATTATGAATAACTGGTTCACAAACAAAAAAGAGGTCGATCTGACCTCTTTTCCTATAGGTTAAGCCTCAATTAAGTGTGGGATGTACTGCTCACCCTACTTTTTCGGAAGTTACCCCGTTGAACTAGTATCTAGAGCAGCCCTGTATTTGTACCTACTTTGCCAGTAGCCAGCTCAACCTTAACAATTTTCCCCCCCATTTTCATAATCCGCTGCTGTTCGCGGAACCAATTGTCATAGGGAACTAGCTTAGTGAAATAGGTATTTTGCAACTCTCGCTGAGTCCGGATACGAGTTTGGCTGGGAACGCAGGCTGTAACTTTAAAATATCGTGCCATGAGCTTCTTTCTCCTAATTTAGTGAGGAAATTTTTAATCTGAATCAATCTTTAGAATACGCCAAATGAAGGCCATTCTTAAATTTTGGATGGAAAGCAAAGTGAAGAGAGTGTAGCATATTGCGAAGCACTGGTTCGCATTCTTTCCCCTAATAGATCAAAGACCGGGAGCCAACCATAAATACTAGATCGCCCAAACTCATCTGCAAAAACTAATAAGCAGGATAAGCTTCTAACAAGCTAGCACTCACCACTGACTTCCCGGACTTTTACTCACGTCTCTTGACGCGAAATTTCACGTTTTTACAAAGCTTTGAACTTAAGCAATTAGCTCAAGCCAGAGCTGATGTAGTCAAAATAAACGCCCATTTCCTTACCAGCATCAGCACCCACTAAGCTAGCAGTGACTTCCTTCATTGCTTGAATAGCCTGCACAGTTGCGGAAATAGGAACGCCAAGAGAGTTGTAGGTTTCTTTCAAACCATTTAACACCCGCTCATCCAGGATGGAAGGATCGCCTGCCAGCATGGCGTAGGTAGAATAGCGGAGGTAGTAGTCCAAGTCGCGGATGCAAGCAGCATAGCGACGAGTGGTGTACATGTTGCCGCCGGGACGGGTGATGTCCGAGTACAGCAAAGACTTAGCAACAGCTTCTTTGATGATAGTGGAGGAGTTAGCACTAATGGCGGTTGCAGCACGAACGCGCAGTTCACCAGTTTGGAAATAGGACTTGAGCTTTTCTAGAGCTGAGGTGTCCAAGTATTTACCTTGAACGTCGGAGGAATTGATAACAGCAGTGATTGCGTCTTGCATTTTTCTTGTTTCCTTATCTCACGTAGTCAAGAGAATCGTGCAATTTAAAAGTAGGAAAAGGGAAACCCCTACTACTGCATAGCACCAATTACGTAGTCGAAGTAGGCGCCTGCTTCAGAAGCGTCTTCGCCAGACAGTAATGAGCTAGCAGCATTCTTCAGAGCGCGGACGCCTTCAGCAACGGCGTCAACCGGGGTGCCAAGAGACTTGTACATTTCGCGCACGCCCACCAGACCGATTTCTTCAATCGGAGTCACATCACCAGCAACAACTCCGTAGGTGACTAGACGTAGATAGTAGTCAAGGTCGCGCAAGCAGGTGGCGGTTAATTCTTCACCATAGGCATTGCCACCAGGAGAAACAACGTCAGGGCGCTTTTGGAACAACTGGTCGCCTGCTTGCTTGACGATGCGTTCGCGGGAATCGCTCAACACTTGAGCGATGCGCAGACGGCGCTCGCCAGTTGTGACGAAGTTTTTAATCCGGTCTAGTTCGCCTGGGCTAAGATAACGAGCCTCGGCATCGGCATTCACGATAGATTTCGTGACGATACTCATGCTGAATTCCTCCAGTAAAAATGTTACCCGACAGGTCTAAATTGGCGTTCGCCAATGTATTTCTGAGTCTACCACTGCTTCAGCCGGTGAACGCTTGAGTTTGCTATAAGTATCCTTGCGCAATAATCAGCGTTACCATCTGTACACACAGCTTCGGTACTCAGTTACCATCCGCAAATATTTTGCGGTATTTCGTTCATAAACTAAATCTGTTCTTAACATTTTTTAATAAGATTCCTCATTTTAGTCAGCGCTCAAAGGCTTCAAGACTAAAAACGTGACTTTGAGCATGAAGTGTGGTATTTTAATATCTTTTACTACCCACAATCACAGATGATTAATGGTGCTGTCCCGGCTTTAGATGGGTAGCTGATTGGCAGATCGCCCTAAATACGGGACAGCCATCAAAACTCGAAAATTTCATCTTGTCGAACGGGCAGGGAGCGAACAGCAATCAGCTGTTACACACTTAAATTGCGTCGTTGAGGCTGGTAGTAGATGGTAGACGACTCAAAAGCTCAACTTGTGTCCCATTTGAAGGTGACGGTCAAAAATATCCGGAAAGCAAGCCCAACTAGTGAAATATGTATGTAATAAATGCTTGAATCTGCTCCTGCACGTCAAGAAAGTCCACATCAAACCTTAAATTTTCATGCAACAAATAATTATCTAT
>CAZZWA010000658.1:0-2580 GCA_964657555.1 uncultured Microcoleus sp.
AGCAGTGGTTAGCCCAGAATGGAGTGAGCTATAACTTTTAAAGATGGGTGAGAAGTGGGTGCGATCGCATTTATCAACGCTTGTGAGATAACTTTAGAGAGTTTGGTACTGAAAGAGTAGTGAGTAGTTCGGTATCTCAAGATGTTCTTAGTAGAGTGGACTGCGAACACCTCGACCACCACGATTCAGAAGGTGAGTGTAAATCATCGTAGTTTTTACCTCCTTGTCCTCGAAGTTAAAATTACGTGATACTGAGATTAGTAAAACTGGCAAAAATATTTAAATGTTTGATGAGCTACTACAACGTGGGTATTTTCCTCAAGAACTGCCACCACCATTTCACACAACTTCACTGGGCAAGGCTATTGCATCGCAAGTATCATCTTTATCTCATCCATTCATCTGTAATCCGCAGTCAAAAAAACCGTTTGTATCACATTTAGTAAAACTGAACTTGGCTAGAGCGGGAACTTTACGCCGTGTTCTCGGTATTCCTAATCCAATAAATTACATACAGTTAGCACATGTTATTAGCAGCGAATGGCAACAGCTACTACAACATATTAATCAATCGAATATCTCTTTGAGCAAACCAATTCTGACTCCTGGAAAGACACGGGCTGTCAAACGATTCAAGGATTTTGGTGATTTGCTAGAAATACGTGCTGTTAATCGTGCCAATTGCAGATATGCACTTATTACTGATATTAACGCTTTTTATCCATCTATATATACACATAGTATTCCTTGGGCTATCCACACTAAAGCTGTTGCTAAAACTCAACGTCGCTATGAGCAATTATTAGGTAATAAGATTGATACGTTGATCCGCAATGCTCAAGACCAACAAACAAAGGGCATTCCGATCGGACCTGATACATCTTTAATTGTTGCAGAGGCAATTCTGGCAGTTGTTGATCAGGAATTAGAGAAACAACTGAAACAACTGCCAATCCGGGGATTTCGATATGTAGATGATTATGAGTTATGCTTCTGGTCATTGGCTGATGCAGAAGCAGCACTTTTTTTGCTCCAAGAGTCACTTACTCAGTTTGAACTTCAACTAAACCCAAACAAGACAAAAATTATAGAACTGCCCTATCGAGTAGAGCCAAAGTGGGTTTCTGAACTACGTGGATTTGAATTTCGACCGGGGACAAAGGCACAACATACAGACATTATTCATTTCTTTGATTGTGCATTTGATTTATGGAAATATAATCGAGAAGAAGCGGTACTCAAGTACGCAGTATCGAGGTCAAAATCCATAGCAGTACCAGCAGAAAACTGGTCGCTATATGAATCATTTCTTCTTCAATGTTCAGTTGCTGAAGCCGGAACATTACCTGTCACTATAGAATTGCTTAAACGTTATTCTTCTGTGAGTGGTTATAACCTTAATAAAGACTTAATTCGTGAAGCATTTGCACGCATAGCTGAGTTACATGCTCCTCGTGGTCATGGTAGCGAAGTTGCCTCAATCATTTGGGGTTCACTTGTGCTGCAACTTCCGATTGATGACCAAACTGCAAATTTAATTGGGGCAATGAATGACTCAGTTGTTGCGTTACTGACCCTTGATGCACAAGCAAAAGGATTGGTTAGCAAAACTGTCAACTTCAACTTATGGAGCCAGTGTATGACATCAGATGAACTCTGCGGTCCTAACTGGCTGCTTTGCTATCAAGCCTATGAAAATCGCTGGTTGCCATCTACTGACGGCAGGGATTACATCAATCAAGATCCTGTATTCTCCTTTTTTCGCACACATAAAGTTCAGTTTTACGATGTGCAAAGTTCAGCTAAATACACAATTTCACCTGTACCTCGTCCGATGCCTCCTGTTATTTATACTGGAGGATATTGACACAGGGTTATTACTCCTGCTAAGTAGCACCGTCTCTCTAACAATCGCATGCACCGGATCGAAAGGCAATCTTTATGCTGAGTTTTGAACAGAGATTGCCTTTTGCCTGATGAGTAAGCTAGCGAAGCATACCGTTAGGCTTATCGCTCATTCACGCCCTCCCAACTCTTCCTGCAACGCTTGCCACGCCTCAATCTGCTGCTGTAATTGCTGAATGCTGCGATCGCGCCTGACAGAATGACCTCATCCAACAAGCTACAGAAGCCATTTCTACTTAAGCTATGCTAATAAAACCATCATCCTGTAGGCTTATGCCTCTTTCTGAATTACTGACTGCTGTCAATCAGCTATCTCACCAAGACAAGCTGCGACTCATCCATTTTCTTCTACTGGCAGTAGCAAAAGAAGAGGGATGCGAGCTTGAGCCAGCCAATCATCAGACTCAAGAAGGTTTACTCAATCAACTAGCATCGACTGAAGCTGTTGTGTGGTCGCCCTACGATGCTCATGAAGCGGCTCAAACGCTGTCAGATCTTCTAGTGGTAGCAAAGCAAAAAAGTGATGCTTGACGGCAAGCGATTTCCTTTCATCGAGCGGACCAACAGCCTCGGTCTTTCTAGCACCTTGCCGTATCTACCAATAACGCTGACCTACAGCAACCGTTCTGTAGAAGCGATGGCTTTGCTGGACACGGGTGCAAGCGTCAATGTATT
>CAZZWA010000659.1:0-2565 GCA_964657555.1 uncultured Microcoleus sp.
TGCAAGTTGGCTAAAGCAAGTTTTTTTGTGCCCAAAGAGCTGCCTGAATGCGTTTGTGAATGACACGCGAAAAACGTCAGAATTTCATCATAGTCAACCATTTGAATCAAAAAGAATACGTTAGCCAACCAGTTTTATTTTAATTTGAACGTAGAAGATATCTGAAAGCTCTGACCTACAACTAATGTATATGAGTAAATTTATTAACACTATTACCACAGGAGTATACCTAAATAAGTAATGCTTCAGTGATAGCGCTAGATGGGTTTGCCCTGAGGGAAGTTCCTATTCATTCAAATACATTGTGTTGGAGAAAACACACTAAATTAACACTAATCTCATTCTGTAGTTAGGGGTTGGGTAAAGTAATACACGCTTAATTGTTAACTAACGAGAACCAAAAATCAAACAACCAAATAAGAACCACCACAGCAGATGCTGCGCTAGCCGATCAAACGAGAGCAGCCCTATGCGTCGGCGAGCTTTTTTTACTCAAGACCCGATTGAAAGGAGAGTTGATGACTTCACAAAATTTACAGGAACAAAGACCGAAGCCGCCGTTTCCCGAACAACAGCAAGAGGTGCCGGGACTAGAGTCTGAAATGAACCCGAGGCCGGACTATGGCGAAAATTCCTATCAGGGTTCCGGAAAACTGCAAGGCAAAGCCGCTATCATTACGGGTGGCGACTCTGGTATCGGGCGGGCAGTCGCGCTTGCTTTCGCCCGCGAAGGTGCCGACGTACTGATTGCTTATCTCAACGAAGAGTCCGACGCGCAGGAAACCGTTCGTATCGTTGAGAAGGAGGGGCGCAAGTGCGTCGCGATCGCAGGAGATATCCAGCAAGAAGCGCACTGTCAACAGCTCGTTGAGCAGGCGCGTAGCGAGTTCGGCAAGATCGACATCCTTGTCAACAACGCTGCTTTCCAGATGACGCGCCAGAGTCTTGAGGAGATTTCGTCAGAGGAGTTTGATCGCACGTTCAAAACCAACATTTACGCGATGTTCTACCTGTGCAAAGCTGCCGTGCCGTACATGAAGCCGGGTAGCGCTATCATCAACACGGCCTCCATCAATGCATCTGAGCCGAAGCCGAAGCTACTGGCGTATTCGGCTACCAAGGCAGCAATCGTGAACTTCACTGGTGGGTTGGCGCAGTTGCTTGCTGACAAGGGCATCCGGGTTAACGGTGTCGCGCCGGGTCCAGTTTGGACACCTTTGATCCCGGCGACAATGCCAAACGAACAGGTGACACAGTTCGGGCAAGAGTATCCAATTAAGCGTGCCGCGCAGCCCGCAGAACTCGCGCCAGTATATGTGCTACTCGCTTCCTCTGAGGCCAGTTATGTTTCGGGTGCGGTCATTCCCGTGACTGGCGGTCAGCCCGTTCTTCCATAACGCTTTGCGAGGAGGCCAGTCATATTAACAATTCCAGGCAATATATGATTGGCGTGACCTTCTCCCCCTTTAAACCTATAAAAATCTTGTTTGAATGAAAAGTCATGGCTATTTCACTGAAACCTCTCCGAAACCAAGTCGTTGTCATTACAGGTGCCTCTAGTGGTATTGGCCTAGTGACCGCTAGAATGGCGGCACAGCGAGGTGCAAAGCTTGTCCTGGCAGCACGCAATGAAGATGCTCTGGGTCAACTTGTCGATGAAATTCGCGGCAAAGGCGGGCAGGCAATCTATGTTGTCGCCGATGTCGGGCGAGAAGAAGATGTGAATCGCATTGCTGAAAAAGCGATCGCTGAATTTGGCGGCTTTGATACGTGGGTTAACAATGCAGGCGTGTCGATCTTTGGTCGCTGTATGGATGTTTCAATCCCCGACATGAAGCGTATGTTTGATACAAACTTTTGGGGGGTTGTTTATGGCTCTCGTGCTGCCGTCAACCACTTCAAACAGCGCCAAAGCGGCAGTGGGGCGTTAATCAATGTTGGCAGTTTTCTGGGCGATAGAGCGGTAGCAGTTCAGTCAACCTATTCGGCTTCAAAACATGCGCTACATGGTTGGACAGATGCTCTGCGAACAGAGTTGGAGGCTGAAGGTGCTCCTGTTTCAGTAACATTGATTCACCCAGGACGGATTGACACTCCATACAACGAACATGCCCGCAGCTACATGCCAAAACAACCCGCCCATCGCGGCATGATCTACCCACCCGAAGCAGTCGCTGAAGCAATCTTGTATTCGGCAGAGCATCCGAAGCGAGACATGTTCGTCGGGTTCCAAGCTAAAGCTCTAGCGGTGTTGGCTGGCATCTCACCACGGCTCACAGACAAGTTGATAGAGCTTTGGGCGTTTCCCTCGCAACAGTCCGATCGCCCCTCTCGGGATCGAGAAGACAATGCGCTCTATCAAGCTGGCTATGGCATGCATGAGCGGGGGACTCACCAAGGCTGGATTCGATCAGGCAGCTTCTACGTAAAGGCAGAGAAGCATCCGGTGACCACAACTATTATTGTTGCTGGTCTTGGCACCTTAATCTTGTGGCTGACATCGTCTGCGGTTCAAGGTTACTAAACTGCCAGAATTGTGCTGAACAATCTATCCCTGTAAGCCGC
>CAZZWA010000660.1:0-2552 GCA_964657555.1 uncultured Microcoleus sp.
AAATTCCCCGCGTCTCCGAATCTCTGTATCAGTCTCTAGCCATCAATTTCAAATTGACTGACTACTAGAGAAGGCTGATGCTCAGTAATGCAAGCAACATATCACAGCCAAAGGTTCCCTATTTCATACCCACGGTATTATCTGCTTCCTACTCCTTTAGGAGCAAATAGTACAGTTGTCCAGAGTTGCCAGTCATTCCAGCCCGTTCGCCTGCCACTTTGCCAACACCCATGTAATAATCGACTCTACCTGGGCCTTTGATGGCGCTTCCTGTATCTTGGTCTAAGACGTAGCGACTTACTAGACGCTGCTCTATCCCACCAGAAGCATCAAGATAGGGAAGTTGGGTATAAATCAGAGCCAAGGCACCTGGTGGCATCATGGTTTTATCTGTAGCAATCGAGCGATCTGGTGTGACTGGCACGTTGATGCTACCCATAGCCGGAGCACCGTAGGTTTCCTTAAAAAAAACAAAGCTGCGTTGGCGCGGCAGATAATTATTCAGTTCAGCAGGATTTTGGCTGAAATACCGAGTCATAACTGGCATTGTCAGACCATCAAGAGACAATTTGCCATCTTTCGCCAGTTCTCGCCCGATACTGATGTATGGGTACTCCGTCTTGCCTGCAAAGCCCACGCTCATTTGAGTGCCATCTGTCAGCCGCAGTCGAGCTGAGCCTTCAATTTGCACCAGAAAGGCTTCCAGGCGATCGCGCATCCAAACTAATTCCAGCCCTTTTAGTTTTGGTGAGATGTGTAAACCATCTTCTCCTTCTAGCTCAGCGCGTGTAGGGTAAGGTTTGGGCCAAGACGAGAAATTTGGCGGTAGCCGATAGAGGGGATAGCGATACTCTGCTGTTGGCACACGGCTGGCTGTATATATTGGTTCATAGTAGCCAGTGAAGAGGACGGTGCCATTATTATCTTTGCCTACAGACTGGTAGAAGGTAAATTCGCGGGCAACGGCAGCTTGTAGTTCTTCTGGTGAACTAGAGTTAATAACTAGCTCCTTAAAACGCACCAGAGAGTGGATAACTTTAACACGCGTAATCCCAGTTAGCGCATACCGCTGATAGGCAAAATGAGCATCGCGAGTCTGAAGATAACGCAAACTCTGATCGACAGCATTCAACATTGCCTGCTTATCCCCTTGCTCACCGGCATGTCCCCAGATCTGCTCGTCTAGTCCCAGCAAGTCTGGCTGGTTGACTGTCAGCTTCTGCTTGTCAGCCTCGTAGATCGCATGCAGCGGGATGCGGGCGAGGGTTGGCCAGCTAGGATTTCCCAGCGCTACACCTAAACTCAGGGAAACTAAAGCAAATGTCTTTCTCATACTCACACCAACAGGGAAACCGATAGCTAGTACATCGCAATAAAAACTGAGTGCGTAACTGTGCACTGATGAGTACCCTTGTGTTTACGCCTCACTCCTTTCCTTCGCCGAGCTTTTTGCTAACTAATTACGGCCAGTAGCAGTCAATTTCAGGCAGAATACACTAATAATCTCGTTCGACGCTTCCAGCAAAGACTGGTTCCACTCGAATTGCCAAAATACTGGCAGGACGCACGACCATATACTCGCCTTGAACATTTTTGAGCGGTACGCTGATGAAGTCTTTAGAAGCCGCCTTTGGTATGAGTTCCCCGCTGTACCACTTCTGAAAATCTTGAATGCTGCCAAAACGCACTTCTTCTCGATGTCCACCTTCGATCAACAGGTATACGGCATATTCATCGGGGGTTCTGGCATAACGGCTTCTAGCCCTGGGACTCCCCTGTGGGGCATTCTCAGTTGTCGGCTGGTTTTGACTTCCTATGACAGCATCATCAGATCTCGGGTTTTGGGGAATTCCTGTCATCGGTTTTCCTCCTTAAAGACCCTTGGTATAGGCGCAAGCCTTACCGAGGGGCGAAATGGAGAGCAAAGTCTACGCAACATGCGAATAACCATCCTTTTTGCGAACAATTTTGCAAGATTTGTGACCGATTTCTTGGTTGGATGCTGCCAGTGCTATGAAGCGAAACTGGCATCTAGTAGTCTCGTTCGACACTTCCGGCAAAGATAGGTTCCACCCGAATAGCTATGATGCTGGAAGGACGGACGACCATATACTCGCCCTGAACATTTTTAATCGGTACACTGATAAAGTCATTGGAGGCTGCCTTGGGCATTAGTTCCCCACTGTACCACTTCTGGAAATCTTGAATGCTGAAAAAACGCACTTCTTCCCTGTGTCCACCTTCTATCATTAGGTGTACCGCATATTCTGTGGGAGTCCTGGGCATAGGGTTGAATAATCCTCAATCTATCCCGATCATTATCATGTCAGAAAGCTCGAAAATCACGCCACACTTACATTAAATTGCTTCCCTGACCAAAATCAGGAGAATAGATTAAACCGTCGCAGCAGGGTTTCGAGCACTGTCGGCAGCATTTTATCAAGTTCTGCTGCACTTTTAAATAGTAATTGTTGTCTGGCCTGCAAATCAAAAGGAAACTGCCCTGGCAGGTCTTGGCGCTCCATTTGAGCTAACAAAATTTGTTCTGACCG
>CAZZWA010000661.1:0-2548 GCA_964657555.1 uncultured Microcoleus sp.
TTTCCTAGATAGTAGTGCCTTGGTTAAACGCTATGTACCCGAAATTGGCACCATTTGGATACAAGCTTTAGCAGATCCGGATACCAGCAACCAACTGTACATTGCGCAAATTACTTGGGTAGAAGTTTTGAGCGCACTGGCACGTCGTCAGCGAGAAGGAAGTGTTGATCCCAGTCAAACAACTCAAATTTTTCTAGTCTTTCGTCATCATTTTAACGTCCAATATCGCGTTCTAGAATTGACTCAAACTCTGACTGAGTTAGCAGAACAGCTAGTTAGTCACATCCTATAAGAGCTTACGATGCGGTTCAATTAGCTTCTGCAATAAGTCTCCGTACTATACTCTCTCAAGCTCAGTCACCCGCTCTAGTTTTCCTTACCGCTGATGCTCGCATGATTACAATTGCTCAAACAATTGGATTGCCAAGTGATAATCCTAATAACTTATTCTGAAATTTACCTCTAGGCGACCATCTCTTTGAATACCTCAAAAAACAAGTGCGATCGCCTACTGTCCAATCTGATTTATCACCTAGTTACGAAATCCTCTTACTAACTCTAAATAATCTCTCGTTTCGGCTTGCTATCACGTCTGGAGCTTGACATGTTTTGTGATTGCCATTAACTGTTTAATTTCGCACATCCTGAAATGCTTCAATATGTTCCTTCCCTTGAGAAAGTTGAGCACCGACAACATAAAAATCTTGTGGACATATCCAGTGGGTGTCTAGGGGGCCGTGGATTTGAATTCCGGTCATAACAGCATAATTAAATACAGAGTTATCCAAAGTGTTCAAGAGCTTTTCGACATCATTGGAAATAATTTGAGATGCTAATTTCGTAATTTCTATCAAATTGGGCTTATCTCCATAGGTCAGGGTTGAAAGAATTTTCTGCCGGATGATTGTTTGTTCAATATCTTGCATATCCATTTCTAGTTTCAGATGACCGGATGCCAGCTCATTGGCGATCGATTCTAATGCTCCACAGGCGTGGGAAACTTTTTGAACACCATCTCGATAGACTTTGCCAATATCACCATGTCTAGAGATAGCTACGTGAGGCATTGCATAGAAGGCAAAACGACGGATATTATCAACGATCGGGGTATGGTCTGTCGCAGCAGCTAACCCGGTTTTCCCCATCATCACAAATCCGGCTAAGCTGCAACAATTAAAGGTTTTTCCCCAGTAGCGAATGACTTCTGTAAATAGGGGTTCGGCGATTTCGTCTCGACAAATCGCAATCATTCCCATCGTGTTTTCGTCAGAGAAACCGTAAGCGCTTAAGCCCTGGAAAGTCTTTCTCATATACTTTCTCATGGGTAATGCACCTGGAAAATGAGTTTGCAGCGTTTGATGAAACGCTGGAAACACATTTGGGTCATATCCATTGAGCATTTGGGGGATGGTTTCGCCAGACTGATTGACGTAACTCTGGGTCATCTCCTAACTCCTCCTAACTTGCTGGTGAAATCTGTCTCTGAGTAGCTTGACGTCATACTCCTCTTCAAGGATTCGGGCAATACCTTCTGCCATAACAATAGACGGAACAGACAGATCTGGCTGTTACTGTTGGACTCAATGTTGGCAAAGTTTCTTGACTATAGCGCTTCTCGGTTCAATGAGGTCAGCGTTGAAAGCAAAAAGGATTATAAACAAGGGTTTTAGTATATCTCGCACGAGTTAGAACCGCTATATCTAAAGCTGGTACATAACTTCAAACACTTAACGGTTGCCCCAATGCCATAACTGGTGCTTGATATTGGTCAGTTGATGCACCCAACTGAGGTCACTCAAGATGTGCCTGTCTTAACCGACAAAGGTCTTTACAAACGATAATAACTTCGTTAAGCTACTTTAAGGTGATGCATATCACAACTCCTGTGACGGCTTGTGTCTTCCACTCTGCTTGTAGCGCTTGGAAGAAGCTAATGAGGTGATTATTTCCTAGGTAGTTGTCAAACCATTCCAGTCAATCCAGTAGAGCCTCATAGTCGTCATGAGAGCCAATCCAAAAATAGTAATAATCGTCACCCTTTTTTAAAGCTATCGCTCGATAACCTCCCGTAATACGAACTGACCAGAGGTTCTTGCCCACTTTCTTAAAGTGCAAGGATGATGTGAGGGATTCTTTTTCCAACACTGATAAGCTTTTTGAGCTTGTTCTTTCATTTCTGGAGATAGCGTTGCATAGGCTTCCCAAAAATTAGATGTTGTGAAGGATTTCATCAAGAGCCCTCACGTTATGAGTGGCAATATCTGCTTCTGCTTTAGCAATCAGGATATCTAGCTTTCCTGACATCAAGTCTTCCGCAATTTGTTGATCCCAGGTTTCATCGTGCGATCGCTTGATCATCAAGATAATTGCCACGAATTTAAAATTTACTATACAAATCAGCTCTTAAATCCAATACCCGTGAATGATTTTTGCCCTCGTTCCTAGGCTCTGCCTGGGAACACCGAACAGAGGCTCTGCCTCTTGTGCTTTAACTGGAGGCAGAGCCTCTTTGAGCTGCATTCCCTGGCAGAGCCAGGAAATAATCAGA
>CAZZWA010000662.1:0-2547 GCA_964657555.1 uncultured Microcoleus sp.
CGCAAATCGCGCAGATATTGGCGCGTTGGTTGTTCAAGAGTGTTAGAAGTCAATGCTACCCATCCTCCCGTTACGATAGTCTTCAACAGCTTGAGCAATTTCTGCTTCGGTATTCATCACAAATGGACCGTAGCGAACAACACGCTCATTTAGTGGTACACCAGCAATCAGCAGCACATCCAGTGGTGATTTAGTGTCAGACGGATTTGCGATCGCCACTTCCTCACCATCTTGTGCAAAGAGTACCATTTGCCCATCTCCTGCACGCTCCTTGTCTGCACCGAACAAGCCTTCACCATCAAGCACATACGTAAAGGCGTTGTAATCTCTTGGCACAGGCTGAACTACGATCGCACCAGATTGGAGAGTGAAGTGCAGGTAGATAATTGGAGTCTGCGTTTCGATTACAGCCTTGGCCCCCAACGCTTCTCCGGCAATGACTTTTACACTCACCAAGCCATCATTCGTCTGAGCAGTGGGAATTCTCTGAGCAGGAATTTCCTGATAACGAGGCTCGATCATCTTGTCGCGACGAGGTAGGTTAACCCAGAGTTGCAGTCCGTGCAGCCGTCCGCCGATGCGGGCAAATTCTCGCTCCGGCATTTCCGAATGGACAACTCCTGCACCTGCGGTCATCCACTGCACGTCACCGGGGCCAAGCTTTCCTGCATGTCCTTGTGAATCTTTGTGCTCCAAGCGTCCCTCAAGCACATAGCTGACAGTCTCAAAGCCTCTGTGGGGATGATCGGGTGCTCCCTTCCCTTGACCTGGTTTGACATTAACAGGGCCTAATTCATCAAGGAGGAGGAAAGGGTCGAAGTCCACGAAGGTGCTCTTGGGAAACGGACGGCGAACGACCATGCCTTCACCTTCCAGCGTTTCGACGCTGTTAACGATCCCTGTGACAGTTCGAGTCATTCGTGTTTGAGTCGTCATTGATCGTCTCTATCCTCGCCAGTAATGATGAGTTACCCTACAGGCACGCTGCGCCTACGGTTCTCCAGCCATTTTAGAGCAATGGCGATCGCACTCAATCATCCGCTTGAGCGAAGCACCTTTGAGAAACATCTCCACTTCCTGATTCTCAAATTGTAAGTCTATAATTTATCTTTAGAACTAGGTGGAACTAGTGAAAAATTTCCGCCACTTAGTACTAAGTCCACCAAAGCAACTTTGACGAGTAGAGAAAGGGGGTTGATGGGTGCAGGTATTTCCCCTGTCCCCAAATCCATCTCAACCAGTCAATTTTCGGTTGGTGATCTACTGACTAGTGGGTTCCAACTAGATTCTCAATTTTAGGCGTTTGACCACGAGTTGTCTCAATCCCAGAGCGGGAAGCGGGAGAGTGGAAAAGAGCTTGAAAGTTAGATTGCCGCTCTGTGACGGATTCTGGTGCAGAGTCCCAAAGGCTTTCGTAGAAGAAGAAAGATACACCCAAGGCGCGATCGCGAGCTGCCCACACCTTAGCCTGAATTTGTTGGATCGGCACTGGCTGATTTCTCAAGCCTGTCAGGATACCGACTCCCGTAGGAATTTTTTGTTGTGCTTCTTGAATTTCGGGACGAGCGATTTGTTCGAGAAAACTTTGCAGATCGGGACGATAAACTTGCACAATTAGCTCGTCTACGATGTTCTGTCGCACCCAAGCAAGCCAGTCTTGCAGATAACTGTTATAAGCAGTGATATAGGGATTAGGGGCAACGGAGAAAATCGCATTAGGCTTTCTCGTTTTTACAGCTTTGTTGAGTTGTGTCATGAAAGCCGTGATTTTATCTGCTCGCCAGCGCATCCATGCGGGATCTCGGGGATTGGGAGGCACATCTTTCTTAGTTTCCTGTTTGTACAAAGCAATTGTGTAGCTATCGTAGCCAAATTCATATGGCAAACTAGTATGGTCGTCAAACTGAATGCCATCAACATCGTATTTGGTGACAACTTCTAGCACGAGATCGGCGATCAACTGCTGCACTGAGGGATGGAAGGGATTGAGCCACACAGCCTCACCAGCATCACCAATCCAAGTTTGGCTACCGTCCCGCCGTTGCGTCATCCATTCAGGATGATTCAATGCCAGTTCTGATGTAGAGGGAGCCATAAAACCGAACTCAAACCAGGGAATCACTAGCAAGCCTTGGCGATGGCTTTGAGCAACTAGTTCAGCGAGGGGATCTTGTCCCTGTAAGCCTTTGTGGACGAAAGGTTGGATGCCTGTCCGTTGTGCTACAGCACTGGGATATAATACGTAGCCAGCATTCCATACCACCGGATAGATTGTATTAAAGTTCAGCCGCGCCAATTGATTCACAGCATCTTGCAGTTTGGGGCGATCTCTGAGTATGTCACTGTCATTTTCTGTCATCCAAACCCCGCGAATTTCTTGAAAGGGTTGCTGCGCGATCGCAGAGACTGGATTTCTAGCTAGCAATATTGTGATAAATAGAGACAGAAAGAGTAGGGAAAGATATTTGAGCGATCGCCACCAACTTCTAGGAATAAAACGCAATTTCATAGGCTTAAATGAGCGGGTAGCTATCCAACCACGCAATC
>CAZZWA010000663.1:0-2546 GCA_964657555.1 uncultured Microcoleus sp.
TTCTTCACGACTTCAAACGCGATCGATAGAGCCGCTATCCCAGAAGTGGATACTCGCTGCCTGACTCTTGCCAGTTCTCGCTTTGTGCCACTTAGGTCATCAATCAAATTACCGATCAACTCAATTGAGTCTTCTCCTCTTGTCTCTAGCACACCGCGTTGCTGGCCTCGCTTTACTGCCAAACTGCGCAATCTCAATAGAGCACTCGTGAGTGGCTTTTGGCTAGCAATCACCAGCACCTCTCCCACCCCAGGTGCTTCTGTGACAAGATCGAATTCATCCTTACTGGCATCTGGAATTAACAGAGTTTGATTTGGCTCGATTCGCGTGGCTTTGTCTCTCTCCTCATCTGACACCTGCTGAAACTCGTTGGGAAACAAGACAACGATGCCCTCACCTGGGTCAATCAAAAGAATACCCAGATAGAGGGGCCTTTTCTCTTGATTTCTCACTCGGAACTGGAACATTGCTCCCACAGCCAACTGTTGGGTGGGCTTTTGTCCTACTTCCCCTCTACTACCTTTAGGTGGGCACGATTCGTCATCTCGACAACCTCGAGGAGTGAACGCCTGACCAATGACCTCTTTTTCTTTTTCCAGAATCATTGTTACCGCTAAATCTAAGCCGGAACATTCGGCATTGAGAGTCATCTTGACAATCCGTACTGCCAGCAGAGATTTGAATTTTGTTCTGAGCCGAGAAATTGCCTGCCCTACCGTCTCTCCAGATACATCAAAGGACTTGGGAATCAACTCCAGTGCTGGGGAAAATAAACCAATACTGCCTTCTGGCGGCAACTCCCCGTTATCTCCGTTGTGTAATTGCTGTCGATAGGCAGCAGTCATCCGACTCAAAATGTAATGTACTTGTTTAGGATAGAGCCCATTGCCTGGTTGTGAAGGTACTGCTTCAATGTGGTTAAATTTTTGCAGTGTCTGTTGAAGACCAGATGCATCAGCTCCCAAAGAGGGGTCAAGACCGATTAGCAGCTGACAATCACTGGGAATCGCACGGGCCAATTCTTGCAACAATGCTCCCCGTTGAGCTATTCCCTTAACGACAGCATCCCCAACCAAACCGTTACGGGAGAGTAATTCAACTTGGGCAGAACCACGTCCCCCCTCTGAGAGGGTAATAAAAGTTGCCCCCTTGTCGAAGGCGTCTAGGCTATCTCTAGGAATTCCTCCCAGCCACAATTTAGCGCGATCGCCGTTTAATTCGGTGATCGCTGCTTCAGCAGGTAAATTGACTCGATCCAGAAAATAGACAGGTTTCTTTTCATTCCCGCTATCTGACTGAGCCGCGAATAGGGGAACTTGGTTAGAGATGGTTCTAATGTTGCTTCTTACCCGGTCAATGACTCCCTCAACAGTATCGGTATGCTGCCAAAGATACTGAGTTAGCAGGTAAGTAAATGCACCAGCACTAAAGCCAGTAAATTCATAATCAGCTGCTAGTTGGTTGGGCTGAGTCGAAGCGATCGCCACCCCTGTGGCCACTCCTTTTCTGATTCCCTCATAGAAACTTTGGGGAGAAAGTTTGAGCTGCTTGAGCCATTGCTGTTGATACTCAAATTCAGCTGGACTAGCTTTGAACTCAGCACCACCTCGAACTGCCCGTATCCTGATATTTCCTCTAGTCCCGCCGCCAGAATGGCAACTATCTAGTACCACTGTCACATTCTCGGTTTTTTCTTTTAGGGCAGACATCAGCAAAAATAGGGTATGTCCCATAATGTCGTTAACGATGCCTGGTGGTGACGGGCTGTCATCAGCTGGAACAAAGGTACTGTTGAGATGGTCTGGATCAATAGAATCTGGGTCAGCAACGCGAGAACCATGTCCAGAGAAGTGAAAAACTGCCACATCTCCTGGTTTTGCCTGTTTGATCAGATGCTCTTCAAATGCCTCTAAAATACCTTGACGGGTAGCTCGGTCATCAAGCAGGATCTTGATATCGTTTTCCTGAAAGCCAAAGCAGTGAATCAGCAACTGGCGTTGCAACTCCACATCGTTCGTACATCCCATTAGCTGGGTGAAGCGTTGAGTCTTAGGATACTGATTAATTCCCACAAGCAAAGCTAGTTTGCGCGGTGTGCCTTGTGCCAGAACCTTGCCATAACGAAGACCTTGGTGTTGAATACCCATTTGGCTCAACCCCAGCGTGGTAAGAGCCGATCCGGCAAACTGCAAAAATTGACGACGCCTGATGCGGGGCATATACACTCTCCCAAGGCAGATTTGAGTCTTTGAATATCACATAGCTCTCGGCGTCTCGCGACTATGCAATCTAGAAATGTTTAATTCTGGTACAAAACTTTACATATAACCCATGTTCCGGTTGTGAGTAGAATCTAATTCTACAATGCGATCGCTTTGTCTCTAACAAGGTGTCTTTTGCAACAAAAAAGCGCCCCCATTTGGGAGCGCTTTTTTGAGGGTAGAGATGTGACATGTCACGTCTCTACCGGATTAGCAATTAGCCGTTGATTGCAGGTGCTTCTGTTGCCGCTAGGTCAAGTGGGAAGTTGTGAGCGTTGCGCTCGT
>CAZZWA010000664.1:0-2544 GCA_964657555.1 uncultured Microcoleus sp.
TATGCTGACAGATACCCGCACTGAAGATCTTAATAAGTAACAGGGTAAGTTGCTTGTTAGTTTGGCGTTTCGCCTGCTTCAGCATTTTTAATAATCTTCATAAAGTAAAATTTTATGAAGATTAGGCTTGATGCTTAGATACTTAATTAAATCGAGGGTAAAAGTTTAGGTAAGTGAAAAATAATCGCCAGTAGCACGGATACAGAAATCTGCTTTGCCCTTATAAGGTGAAAGCTATAAACTATTGAACCTAAAAACCATACTTATACAGCTCGTATCCTAAATAACTAATGGCTAAAAATCGGATGTTTTTATGCAGCTTTTAATAGCTGCTCTGTCTATTTTCAATAGTATCTAACGTGGAATCATTAAAGTTTATAAGTATTAGCTCAATTGTAAACATTGAATTTGATAGTTTCGATATGACCGCAGACGATTTTACCAAGCAGATAGAGAGTGTGTATGAGCGTGCTGGCAAATTATATGAGCGCGCAGGGGAAGTAGATTGGCTTCACCAGCAACCACAGCTGCTAGTGGATTCGATTGAAGAACTTCGGGCTGCTTTAGAAGAACTACATGTAGCTGAAGAGGAGTTGCGCCAGCAAAATCAGGAGCTAGTAGCGACGCGTCAGATGGTAGAAGCAGAACGCCAGCGCTACCAAGAGTTGTTTGAGTTCGCACCAGATGGCTACCTAGTGACAGATATAGAAGGTAATATCTGGGAAGCTAACCTTGCGGCGGCTACGCTGCTAAATGTCTCGCAGAGGTTCCTAGTAGGTAAGCCACTGGCGATCTTCATTTCTGAGGCAGAGCGTCGCAGTTTTCGCTCTCAAATAAGTCGGCTACGCGAAAGCGACCAGCTGCACGAGTCGAACGTGTTACTAAGACCCCGTGATCGTGAGCCATTTGCAGCAGCTATAACTGTAGCTGCCGTCCGCGATCAGCAAGGCAAGCCGAGCGCCCTACGCTGGATGCTGCGTGATGTCACTGTACGCAAGCAAGCAGAGGAGAACATGCGCCAGATTCAGCTCCAGAACCTAGAGCTTATGGAAGCCAAAAAGCTGAAATCGCAGTTTTTAGCAATGATGTCCCATGAACTGCGTACCCCCATGAATGCTATTATTGGCTTCTCCCAGTTGCTGTTGCGCCACCCCCAACATCAGCTTGCTCATGCCCAAGTCACTATGGTGGAACGAATTTTTAATAGTGGCAAAAACTTGCTGAACCTGATTGAGGATATTCTGGATTTCTCGACTCTAGAGGCTGGACGCCTTGAGTTGAAATTAGAAGAATTTAACCTAGTTCAGTTAGTAACAACAACAGTTGAAGAACTCGTGAGTCTGACTCAGCAGAAGCACTTAGAACTGCATGTCAACTGTGTTTTGAATAACACCTGTGTCGTTAATGATCGTAACCGCGTGCGGCAGATTTTGGTTAATCTCCTCTCCAACGCTGTTAAGTTCACCGAATCTGGTGGTGTAGGGGTGGAGGTATGGGAAATCGCACCAAACCGAGTCGCGATCGCGGTTAAGGACACTGGCATTGGCATTGCCGAGGCTGATTTGCCACACATTTTTCAGGAATTCCGCCAAGTGAATCAGACGATATCGCGCCAGTACGGCGGTACAGGATTGGGGCTTGCCATTACGCACTTATTAGTTCGTCTGATGAAGGGAAAAATCACAGTTGACAGCAAATTGGGAGAAGGTTCTACATTCCAGGTCGAGTTACCTCGATACGTTGGCGAGTAACCGAAGGGGACAAGGGGAAAGAGAAGAAAAGGTCTTCCCTGCTTTCTTACTTCACCTGTAGCTGGGCTTGTCTAAAAGGGGCAAGAAAGAACTGGCATAGATGGCAGCTTGAGTGCGATCGCGCAGATTCAGCCGACTTAAAATACTGGTTACGTGATTTTTAACGGTTCTTTCCGAAATGTAGAGTAACGCGGCAATTTCTCGATTGCTAGCTCCCGAAGCAATTAAACACAAAACTTCTCGTTCTCTTGGAGTCAGTTCACTCAATTCTGGCGGTAGACTGGCTGGTGATTCTGGTAATTTTGCTGGAGAGTTAGAAATGACCTTCTCAAATAATCCTGGCCCCATATGAGTGTATCCTCTATAAACAGCTCGAATCGCCTGGGCTAATTCTTCTGAAGGTGTATCTTTCAACAAATAGCCCATTGCCCCAAACTGCATGGCGCGGGAAACATACTCATGATCGTCAAATGTTGTCAGCACTAAAACTTTAGTATTAGTAAAGCGCTGGCAAATAATCTGTGTAGCTGCCACGCCATCCATCAGTGGCATGCGGATATCCATAAGCACGACGTCCGGCTTTTTTGCTTCTACTTGTTGAATTGCGCTTTGACCGTTTTCAGCATCTCCAACTACCTGTAAGTCTGGCTTTGACTCTAGCAAACTTCTTAATCCCTGACGAATAATAGTCTGGTCGTCTACTAGTAATAAGCGAATCATAGAGATAGCCTCGACAAAGGAATGTAAACCACAGTCTAGCAACCTACCCCTAGAGCATCGGTCAAGTATTCAG
>CAZZWA010000665.1:0-2534 GCA_964657555.1 uncultured Microcoleus sp.
ACTGCGTCTCTAGCTTGCACTCCTATTACTGGAAATACAACGATGATAAGATTTACAAGATTCTCCCGTACTTTTCGATAAGCTGTAACTCAAGACTTAATAAGTTAATCTTGACGAAAAAGCTATCCCTCTAAAGGTAGCTTTTTTGCACTTGGCAAAAGATTTTGTTGAAACGGGCGATCGCCTTAACTTCATACTCCTGCTAAATAAATATGTTTTCGTGAAGCTTTAGTGAAGATCGGCTCTCTTAAGGCTTTCTTATTTATTTCATAGCTTTTTCTTAATCTTGTACAAATAGTATCTCTATTGCTCATATGTTCATTAATGACTGTCACTGTGCGAACTACCATGTCAAGAATCGGGCGCAATTTATCCGCAGCCTTGTCATCGCTAAGGACTCTTTTTGCTAGGCGATGGCAGAAGCTGTTCGCGGTCTTCATGAGCGCACTATTTACCATTGTCTTAGTAGAGCGGCTATTTATAATAGACAGATCGGTTGCTCAACAATCAGCGCCACGCAACGCAATTATCTTCGTTGCTGATGGTTTACGCCCTAGCTCTGTAAATGCAACGGACACGCCTGCACTTTATGGTGTTGCTCAACAAGGGGTACGTTTTACGAATAGTCATTCCTTGTTTCCCACCTTCACTACAGCTAATGGATCTGCGCTCGCCACAGGCCATTATCTAGGCGATACTGGCGACTTCAGCAATACAATCTACGCAGGTTTTCCTGTGCCTAATGCTGGCAATGTTCCTCCTGGCAACAGTGTTACTCCCTTCGTAGAGAGTGATCCTGTGTTGGCTGATCTGGACGCTCATTTTGGTGGCAACTACCTGAATGAAGAAACCCTATTAGCCGCAGCTCGTACAGCAGGGTTTAGCACCGCAGCCGTCGGGAAGGTCGGCCCTGTGCTGATTCAAGATGTCACTCAAGGAAATAGAGTTGCAGGAAGTATTCCTCCTCCAGCCACAGTGATCATTGATGATTCCACTGGTAGAACAGGTGGAGTGCCACTGAGTGCTGATGTCGCTGCTGCCTTAACTAACGCAGGTCTGCCTCTAATTTCTACAGCTCGAAATCAGCCCTCTGGCAATAATACCACTCCTGGAACCTTATCTGCTAACCTCGGTCAGCAGCAATATTTTGTTGATAGCGTGACGAAGGCAATTCTGCCTCTATTTAAGGAAAAAGGTAAGCCCTTTGCGATCGTGTATTGGTCGCGAGATCCAGACGGAACTCAACACAACCAAGGGGACAGCCTGAATTCTCTCACCCCAGGCATTAACGGCCCTACCTCCAAAGCAGGCGTGCAAAACGCTGATAATAACCTTGCCCAAATTCTCCAGGCGTTGAAGGATTCAGGGCTAGATGCCACAACCGATGTATTTGTGACGGCAGATCACGGTTTTAATACCATTAGTAAGCAGAGTGCTACAAGTTACGCTACCTCTCTTACTTATCCAGGTGTCAACCCAGGATTCTTACCCGCAGGCTTCCTCGCCATCGACATCGCTAAAGGGTTGGATCTGCCTCTATACGACCCCGATCAGGGTAACGGGTTGGTGACTCCCGGTTTAGGTACAATCCCCCGTCCCCAAAGTGGTGACGCTTTGATCGGCAGTGATCCCAGCAATCCAGATGTTGTAGTTGCAGCTAATGGGGGATCAGATCTGCTCTATTTGCCCAAGAAAGATCGCGCTCTTGCTCAGCGAATTGTGAATTTGCTCCTGCAACAAGACTACGTCAGTGGTCTGTTTGTTGATAGTAGCTTAGGATCTATTCCAGGCACCCTACCTCTCAGTGCAATTAACCTACAAGGTTCAGCTCTCACACCAACTCCAGCGATCGCCGTTAACTTCCGTTCCTTCAATACTGGCTGTGGCAATCCTGTCGCCTGTAGTGTGGAAATTGCTGACTCGACTCTACAGCAAGGACAAGGGATGCATGGAACTTTTAGCCGTGCTGATACTTTCAACTACATGGCAGCTGTCGGTCCTGACTTTAAGCAAGGTTACGAAGATACAGCCCCAGTGAGTAACGTGGATGTGCCTGTGACGATCGCCAAAATTCTTGGCCTCAACCCCCCAGTTCCTAACTCTAAGGGAACTTTAATCGGTCGCACGATCAGTGAAGCTTTAGTGGGAGGGCCAGCAAACGTTACCCCCACCGCCAGTACTTTGTCATCGCAACCAGCTGCCAATGGTTTGAGAACAATTCTTAAATATCAAGCAGTCGGTTCAACTCGCTACTTTGATGTAGCCGGTTTTCCTGGTCGCACCACTGGTCTTTAAGTATTCCTGCTCACTTGCCTGTTTCTCACCAGCTCTCTTCTAAAACTCATGAAACTCATCAACTCTGTCAAAGTTGCTCTGGGAATAGCTCCCCTGGCCGCGTTGGCTCTTACGACATCTCTGCCTGCTGCTGCTGCCACTCTGAAACAGTACGCCATTACTGACCTAGGCACGTTCGGTGGCAGTACTAGCGCTGCCTATGGCATCAACGCTTCTGGTCAAGTGGTTGGCACTGCGGA
>CAZZWA010000666.1:0-2531 GCA_964657555.1 uncultured Microcoleus sp.
AGTCTGCCTCAATCTCATCTCTGTTAGCGTGATAGTAGGTTAGCGCTGCATACACTCAACTGATACGGTGGTAATCAACTACAAACCTTGACCATAGCAACTTATTTTAATACTTATAGTCATCAAGCAGTATACTAGGTCAAATGGACAAGCCCTTGAACAGCCCGTGGACTGTCGTTGACCTTTTCTCAGGCGTGGGCGGCATGAGCTACGGTTTCCACGCTCACTCGCGCTTCCAGATAGTGGGGGCTGTAGATGCCCAGATTGGCAAACCTAGCAGCAGCAAAGGCTCTCTACAGTGCAATCTCAGCTATAAAGCCAACATCGGCATAGAGCCAGTAGAGGCTGACCTCACAACACTAGAACCGAAAGCCTTACGCCAAATTCTCGCCCCTGCTTTAGGTAATACTGACCCTACAGTCCTCATTTCATGTCCTCCTTGTACGGGATTTTCTAGGACTTTACCGGGCAATCACATCGTAGACGATCCTCGCAACTCGCTGGTGACTCGCAGTACCCTTTTTGTGGAAGAACTGAAACCAGCAATCTTTTTGATGGAGAATGCCAGAGAGTTGGTTGTGGGAAAGTTCACCCACCATTACCACAAACTACGTGAAAAACTCATTGAACTTGGGTATCAGGTTCATGGCGAAACTCACATGCTGAATCAATTTGGCCTTCCACAACGCAGGGAACGAGCACTGGTTGTTGCAGTGAGGAAGGATTTACAACTTAGGACTCTGAAGGACGTATGGGCTGGTTTTCAAATCAAGGTAGAAGCAACTCATGTACGGAGAGCTATTTCTTCACTGCCACCCGTTGTTGCAGGCAAAGCTCACCCAGAAGATCCTCTACACGTTGCACCTAATTTCTCAGACCTTAACAGTCTAAGACGGCTGCAATTAATACCCAAAGATGGTGGTTCTTGGGCAGCTCTGAGAAACCATCCGGAAGCCGAAAATATTTTGACTCCTGCCATGTGGCGTTACATTGCCCAAAGGGATTTCAGTTCGCACCCAGATGTCTATGGGCGGTTGTGGTGGGATAAACCTGCTGTCACAATTAAAAGAGAGTGTGCCCACATTGGCAACGGACGCTACGCTCATCCCGAACAGCATCGCTTGTGTACAGTGAGAGAAATGTCAATCCTTCAAGGTTTTCCCAAAGACTACAAATTTGTAGCTTCTGGGATGTCAAATATGTACAGGCAGATAGGAGACGCTGTGCCTCCCCTCATTTCTTACCAATTGGCTCACGTTGGTGAATGGATCTTGAGCGGTCAAAGACCTTCTAGTGATTCAGCTATACTTCCCAACACCCATTTGACATCAGAAGATATCGAGGTAGTACCCAAACAACAAACAATTTTTGAATTACTTCAACCTACTACTACTTTTATCTGAGAGTTGGAATCATCCATGAACCGTGATAAAAGCAGATGTCGGTTGCTAGTCCTGAGACAGCAACTTTCTCAACACTGCCATCTAGTCGCAAAGTAAAAGCCTTGCGTCCTGATACATATACATCAGCTCGACTGCCGCCACCTGCCGTTCTATTGCTAAAGTCATGGGCTGTCAAGTTACCGATTTCCAGCAACAGACTGCGCGGTATTTCAATCAGGTCGTACTTGACTTCGGATTGTGAAACATCGTAGGCTCTCAATATTAGAATGCGTTGATATTGCTGCGAATGCACAGCCACCCGATTTTTCACTCTATTTGCGAAATCTTCAGGGGTTTTGCAGTCGCGAATCCAACGCGCTTCCATAAGCTTAGAAATTGTAATTTTGTCTCTTTTGAGACCCGCTGATGCTTCTGTCTTCAGTGAAAACGCTACCCCATCTACCACAACGTCTGCGCCAGGATTGTTTGATCTTGAAACGATATTAGCAGTTTTACCTACAGAGGTCGATGCTGATGCGAAAGCATACTCAAAAGCCTTCTTACCAAATTTTTCTGCATGGGTTGCATGATGGATTAAAAGGCGATTGGAAAAATTTGTAGCAAATTCAGGAACAAGGATATCGCTCGACTGATTGATGTCCTCCTCAATCTTTCTCGTCATAGCTTTCGCCATTTCGAGAAGGAGAGTTTTTTGAACAGAGTTCAACTCACGGATAACCTGTTCCAACTGCTCGTCAGTTTCCACGTCTAGACCTTTTTCCTCTTCACAGCCTCCTCTGCCTCTGCAAGTAAGGATGAGAGCCGTATATCCAATGCATTGGCAATCCGAACCAGGTTTTGCAGGCTGAGATTCCGTTCGCCTCGTTCAAAAGAACCAATGTATGTTCTATGCAGTCCCACTTTATCTGCAAAAGCTTCCTGGCTATACCCAAGTTGGCTGCGCTTAGCTCGAACTACTTGACCCAGACTGACTTGCATTTCCAGAGGATTCATTTACTGGAAGGTACATCCAATGACTACTATGAGTCTACAGACTATAAGTAGCATCGCGCAGATTATCCGAGAAGCGATACGCTGCCAAAGCAATATGCTATGAAATCGCGCCATTCTTAAAAGGCGTATTTCCTC
>CAZZWA010000667.1:0-2515 GCA_964657555.1 uncultured Microcoleus sp.
CCTGCCTCCCCTGCTCAAGAACAGCTTAGCACCACCGAAATCTGAATACTTGACCAATGCTCTAGAGGTTTTCTCAAGTACCTGGTAAGGAACGGAGGCGTTCATTCAGATGGAGGCGATCAGCCAGTGTCTTTAGTATTGGGCCGTGAGAGCCAAATTCAACTATACTCACTGAACCAACTGGACATCCCAAGCGAAAGCGGAATCGTCCCACATCAATACCCAGCAGGCTGCAAAGAATAATGCGGATGGTGGCTTTGTGGGAGACAACTAAGACATTGCCAGTGCTGTATCGCTGCTTGATCTCCTCAATCACTTGTAATGAGCGGTGGGCGATCGCTATAGCTAATTCTCCCCCAGTAGGTGGATACCAAGCTGGATCGGCTATCCAGCGAATGTAGTCATCGTGGTATTCACGGGTGACAGTTTCTACCGATTTTCCTTCCCATTTGCCGTACTGGATTTCTTTCAATCCGTCCCGCAGTTCTATCTCTCTTTCTACCCCCTCACTGAGGGGTTTAGCTGTCTCAATAGTTCGCTGCATCGGACTGGAAAAAATCGCAGTCCACGGTATAGCACTATAGGCAGATGCGAAAGCCTTTGCCATCTCTAACCCTTCTGGTGTCAATTCTGGGTCTATGGCACCACAAAAGGCATTTGCCCGACTGCACTGTGTCTGTCCGTGGCGAAGGAAATATAGGGTTAGGCTCACAGTCGTTTTCTCTAATTATCTAGGGGTCTGTCAAGGCCAGATTGATCGGTTGTTTGCACGGGCAATTTCCCCGTGATTGCCCCTATAGTCGCTCTCTTTAGCAAGGGGGCACTACCCCATACAGCCCATCAAAAACAAGTTGACAGGCCACTAGGGTGATACTCTCACCACTAGGTAATGAGTTTCTTGACAACATCGATAGTTTAGCCTGCAAAGTGGTCTGCCTTCTCTACAAAAAGTCAGACAAAGAGACAAGGAGGACAAAAAGAATGTCTTACAGCGAAAAAAACCGGAAATTCCCTGACCGAGGTTGGATCTAAATTCACAGTTCAGCCAGTCAAACGAGGTGAACAATGAATCCAGCGCGTGCTCCTTACGAAGTCCAGCTATTCGTCCAACCAGGAACTGGCAAAGTCGAAGAGTTGATCGCCCCAAATCAACCAGGACGGGTTAAATTTAAGAGTACTTCCTGGCCTGCTCGGTTCTATAATCTTAGCGACCAGACCACTCTTCTCCCGAACGACCCAGTAACTGTAGTGGGTAGACAAGGCAATACCTTACTGATCGTCTCAGCCAACACGCCCCAGTAATCTCCTTGATTAAGTCATTGATTCCTCTGCCGGTTAGGAGCACGGGAGAGGCTTTTTAGCAGGGAAGGAGAGAAGCCTGATTGTTCTCTCCTCCCCTGCTCCCTTGCAGCTCAAATATGCAAACTGTGACAGCTTACTAGGGTTTAGTTGGTGTGGGTGCAGCCGAGGTATTAGGCGATTGGTCGTGCTGCGGTGTTGACTGACCAGAGGGTAACGATAACTGTATGTTCAGACCACGGTCATAGATTTCAATGTCCCATTGCCCCGAACGGTTGGATTCAAAGGCAACAAAGCGACCATTGCCGCTAATTGTGGGATGGCGAACTTCGCCGAGTATGTTGTCGGTAATGACTTGTGAGGTAACAGTCTGGCGGTCATAGACAAAGACATCTGGTTTGCCTCGCTCTTGGGAAACATAAACAATGTAGCGACCATCAGCACTGATGTCTGCCTGATCCTGAATGGAATTGGGGTGGTTGAGTCCGGGCAAATTAATCAGGTAGTGGTTCTGAACATCATAAAGAAAGACGCCCCGATGGGCTTGTCGGTCGGAAGTGAATACTAAGTATCGACCATCGTAGGAGAATCGAGGTTCTTGCTCAGCAGACAGACTGTTGAGGGTGGCTCCAATTATTTGAGGTGGTGGGGTGAGAAAGCCGTGATCGCCGCAACCCCCCAATCCAACTAACAAACACATGGCCAAAACTTCCAGAAGGCGAAAGACCGTAGCGATCTGGGTTGGAAGAACCACACTCACTCACGAAACCACTTCATCATTAGGTGCTGGCAGGGGACAGCAGTTAACATCATCAATACACACTTTGCCCCACTGTAAAGCCCAACGTACTAGAGCAACACGATTGTCAGTCTTCGTCTTGGTCAGGATATTGCTAATGTGATTATCAACCGTCCGCTTGCTGATCTCCAACTTCTGGGCAATATCATGGTTGGTCAAGCCAGCGGCTACTAGCTCAATGATTTGTAGTTCTCTCTCTGAGAGAGAGGCAGGGGTACGTGACTCGACACCAGCCATAAGTATTTCATCCTCGGTATATCTACTCACTATTCTAGAAAAACCCTAGAGAAAGTAATGACATGGTGGGGATGAAAGATCAAAAAGTCTTTCAGGTGCTCAAGCTGCTGTTCACGAGGGCTCGCATTTGTCGCTTGTCGCTACTTTAGACTGCTCCAATCGCCATTCTCAACCAGGGCT
>CAZZWA010000668.1:0-2513 GCA_964657555.1 uncultured Microcoleus sp.
GGTTAATCAGGTCAAAATTGCCCCACCCATCAACCGCTGGTAGCGATACTCCAACTCAGCGCGCATCACAGGCCAGCTATTGAGAGTTTCATCCCTGGCAATCACCTTCTCAGCTGCCTCTCGGGCTAATATCAAAACTTCTTGGTCTTCTACCAAACTTGCCAACGCAAAATCTGGCATTCCAGACTGACGAGTTCCCAGCACCGCACCCGGCCCCCGCAGCCGCATATCCATTTCAGAGATAAAGAAGCCATCTTGAGATTGTTCCAAGACATTTAGCCGATAACGAGCATCTGCGGTTTTGGAACTGCTGATCAATAAACAGTAGGATTGCTGTGCTCCCCGACCGACACGACCCCGTAGCTGATGCAGCTGAGATAAGCCAAAGCGTTCGGCATTCTCAATCAGCATGACCGTAGCATTGGGCACATCTACCCCCACTTCAATGACTGTTGTGGCAACGAGGATTTGGGTCTGGTTGTTCCGGAACTTGTTGATAGCCTCATCCTTTTCTACTGAAGTCATGCGACCGTGGAGCAATCCTACCTGGAAATGCGGGAATTCCTTATCCTGTAACTTCTGATGCTCCTCAATAGCTGAGCGCACATCCAGCTTTTCTGATTCTTCAACTAGAGGCAAGACAATGTAGGCTTGACGTCCCTGAGCAATTTCGCGTTTAATCAAATCATAAGCGTGGGGCCGTTCTCTGCCAGATAACACCGTTGTACAAATTGCTTGCCGTCCAGGAGGCAATTCATCAATTTGACTCACATCCAAATCCCCATGCAAGGTTAGTGCTAGTGTCCGGGGAATTGGAGTTGCTGTCATCGTTAGCACATGGGGTTGTTCGCCTTTTTGCTGCAAAAGCGCCCGTTGCTCTACCCCAAACCTATGTTGCTCGTCGATCACCACTAAACCCAACCGCTGGAAATTCACTTTGTCTTGAATCAGAGCATGAGTACCCACCAACAGAGGGAGTTCACCAGTTTCCAATTGAGCATGGATGAGCCTGCGTTTTGCAGTTTTGGTGGAACCCGTGAGCAGTTCTACCGGCAAATGTAAAAGATTGAACCAACCGACTAACTTGCGATAGTGCTGTTCTGCTAAGACTTCTGTGGGAGCCATGAGCGCTGTTTGGTAACCGGATTGGATCGCTGCTAGGATAGCAACGACGGCAACTATGGTTTTTCCCGAACCGACATCCCCTTGTACTAAACGATTCATCGGCACCGACTTTTGCAAGTCGTTGAGGATATCGTTAAGCACTCGCTGCTGCGCGCCGGTTAGCTGAAAGGGGAGCAGGGCGTAGAAGCGTTCGATTAATTGACCCGTGGGAGCCAGGATAGCACTGTTTTGCACTTGGCGTAGAGTTTGACGCCTTTTGAGGAATCCTAACTGGAGATAGAAAAACTCATCGAAGATTAATCGGCGACGGGCAGCTTCTTTCGTGGTGCTATCAGCAGGAAAGTGGATGTTGGCGATCGCCTCTGGCAATTTTAGCAGCCCATACTGCTTCCGCAGAGCATCTGGCAAGGGGTCTTTAAGTTGAGCCGTCGCTGGTAAAGCTGCAACGATTGCCTTTCTGACTATATCTGCCCCGACACCCTCCGTCAGAGGATAAATCGGTACTACCCGACCAATGGTCATGGAATCAATAGAATCTCCTGGATCTGCTAAAACTTCCAGTTCCGGATCTTCCAGAGTTCGACCGTATTTGCTTCCTTTTACTAATCCAGAAGCTGCAACCACTGCATCGACTGGGTATCGTCGCTTTAAACCCTCTTGCCAACCGCGATTGCTATAGCGCACACCAGCAAAAAATCGGCTGATTTTAATTTGACCTGTACGATCTTTGAGCAACAGCTCCAGAATGGTTAATTTCTTGTTTTTGGGACTGGTAAAGCACGTACAGCGCTTTACCAGTCCTACTAGGGTGACTGTTTCACCGGGCATCAGCTCAGAGATATTCACCTGACGGGCATAGTCAATATGGTCACGGGGGTAGTAGAAAAGGATATCCCGAACCGTGTATAAACCCAGCTTCGCTAGATATTCTCCTTTGCGTCCTATCTCTGGCAAACTTGTCAGCAGTTTGTCAAGCGAGATCTCTAGGTTGAATGGCGCTAAGGGAGTTGTTTTAGGAGTTTTGAGTGTTGAGTTTTGAATTAAGAGATTCTGACTCCTCACCAGCCTGAGTGCTTCTTTCTGATGGTGGCGAGACGGGTGTAGTACTCTGCTGCATCTGGTAGAGGTAACGCCGAGCTTCCGCTACTAAGTGTTGTCGTTCTTCCATGCTCAGAGTCGGATAATTGCCAAACTGTGCAGCCATCTGCTGCCACCGCCGTCGTTCATGTGACATCACATTTGCTGGTGGTTGGCCAAAACTGAGGCAGAGAAACTCGCTAAAGCGGTATTGTCTGCCCATCAGGTCAGTGAAGCCACGTTCTGCCTCGACTGCCAGGGCTTTCTGCAATCGCACCCAGTCTGTTTGGTCATTAGTCATTGGTCATTAG
>CAZZWA010000669.1:0-2510 GCA_964657555.1 uncultured Microcoleus sp.
GCTGTAGTTACTGAATTTTAGGGCGTGGGTGTTGACTGTGGACTGGCAGAACTTGACGGGGTAGGGGCTGGTGTAGCAGACGGTTGACTTGGTGGTTGATTCTTCAGCTTCAGAGCATCTTTTGCCGATAGCCCCTCACCCTGAGTGCCAAAGTACCACAGTGCTGCTGCCGCCTCGGCGCGTGTTACTGGTTTTTGTGGCTGGAAGAGTGTTGTGTAACCAAATACCCGTCGGATATTAGACGTTTCGCTATTCTGAAAATCGGCCAGCACCGCCTGCAAAGCTTTGGGGTCAATCCGTGCCGCATCTTGGAAGCCCCAGGTTTGCTTGACTGCATCTATCGAGGCTGATGGCAAAGCACGACGGATATCCAGAGGCTCTTTCCACAAAATCAGATTCTCCCGTGTTAATGGTGCATCTGGGCGAAATAAAACAGTTGTCGTATCCCCACTCAATGGACTGGGAATTAACCCTGCTTCAGCCAATCCTTGAATTGAGGGGAAATCTGGATCTGTGCGGGCAACATCCTGGAAAGCTGGTTGGCTAGCGTCTGATGCTAAACGGATTTGCCGATCAGGGCGATTAGCATAAAATTGATTATTAGCGGCAACCAACCAACCAGCAAATTCGCGACGGCTGATGATTTTATTCGGCTCGAACTGAGAGCTGGTGGCATTTGAATTTCTCTTGGAGCCTGATGGCCCTGGAGATAGTATGCCCAATCTTGCCAAGTCTTCGATGTCTTGACGTAATTCTGCTGGTGCTTTGTTGAGATCGGTGAATACTAATGAATTCGCTGCTGTGTCAGATGGTTGGGGAGAAGCGGTATTCAAACCAGATCCGGCAGCAGGCTGAGAGGAGTCTACAGTATCTGAAGGGCTGGGTTGTGGCGCTGCTGCTGAGCCTGTTTCACGGACATACTGGAGTGTGAATTCCGTAGTGCCTCCGAGGCTCTGACTGGGAGTGGGTGAGAGTGTAGTGCCTACAGGACTCTGACTAGAAGTGGGTGAAGGAGTTGCTGGTTGAGGAGTACTGGTCGCGGTCGTGGTAGAAACAGAGGCAGTCGGGAAGGACACAGTGACTTTCAGGTTATTTCGATGAGCCTCTAAGGTATTTATGCCAGCGTTATCCTGATTAGGCTGATTTAAAAGTTGCCAGCCATTGGATTGTAACTGCTTCTGGTAAAAGCTTTGGACTAAATTGCTGGGATCGCTGGTTGTCCAGCGAGTGCTCTGGCCTTGACCAGCCCCTATAGCTTGATGATCAGAGGACTGACTGGATATAGGCATGGCTTCCTTTAGCTTAGCTTCCGGATAAATGGGAATTTCAGAGGGGAATCCAGATGGAAGTTGGGCTAGGCGCTCTTTCTGAGGATTGTTTTGAAGTTTAGGGTCTGCTGCCAAAGATCGCTCCAACGACGCACTTGTCGGACTATTGGCGCAGGATGTTAACAGACCAAGCAGGCAGACCGAGAAGCAAGCAACGATAGCAGGACGTTTGTAAACTGGCACAGTGAAGGAGAGTGAGTATTTTTTAATCCCTGAAAGGCATTTATTTATATTGTAAGCCACAGTTAAATGGGGTTATTGGTTAGGATTTTTGATATCCTCTAGCTTTATTTTGAGTAGTCAAATTGGTGTTTAGGATATTTAGTTTTCCTTAAATGCGAAACGCAGTCTTTGCTTGCTGACTATCGGATCTACACTGGAGGTTGCGTGGTATCTTGGCCTCTAAGCCAAAACTGGCCGAAACCAAGCGATCGCATCTTTTGAGTCAAATCGTCTGAAAAAGTTTTATGGCATCTGAGGAAAAGGATTTAGCAGCAGCAAACGAAGCAAGCAGCACAGGGCAAGTGGTGGCAAGTAATGATCTCAAGCAGGTAACGGAGCAGGGTGCTGCTACTGCAACTCAGCCACCTGTTAAGAAGACTTCTCTGGGGTTGCCAATAGGGTGGCGAGTGGGGGAAAATCTCCAAATCTTGGTGATCGCCCTACTTTTGGCACTTTTGATCCGGACGTTTGTGGCAGAACCCCGCTACATTCCCTCCGATTCTATGATACCGACGTTGCAGGTGGGCGATCGCTTAGTCGTGGAAAAAATCTCCTACCGTTTCCGGCTACCAGCAACTGGTGAGATTGTGGTCTTTGACCCACCTAAGCAGTTGCAAATTCAGGGCTACGCCAAAGACCAAGCTTTCATTAAGCGCGTTATTGGTCTACCAGGTCAAGTGGTGAAAGTTCAAAAAGGGGAAGTTTACCTGAATAACCAACCCTTAGAGGAAAAATACATAGCAGAACCACCAAACTATCAGTGGGGGCCAGAAACTGTACCTGAAGGTCAGCTATTTGTTATGGGAGATAACCGCAATAACAGCAATGACTCTCATGTCTGGGGCTTTTTACCCATCCGAAATGTCATTGGTCATGCTTTTTTCCGCTTCTGGCCAACGAGTCGGGTGAGCGGCGTTTAAAAAAGTTCTCAGTTTTGAATGCATAACCTAAGTTGCTAGT
>CAZZWA010000670.1:0-2506 GCA_964657555.1 uncultured Microcoleus sp.
AGTTATGTTTGCCAATGGTGCGGCAATTTGGCGAGCCTAAAACAGAGAAAGTGTTTGTCGTCATGCTGCATGCTGCCAAAAAAGCTTTGGGAGCCTCTAGAAATTTCATGTCCGTGTATTATTGAATAGTTCAAGATTTTAGATGGGAAACCCTAAATAATCCAAAATCTAAAACTCTCTGTAACAACTTTTACCTAACACAACATATCTAGGAGTTGCTACCTTATGCAACTAGTCCAAAAACTAGCAGTTGCTACCGCTGGTGTTGCCATGAGTTTTGTGGCAATCCCAGCTAAACCATCTCAAGCCGCTAGCTTAAACCTTGAACCTGCACTCATAGCTACGGGAGTAGATACGGCTCGCAATCTGTTTGGTGTGAATGGCAGTGGGATTAAGATCGGCGTCATCTCAGACAATTTCAATACGGCTACGGCCTTCGATCAATTTGGTAACCCAGATAATTATGCAACTGATATAGCCAATGGATACCTGCCAACAGATATTCAGGTACTACAAGACGACAATAACGATCCTGAAGCCACAGATGAAGGCCGCGCTATGTTGGAACTTATTCATACCATAGCTCCTGGTGCTAGTTTAGCCTTCTACGCCTCCACCACACCTGCGACTGCAAATGATCCTCTGAATTCTTTTGGCAATGCGATTCAAGCTCTGAAAGCGGCTGGAGCTAACATTATCGTGGATGATATTGGTATAACGGACGAGCCAAATCCTCCCTATGGGCCAATCAACCAGGCAATTGAATCAGTATTCAATCAAGGAGTTTCTTACTTCTCTGCCGGGGACAATACAGGACCATTCGGAACAATCCCCGGACATCCTAATGATCCAGACGCAGTCGCTTTAGGGGCAGTCTATTACGGGAACGATCAGATTTCTCCTCTTGACAATCTCACAAGTCAGGGGCAGTTGGAACCATTTTCTTCTCCTGGAGATCCAACTTTGCCCTTCCTGAAGCCTGACGTTGTCGCTCCTGATGGGCTGGATATTTCCTTTAACCTAGCAGGGGAATCTCCCATTGATTCAACAACTGACTTCTACTCGTTCTTCGGCACCTCAGCAGCGGCTCCATTTACTGCTGCGGTGGCAGCCCTTCTGCTTCAGGCAAACCCAAATGCTAGCCCCACTCAGATTTATTCAGCACTGCGCGACACGGCCAAACCTCTGGATATACCAGGCTTTAACTTTGATAGCGGCTATGGCTTGATCCAAGCAAATCAAGCCATAGCCGCTCTAAAGATCAACTCTCAACCTGTTCAGACAAATCCTAAATCTGTTCCCGAATCCTCAACTTATGTCGGCATTGTAGTTGCTTTTGGCATCGGTTTACTGCTGAAAAGAAAAGTCGTAATTTCCTAGAAGCAATGATTTTTCACCAGTGGCAATGGGCTTGAAAGTCGTTCTCCTCTGCGCTGTTCCCCTGCTCATAACTGCTGGCTCATACCAAATCCGGGTTAGTTACCCGCTTTTGGGCAATCCGTTCTCAGCTTGTAGAGACGTTCCGCCGGAACGTCTCTACTGGAAGGGGAAAGGGGGCTATTAGAGCGGATTTGGTATTAGTTCTGCTCAGTGGCTCTCGTATGTTCTTATTTTTTCAAGACGCGCAAACATGTTTTCTGGCAACTTTAAACGTTTGGCTCCCTTTGTGGTTGTCCCCGTGGCTAGCTTAGGCATATTATCTGCTCTCAGTTGGGCAACCAAAGCTGAGGTACCAGGAATGCAATGGGTCACATATAAATTGACTTGAATGCAGCTCAAATGTTCGCGCAAATAACATAAATTTATCAACAGAGGTGCAAGACATGAATAAAATCAACTGGACAAAGAAAGCCATTACTGGCGTAGTAGCTGCTTGGGCAATCACCACAGTCATTCCGGCTCAAGTTCATGCCCAAAATAGTGAGTCAGATAACCTGTGCCAAAATTTCCCCCATCACTCTCAGTGCAAAGGGTATGTGCTTAAAATCAGTGACTCCGAAAGTGACAGGGATGCCAAAACAGGCTTTCGAGTTATAGCTCTTGAAAAAGACTGGAGATCTCGCGATGCAGACGTACCTTGGTCAGAACCTGTCATCGTCAGAAACCCAGCTTTCGGGGATGAGTTAGTTGTATTTGATAAGGATTTCGGGAGTTCTTTTGGAGGATACGGGCCAAAAGTCGAAACAGGAATTGTCACGAAATGGTCGAGTTTTGAAATAGGTGTGTTTGCTTATAAAAAGCAAAGCCACTGCGGTTTATTTGGTCTGATTTGCCAAGGGGTTAATAAAGAAGCATACTCTGTGGGACGAACACTAGAAGTAGAGGTTGGTGGAAATACCTATCGTCTCTACGGTAAGGAAGGCAATTTTCCGGTCACTGGTGAACTGGCTATAGCTTTACATAATGCGCCAGAAGGTAAAGCATCCTTGGTAGTAGCCTTACCAGGAGGTCAGCAGATAAAAAGTAATATAGGTGAGAAAACGGTAAAAGCTTGGAAGGCAATATA
>CAZZWA010000671.1:0-2501 GCA_964657555.1 uncultured Microcoleus sp.
AAATTGTCAGGCAAGCGGGCCATGTTCGAGCATCTTTTCACGTATCCGCAGCACACTGCTCATACCAGTCTTCCTACGCATTTGGAAATCGCAATTGCGACATTCGAAAACGATGCTTTCTTGATGCTATTACGTTACGATCTCGTGGAAGACCGGGCCTGGGCTTTAGTTTTTCTGAAGACCTGGGACCACCTCACGGATTCTGCGCTGTCCGCCAATTCCTTGTTCGAATTCATCGACAAGCAAGTCTCCATTTTGATACAATACCCGCTCCTCATGCCAAATTTCCTTATCTCGTTCGTCCAGAGTAGGAGCCAGTCATTCGTGAAATGGCGGGTAGCTTTAAATGACATGAAGTCGAAGCTTGGTGTGACTGGTGACAGCGATGTTCTCCAGGCAGGGGGATATGCGCCAGTCTCTTACGACTACAATTTGCTCAATGCAAAGCTATCAGATCTTGCAAGTGGGATTGCAGACACTGTTCTAAATACCCAGATGAGATTGGAGCTTGCGAAAGACCTTCTGAGGTTAGCTTCTATAACGGAGCAATATCAGCGTCAGATTGGCAATGGAAACGTCAAGGATGGCAACTTTATCACCTCCCCCCAATTCGAAGAAATTAAAGCAACTATCACGCGAGCCGAGCTTTTCCTTGTAAACATGGAGATGGCACAGAACGTTATGCACAGTTTGGCTACAGTCTTATACAATCGCATCAACAAGCATGATTCTCAATCGATGAAGACAATAGCTGTATTAACTTTGTTCTTTCTCCCGGCAACATTTGTCTCATCAATATTCTCAACCGGTATTTTCACTTCCACGCAAATGAAGGAGAGCAGCCACGTGTTATTTCACAGTACGGATGGGTTTATTTGGTCATTTGTTTGATTGCAACGTTAGTAACATTGATCTTTTGGGCCTCCTGGTACCACTGGGGCAGATTTTGGTTGGAGAGATTACAACTTGCCGAAGCCTATCCAGTCAAGCAGCGAAAATGAGTATCTATCTCCTCTTCTTACATTGGGGAAAGACCAACGCGATGATTAGGACACCGGTACCAATGATCATGCTTCTGCAATGACTAATGCAAAGAAGTTTGCAACAAATCACGACTACAGTTTAATCAAGACTATGATACCCGAGACTAGATCATATATGAAAATAGCCGGTAAAGTCAAGATCCTCTTCCCTGCAGTCGAAGGCTGGGCGTTGTCCCAAGAATGATCCTAGAAATAATCTCACAACATCGTCACTTTCGAACTTAGCCACGTCAAGAATATTGCCTAATTCCCGCTCGCTGTTCATTTGTTAAGTCAGTCTCAAATCTCCCAGAAAGTTTCAATTACTTGATACTGAAACACTTACTGTGAATCGACCTTGTCGCACAGGTTTTCTAAAGCGTTGTAGCTGAGAGTGTCATTTCCAAAATGGATCATCTGGAGCACTATCCGTGAATACATGTTAGAGAACATCCTGAGTGCACGCATTGTGCTCAGGATTTGCTCTTCTAATATGTTAATAGAATCATCTACACTCTGGCCACTTGTTAGGATATAGAGTAATTTCCTTCTGTCCGAGGGCAGTCTGCCATATCCCCGATTGTGAAGTGATTCTATGTCAGACTGATACTCCTTCAAGGTAGAAGCCAGAATGCTGAATATATCAATCTGTTGCTGGTGGGGATTTAGTTGATCACCTTTAGGACATGCTTTGTTGACAATTTTCATCAATTTTGTAGTCCGTGTGCTTTTGGCATTCATGGTGCAATTAGTGAAGCGTACAGTAATGCCGCCTGATTTAGTCCATTTGAGCGCATAAGCCATGCTTTCAAAAAGTTTCTTCACATCAGCCCAATGCTCTATCATCGATGGTGAATTGTCGATAAGAAAAGTCTGACACTGTTAGCTAAGAGTTAGCAGCGATAATGATTCAAGTCCTACAATATTCATGTCGTCCAGAAGTTTTCGCCCTTTCCCTGACAGAACTGGCTTTCGTTGTAGTCTCAGCTCGTACATCTTGTCGACCAGAGTTTGCTTCGGAGACACGTTCGTCGTTGCTAATGCTGTTGAATCTCTGGTGTTGTCCACCTCTGAACAGTTCGGCTCCAAAGAACCCGCACCAATACTCTCAGATCCTGGAAATGTGACCGTAAGCCTTCTTTGTTCTGTGTTACCTGAAGATGTTGGAGGTACTGTAGCCGGGTCCGCAGAGTTACCCTGGCTGTCTGCGCCTGCGTCCGTGGACATGTTTTACGTCCGACAGAATCGATATCTTTTACTGGCCCAGTTTTTCAATATAAACCCGTGTAGCTTTGCATCAAACTTCGATCTTGAAACTTAAATATCATGATATACTGGCTTTTTGGGGCGTGAGGTGTACTATTCACACTCATTGTCGTCTGGACTGGTCCAAGCTCAACGACAGCAAACTGCATGTGTTGGCGGAGAGATCAGATTGAAGTTCATCAGAGGGGCATTCTTTAGAGAGTTAACAGGAAG
>CAZZWA010000672.1:0-1079 GCA_964657555.1 uncultured Microcoleus sp.
ACGCTGACCCTTCGACAAAGCTCAGGGCAAGCCCTACGGGTACAGCGCGGGCTTTCCAATCTCGCAATTGGGTATTCCTGCCCCACGCCACTGATCTAGGTCATAAACTCCCGACAGATCGACTCGGCAGGCTGTTTCCATTCCCCAGAGTCCCCGGGCTACTACGTTCTCTAGTCCACGATGCAAAACCATTTCTGCTGCATGGTCACGATGCGTCCGATCCCCACACTCAGGACAATTATGTTCTCTGACTTCCAACCCTTTGCTGACAGTGGCAAGACAGTTGGGACAGGTTTGACTGGTACCATTGGGGTTGACGAGGGCAAAGTACACCCCACGCTTCCAGCACACCCATGCCATCAAAAACAAAAACTGTCCAAATGCAGCGTCTACACATGTTTCGCTTTGAACCCGTTTGGGATAGGGCGATGCAGGTTGATAGGGACTTCCCCGATTTTCGGCAACTTGATTTTGATGGGTAAGATTGAAAAATGGCTAATGGTAGTCAGGCAATTAGTCATTCTTCAATTAGCAATCCTTTCACCCCCACCAGTTACGTTGATTTTTGTCCATCTACTTACCAGTCGCCGCCAGAAGTCGCCCTTATTTCCTACCCATATTTTACATTTTTCCCTTTTGCATCACTTCCTGAAGGTGGTGACGTAGTTGGTGTGCATGTTGTACATCTTCTTGCATCAACTTCTGGAATAGTTCTACGCAAGGCTGAGAGCCAATCTCTTGAGCATCTTTGATGTAAGTTTCATATGCCTTAAGTGCTTCCAACTTGCTTTGGTAAACTGTGAGCAAGTCATATTCTAGGTCGCTGATTGGTGAATTTCCGTTGTCGGCCATAGATTTAACCTTTTTAGGATTCTTCAACAAATTTGACTCACCTCAGGAAAACAGTTCATCTGTCCAAAAGACTATAGCTTAAATACAAAATTAAGTATAAATTGATACAAAAAAATCTTAAGGAATGATTAGCTATGGGGCTGATATTCCTTCTATGATTTCGCTGCCTTTTTACTATAGGTTGGGTAGTGTCCCTGTGCCAAAGACGACGCTAGAGCATCGTTCAA
>CAZZWA010000672.1:1179-2490 GCA_964657555.1 uncultured Microcoleus sp.
AATATCTAGAGGCAAGGTTCGGCTAAGATGAGGAGTGAGCGCGATCGCTCTTGGGAGGCAAAACCGCATGGCAGAACCACAAGTCGCACCATATGGGTCTTGGAAATCGCCGATCACATCCGATCTGATTGTTTCCAGTACGGTGGGATTAGGACAAATTGCCGTTGATGGCGAAGATATTTATTGGCTTGAGATGCGTCCTTCTGAGGGAGGTCGTAACGTTGTAGTTCGCCGCACGTCAGACGGGCAGACAACGGATATCACCCCCACACCCTTCAATGTGCGCACGCGGGTCCATGAGTATGGTGGGGGATCGTTTTTTGTTGCTGACGGTACTGTTTACTTCTCCAACTTTGCAGATCAGCGCCTTTACCGTCAGACTCCTGGTTCTCAGCCTCAACCAATCACTCCAGAAACCGACCTGCGCTATGCTGATGGCATTCTCGACCGCCAAAGGCAGCAGCTAATTTGCGTGTGTGAAAATCATACGGTTGCGGGTCGTGAGGCAGTGAATACGTTGGCCGTTATCAATCTCAACAGTCAGGAAGACCCACAGGTATTTATCTCTGGTGCTGATTTCTACTCATCGCCCCGCCTCAGCCCTGATGGTACTCTTTTAGCATGGCTTAGCTGGAACCATCCCAATATGCCTTGGGATAGCACCGAGTTGTGGGTGGGTAAGTTATCTACCGATGGCTTGCTGCTAAGCACTTACCGAGTTGCAGGTGGAGTGAATGAATCTATCTTCCAGCCAGAGTGGTCGCCGGATGGCATTTTATACTTTGTTTCTGACAAGTCGGGATGGTGGAATCTCTACCGTTGGCAACCTTCATCAGAGGAGATCGGGGAAAGTGGGGCTGTAGAACCTGTGCTCGAAATGCCTGCTGAGTTCGGCTTGCCGCAGTGGGTTTTCCGGATGTCCACCTACGCCTTCGCGTCATCAGAGTGCATGATCTGCACCTATACACAGGAAGGGATTTGGCACTTGGCGAGTCTCGACACTAGGACGGGCAAACTCAAGTCGATAGAAACTCCCTATTCCGAGATTGCTTCCTTGCAAGTTAGTTCAGGGCAGGTTTTCTTCCTAGGAGGATCTCCCACAAAACCTACCGCCATTGTCCAGGTAGAGTTAGCCACACAACAGCAGTCAGTGCTACGCCACTCTAGTGAAGTGCCGATTGATAGAGGCTATCTCTCTGTGCCACAGCCGATCGCTTTTCCTACAACTAACGAGCAAACTGCCTACGCCCTCTTTTACCCACCACAAAACCACGACTACCAGGCACCATCTGGCGATCGACCTCCCCTACG
>CAZZWA010000673.1:0-2453 GCA_964657555.1 uncultured Microcoleus sp.
GTTGTCATTTTCCTCTCGCTGGCGAAAGGTAGTGGGAAAATTTCCAAATGTTAAAAGCCTCTAGCTCTTGCAGAATCGTAACTTTCAGAAGTCACAACCTAGTTAGACGAAGCTAGAGGCTTGAAAAGTTTTTTGGAGCCGGATTTAATGCGTTAATGTTTGCTTTTTTAATTAGCTCTTTGTTAGCTTTCTATTTGTGTTTTCTAGGGTGCTGTGTTGTTATTGTTGTTGTCCCCTGCTACTGATGGCTTTGCCATAGCAGCTTTAGGAATCGGGAATGCTGGACGATCCAGACGCACAGCTACCATGACAGGTTTTACAGGGGATGCAGCTAGTTTTGGTGCTGGGGATTGACTACCAGAGAAAACATTTGGCAAAGCGCCGATGAAGAGAGCGGCAATTGCTGCTCCTCCCCACACCACATTGCGGATGGTACGGCGCTGCTCAATGCGGGAGAAAACCTCCTTCACCATGATTTCGGCTGGTTGTTCAGACTGGGGAATTGGCAATGTCTGAATTCCATGGCGCAGCTTCATAATTCGAGCATACAAATGCTGAGTCTGAGAGTCGGTATTCAGCAACTGCTGCACTTGCTTGCGCTCAGCCGCTGTCACCTCACCATCTACATATGCACTCAGCAACTCAAAGCGATCGCGTTGCAGGATATCTATATCCCTGGCGTCTTTTGAGTCACCAGAGGAAATATGCCTAGAATCTTTACGAGCGTCAAAGTCAGGGGTCATTTGCACTTCAATACCAAGTCACACGAGTAGTAAAATAACAGCTAGCTAGTTTCCTAGCATAGTTTACACATCCGCTTCTCAGATCACAACAGCTAAATCGCCTAATCATCTCCTTTGCTAGTAACTAGTGTTATCCAGCTTAGCGACCATCCAGGTAGTTTTGCAGTTGAGATTGCAGTCTTTGACGGGCTCTGGCAATTCTCGACTTTACGGTTCCCAGTGATACACCCGTGATTTCAGCTATTTCCTCATAAGCCATTCCTTCAATTTCACGCAAAATAATAGTGGTGCGAAAAACTTCTGGCAAATCGGCAATTGCTTCCCGCAGATGCTCGTAGAACTCCCGTGTTGTCAAGTCTTCGTCAGGACTGGGATTATCTGCGGCTATTTCCCAATCCATCTCGCCGTCGTTCATAATCCGGGGAGCATCTAGCGATAACGGATGAGATATCCGTTTGCGTTTGCGTAGCTCATCATAAAACAAATTAGTGGCAATACGGCTCAACCAGCCCCGAAACTTTTCTGGCTCCTGCAAACGGTTGATGTTACGGTAAACCCGAATCCAGATTTCTTGAGCTAAATCTGCCCGATCTTGCCAATCTGGAGCCAGATGATACAAAATTCTATCAACGTGAGACTGGTACCTTTGCAACAGTTCAGCAAATGCAGCGCGCTCAGGTCGAATTCCAGCTTGACAGCGCAAAATCAAATCATAGTTTGAGAGTTTTTCCGCTTGCACCGGCGCTTGGGGAACCGTTGCTTGAGTTGCTTCAATTATTGAGTATGATACAGGAATGGACTGACTCATGGATGAAACGGGTTCTACAACATCCTACCTCCCAGTGACGCCCTCACTTGACTAAAGGTTCCCTCTTATGGGAGATGCTTTGGTTGAGTAGCGTTCTCATCAACAGGGCTTTATCGCTGACGATGATTATGTTACTCTGCTCAATTAATGCGATCTTCCAGAGGTATTACTGGCTAGTGAAAGTTGAGGAATACTGGGAGTTACCATAATAGTTCATATGCGTATATATCGCATCAGGAACAAATACCAGATTTACCCAATCCAGATTTCTAATTTTTTCTATTAACAACAGAAATATTCAGATATATTAACTCAATGGCAACAGATGAGTTACTTTCTCGAAGCTTAATGCTGCTCTGCTTTGGAGTAGCGGTATTGTGGTTCTTGATGTCTCAGCAAGCACCTCCGGTGACACCATTCTCAAGGGAGACGCTTGCCCTCCCTAGCACTATAAAGTCAGTGCCGGAAGCGGCACAAGAGCAAACTTCATTTACCAAGGCCAATACTCAGTTAGTCGTCAAGTTAAGCGATCGCCGCGTCTACTTGTATCGTGCTGGGCAGATGAAAGCTAGTTACCCTATTGCTGTAGGGCAGTCCGGTTGGGAGACACCTACCGGAAATTTCAAAGTCCTGCAAATGCACCGCCGCCCAGTGTGGCGTCAACCCATTACAGGTGAAATTGTGGCTGCTGGACGTGATAATCCTCTAGGAGACAGATGGATTGGCTTTTGGTCTGATGGCCGTCATCAAATTGGATTTCACGGTACCAACATGGAAAGACTGGTAGGCAAAGCAGTTTCCCACGGTTGCTTGCGGATGCGAAATCAAGACATTCGGGCGATGTACGAGCAGGTTAGTAAAGAGACACCAGTGATTGTGCGCAAATAAGCTACTAAGAGCAT
>CAZZWA010000674.1:0-2421 GCA_964657555.1 uncultured Microcoleus sp.
TTTCTTTTATGATCGATGACTTGTTGATGCTAGCAAAGATGGAATCGGGAAAATTAGTTCTGAATTGGGCTGAAATCAATCTCAATGAGTTAGCAGTAGCCATTATGTCCCAATTTCAGACAATTGCCGACTCAAAAAAGCTACATCTAGTAAGTCTGCTTCCTAACATGGGTCGGCGAGTTTGTATCGATACCAACTTGCTATATCGCGTCCTAGACAATTTGATCTCGAATGCCCTCAAGTTTTCCCCTACTGGAAGCACAGTTAGCTTACAGGTTATTTATCCCAATACTTTGGCCTCTACTGAGGAATCGACCCTTCAGGCAATTATTAAAATCTCTGACTCTGGCCCTGGCATCAGAGAAGAAATGCGTCAAGTTATCTTTAATAAATACGAAGTTGGAAACTTGGTTAGCGGCACTTCACAAATTGGACTTGGCCTCAGTTTTTGCAAAATGGTAACTGAAGCTCATGGCGGCAGAATCTATGTCGAGGATAACCAACCGCAGGGTTCAATATTTATTGTAGAAATTTAATTTTTCAATTTAAGTAATGTAAGAGAATTGCGAATTTAGCAACTGTGGGCGATCGTACTCTTCGAGAACTCATGCAGACTCTATGGCTCAAGCGATAATACAAGTATCTACTAACCTGGGATGAAGATGAGGAGAAAGCAATGGCTGAGGCTGGCAGGGAACGTTCCAAAAACCTCAATAACATCAAGAGCGGCGATCGCTACCGCTCAATTTCTTCTTGTGTAATTGTAGTTATATAGTTGTTCCTAGAATTAACCGGTTCTTACTCCATTTCCTGCCGGAGTCTTTCCTCAACTTCTTGCTCAATTTTCTGCCGCAGCTTCGTCTCGACTTCTTGCTCAATTTTCTGCCTAAGCCTTTCTTCTAGATCTCTTTCTTTTTGTAGCTCTTTCTCTGTTCGTTTTTCTTGAGCGCGCTCAGCTCGTTGTCGAATCGCTTCCTCGGCTATGCGAATATTTTCTTCAACAGGCAAGCCATCTTGAGTAACCAAGGGAGGCATGGTTTTCCATTTGAGGCTGGGGTGATGGAATAGAGCGCGAATAGCCTCAATATCATCTCGATGAGCCAGCACATAGGCTCTTAAGGCAGGTACGCTCATTTCTTTAAAGTTCGGCTTCATCCACAAACCTCCAAGGTTCGTTACAAGGTACGATAATTTGTAGCTCATCGCTTGCGAAAATGTACACTTCTCCCGTTTGAGTATCAAAACGGAATAGCTGGATGTCCCGGTAGCAGTTAGACAACATCTGGCAGACGCGCAGACAGGCTAGGGCTTGTTCATCTGTTGGGTAAATGGTTTATTCCTCAATTGTGGCATGGGTACTAAAATACAATCCTTATGTACCTGCCAATAGTTGAAGCTGTCTGGGAAAGTGCGATCGCCTTTTGGTTATTCCTCATCCGGCAACCTCTCCCTTTCCTGGGCAATCACAGATGCATCATTATTATCTCAATCGTTTACCCATGCTTCAGAGAGATTATAAAATAGCGATCGCTCTACCTATTCGATGCCAATTTATCAGCCCAACGGGTTGTCTCTGGCAACCGATATTTTGGAGTACAGCGCATCACATAATCAATTGCTGTGGGCAAACTTACCCGATGTCCACTGGAAACGTAGATTGGCTTCACACCCGTTCGTGTCCGCAACACCATACCAACCACTTCCCCACGATGCCGCAACGGTTGCTGTGCCCCTCGTTCCTCTGGCAACTCCTCATGCTTGCCAACTAGCAAAGACTTGGCAGCGCCAATTGTGGGCATATCTATAAGTACACCTAGATGGCATGCCAAACCAAACCGTCGGGGATGAGCAATACCTTGACCGTCACATAAGATTAAGTCAGGCGTAATGCTGACCTTTTCCAGTGCCTCTAGCACAACTGGAATTTCCCGGAAAGACAGGAATCCGGGAACATAGGGAAAAGTAGTGGGACGATATGCGATCGCGTGTTCCAGGAATTGCAAAGAAGGAAAACTCAGCACGGCTACAGCTGCTCGCGAGATACTACCATCTGCCTCAAAGCCCACATCCACACCAGCAACATACTGCACAGTTTCTATCCGATCTTCGGTTATCACTTCCCCTCTTAGCTGTGTTTGTATTTCAGTTGCCTCCTCAACTGTGAGAGGCCACACATGACGTTGTTTAATTTTCATGTTTATACTTGCATACAGTAGAAAACCTTTTTTATTTTAAGGAAAATCACTTTGTTTACAAAAATTAATAATTTCTATCTTGAACCTTTTAAAAGTTTCCGGATAAACCTATCTCACCACTGTAAAACAAAGATTATAAGTTGCTGTGACCCTAGACCGCCAGAAAGTCAGAAACGGGTGATTAAAGCTATCTCTCAGGTCAGACGAGATCGATGACAATCTTGCC
>CAZZWA010000675.1:0-2407 GCA_964657555.1 uncultured Microcoleus sp.
AATGTCAAAATCTCCAGCGATCCGTCAGTCGTTGGCAACGCGATCGAGCGCTTTCTCGACTGTGATCGCTCTGAACTTGTTCGTGTGGCGCAAGAAACTTTGGGAGGGAATCTGCGAGGTGTTGTGGCCACGCTGACTCCTGAGCAAGTGAATGAGGATCGTCTCAAGTTTGCTGAACGCATTGCCTCAGATGTCAGTCGCGACCTGATCAAACTTGGTCTACAAATCGATACCCTAAAAATTCAAAGCGTCTCGGATGACTTAGACTATCTTAAATCTATTGGTCGCAAGCAAATCGCCCTAATTATTCGCGATGCTGAGATTGCCGAATCGGATGCGATCGGCCAAGCTGATCGCATAGAAGCGGAATGCGACCAAAAAGCCCAGGTTGCTAAGACCCAAAATCGCATCATCACCCTAGAAAAAGAAAACGAGCTACGCGAACTTAAGGCCAAATTAGAACAGCAAGCTCGCTCTGAAGAAGAGATCACCATAGCTGCTGCCAATGAAAAAAGAGCCAAGGTTGAGCAACAACTACAGACAGTGCGCAGTGAATTGGAGCGTCTGCGCCTAGAGGCTGATGAAGTACTACCAGCAGAAGCTCAACGACAGGCAAAAGAGCTACGCGCTAGAGGGGAAGCGGCAGCATTTGCCGAGAATGCCAAAGCCGCAGCGCTAGTCAATGACATGCTTTCCCAGGTGTGGCAACAGACTGGGACTGATGCCTCAGAGTTGTTTTTGATTCAGCAGCTGGAAACTGTTCTACGAGAGGCGGTTCAGATTCCAGGGCGGCTTCAACTTGACAAGGTTAATGTGGTTGACAACGGCGATGGTAAATCTTTGGCAAGTCTAGTCAGCGTCTATCCAGAAATTCTTCGCCAGTTTCTAGAGAGTGTAAATCAAACTCTCGGCATTGATGTTGTCGGTACGCTCAATCGCTCTAAGAATGACAAAGGAGAAAAATCATGATAGAAGTTATTGCCTTACTGCTAAGTATTTTTGGTGTTGGTACTGGGGCTGGGTTCTTTGTGATTCGCAATCTTTATCATATTTGTCAGCCTAGTGAGGTACTGATCTTCGCGGGTAGTACACGCCAAATCCCAGGAGGGCGAAGTGTAGGATACCGCTTAGTTAAAGGTGGGAGCAGCTTTCAAACGCCACTGTTGGAGCGTACCTTTCGCATGGATCTCACCAACATGATTATCGACCTTAAGGTAGCAGGTGCTTTCTCTAAAGATGGGATTCCTTTGACAGTAGAGGGTGTCGCTAACATCAAGATTGCTGGAGAAGAACCCACGATCCACAATGCGATCGAGCGTTTACTCGGTAAGAGTCGTAAAGAGATTGAACAGTTAGCGAAAGAGACTTTGGAGGGAAATCTGCGGGGTGTCTTGGCAAGTCTGACACCGGAACAGGTGAATGAAGATAAGATTGCCTTCGCTAAAAGCTTGCTGGATGAAGCGGAGGATGACCTGGAAAAACTAGGGCTGGTGTTGGACAATCTCCAAATCCAGAATATCTCTGACAATGTCCGCTACCTAGATTCGATTGGACGCAAGCAACAAGCAGAACTCTTACGCGATGCTCGGATTGGTGAAGCCAAAGCTAGAGCAGAATCGGTGATTCGGTCATCAGAAAACGAGAGGCTGACGGCACTGAGGCGCATTGAGCGGGATTTAGAGGTTGCCAAAGCTGAGGTTGAACGACGAGTGAGAGATACGCTGACTAAACGGGTGGCGATGGTGGCTGAGGTGGAAGCTGTTGTGGGAGCGGAGATCGCGCGGACTCAGGCTGAGCTGGGCGTGCAGACTGAGCGCATTAAGCAGGTGGAAAAGCAACTCCAGGCTGATGTTGTTGCCCCAGCAGAAGCTGAGTGCAAACGGGCGATCTCTGAGGCAAGGGGAGACGCGGCTTGCATTATTGAAGATGGAAAGGCACAAGCAGAGGGAACAGCTCGCTTGGCTGAATCTTGGCAGGCTGCTGGTGCTTCTGCCCGAGAAATCTTCCTGTTTCAAAAGTTGGAAGTCCTGCTGAAAATGATGGCTTCTGGAGTCCCTGAGGTTGAGGTGCAAAACCTGAGTGTGATTGATGCCAAGGATGGCAACAGTGCTACTAAGATAGCTGCATTCCTAGAACAGCTGCGTCAGACAACTGGTGTAGATCTTGCCGATGTTGTGAGCAATCTAGCAGGAAGTGAAGCAGTCAGAAATGGACTGTTGCCTCAAAACCAACCCAAAATCATCAAGTCTGGTCATGATAGCAGTCTAAAAAGCTAGTAATACCAAATCCGCTTTGATAGCTCCCTTTTAATCGTGGCGACTGGAAGTCGCAGCTACACAAACAAAGAATGTGTATTCTTAGTTGAAGCCTCTCAGCGCAAGATGGGGAGTTCTACAGGGGAAATTTG
>CAZZWA010000676.1:0-2391 GCA_964657555.1 uncultured Microcoleus sp.
TGGGGCAACGCCCTCAACTGCGGCAACATCCTCATCGGGGGCAACGAATCAGGCTAGTTTGAAAAAAATCCAAGGCGATGGTGTGGAATTGTCCGTTCCGGCAGCATACGAGGGCGGCAACCCCAGCAAAGACTTAGATGCACTCTCCCAGAAGTTAAAGGCTGTCAATCCCAATTACGAAAAGGCGCTAGAGCCACTGAAAAAAAATCCCTCAGCTATTTCCCTTTTAGCCTTCGATCTCCAGAGTGCTAAATCAGCGCCACCAACTATGATCAACGTCTCCAAGCGAAAAGTCCCAGATGGGCTAAGTGTCGAGCAAGCTTTAAGCAAGGCAACTCAGCAACTCCAGCCGCCATATCAGGTTTTGGAGCAAAAGGTGGTGCCAATAGATAAATATCAGGCTGGGCGCATCGTTGTCCAAGCCCCGAATCCAAATCCACAAGTAAAACAGCTGTTTTACATCATTAAAAATGGCAATACCTTTTGGGTAGTCACTTATGTTAGCAGTGCTGATAAATTTGACCAGCTGCTGCCAACTTTTGAGCAAAGCATTCGTACCTTTAACCTCACATCTTAGGTGATCATCAAAAGAGTGACTTAAGAAGATAGCTGAGTGGTATTTATTTTGTCGCCCAAGAACATTCCCTGGAAGGTAGTCACAGCACTGTTAGTCACTATTGCTGCCTCAATTGCCCTGCTCAATTTAGCTAAACAGAAGAGGGGGGGTGATGAGAGGCGATCGCCCGCTCCCCAGAAGCAGCTTTTCCAGTCCCGGCAAACACCCTCTGCTTCGGAGAGCGCCCAACCGACAGATGCACCCCCTGTCGGCTGGCAAAAAATTGCAGGCAACAGTGTGGAGTTGTGGCTGCCAGCAAGTTATGTGGGCGGCAATCCTAGCCAAGACTTAGAGGAGAAGCTCACACAGCTCAAAGCTGTCAATCCAGACTATGAAAAGGTCATTGAGGCGATCAGGCTAAATCCCGATCTTGCCCTTGCTGCCTTTAAGTTGCCTAATTCTAAGTCAGGGTTCCTAACCAATGTCAATATTTTACGAGAAAAAGTTCCTACTGGGACTAAAATCGAGCAATATTTGCAGATGGCCACGCAGGAAATCTCCGGCCAGTATAGGGTCGTAGACCAAAAAGTGGTGTTTCTGAATCAGTATCAGGCGGCACGGCTGATCGCTGAAGTTACTACAGGCAATGCAAAGGTGAAGCAGCTGTTCTATGCTATTCCTCAGGGCAATACCTTCTGGTTAGTCACATACTCTACCAGCGCTGAGGAGTTTGAGCAGCTTTTGCCGACGTTTGAGAAAAGTATTCGTACCTTAACTAATAAATCCTAGAATGGTAGCTCAGATGCCAATCGCCAAGTACCGTGATTAACGATAATAGCTAACAAAGATCCAATTTCAATCGGGAATAGCCAAAGTGGAGCTCAAGCAAGTCATCATTGCTCACAAAGCAGGAGATCCAAACAGCCAAAAGTGGGCCGAAAAATGTGCTAGAGAACTAGAAAAACTCCAGTGCCATGTTTTAGTAGGGCCAAGCGGACCGAAGGATAACCCCTACCCAGTATTTTTGGCTTCCTCAATGCAACCAATCGATCTGGCGCTGGTATTAGGCGGCGATGGCACCGCGTTGACAGCAGCTAGGCAACTGTCTCCCGAAGGAATCCCGATTCTGGCAGTAAATGTCGGGGGACACCTAGGATTCTTGACTCAAGCATTTGAGGACTTTCAGGACACAGATCGGATTTGGCAAAGGCTATTGGAGGATCGCTATGCTATAGAACGGCGGATGATGTTGCAGGCGGCTTTGTTTGAGGGGAGTCGCACGAATCTCGATCCAGTCAGCGATCGCTTTCTTGCGCTCAATGAGATGTGTGTCAAGCCCGCCTCAGCTGACCGCATGATAACCTCTATTTTGGAGATGGAAATTGATGGGGAGGTAGTGGATCAATATCAAGGGGATGGGCTGCTCGTAGCGACGCCCACAGGCTCTACCTGCTACACAGTTTCTGCTAATGGCCCGATTGTCCACTCTGGCATGGAGACAATCACCGTCACACCCATCTGCCCTCTGAGTCTTTCCAGTCGTCCAATTGTCATTCCTTCTGGATCTGTTGTTAGCATCTGGCCTTTAGCTGACTATGAGTTAGCTACCAAGCTCTGGATGGATGGCGTCCTGGCAACTTCCATTTGGCCAGGACAGCGGGTAGACATCCGCATGGCGGGTTGTCTAGCGAAATTTATTATTTTACGGGAAAACTATTCTTTCTATCAAACGTTACGAGAAAAGCTACAGTGGGCAGGAGCACGGGTTCGGTATAGTAACAATCACCGCCATTGATTTGCTAGGCCATTTGTCAGGTATAATCAGGCAAATCGGA
>CAZZWA010000677.1:0-2386 GCA_964657555.1 uncultured Microcoleus sp.
CAATGAACATTCAGCAAGCTTTTAATGCCGCAGCAGCAGATTATGACAAGCTACGTCGAACTCTGATTCCGTGTTTTGATGACTTTTATGGAACAGCGGTTGAGGTTATATCTAGCGATCGCACCACACCACTGAAGGTTCTGGATTTGGGTGCAGGTACTGGACTTTATTCAGGGATGGTTCAAGCAGTCTTCCCCTGGGCGGAATTCACCCTGCTGGACTTAGCCGTTGAGATGTTAGAGAAAGCTAAGTCTCGATTTAGCAAGATGGGTAAGTCTCCAATAACTAAGATTTGTGACTACGTTGAGGATGATTTGGGAGGTTCGTATGACCTAGCAATCTCTGGCTTATCGATCCACCATCTATCCGATCCTGACAAAGAACGCCTTTATCAGCGGATTCACGACGCTTTGAGTCCTGGGGGGATGTTCGTCAACGCCGATCAAGTTCTAGGCAAAACATCTTTTCTAGAGAAATGTTATCGACAAAACTGGCTCGATTCTGTCCGCGCTCTCGGAATCTCAGATGAGGATCTAAAAGCTGCTCTCAAACGGATGGAATATGATCGCATGACCCCCCTAGACATTCAACTGGGCTGGCTAGAAGCGGCAGGTTTCCAAGATGTGGATTGCTGGTACAAGAATTATAGCTTTGCAGTGTTTGGTGGACACCGACCAGCATAGTTGCAAATTTCGAGATTGCAAAAAGTAGCATATCAGTTGCATACGCTTACAAGGAGGTAGGGGATGGGTAGCAGTAATCAGTCCAACCGCGCAGCTAAGCTACAGCTACATGATCCCTACGCCGCACTGCGGTTTCGCGACTATCGCCTGTTTGCCATAGGCGACGTCAGTTCGACTCTTGGGCAGCAAATGCTGAGTGTCGCTATTGGCTGGGAACTATACGAACGCACAGGTTCAGCAATGGTGCTGGGGATGGTAGGGCTAGTTCAGGCGCTGCCACTTTTCGTATTAACCTTGCCAGCAGGACACATAGCAGATCAATGCGATCGCCAACGTGTTGTTCTGATGACTCAGCTGATGCTGGCACTCTGTTCAATTGGGTTAGCAGTTCTCTCCTATACAGGGGGAGCAATTTCTTTCGTTTATGCTTGCCTGCTGTTAATTGGTGTGGCACGTACCTTTAACAAACCAGCCAAGGATTCACTCTTGCCGCAACTGGTGCCACTCAAAGCCTTGAACAATGCGGTGACTTGGAATAGCACTTGTTTCCAGACTGCCTCGGTTGTCGGGCCTGCTTTGGGAGGTTTAGTCATTGCCCTCTTTCATAGTGCAACACTGGTATATGTACTCACCGTAGTCTTGACCTTAACCTGTTTCGGATTTATCGCCATGATTGCGGCAAAACAGCCGCCACATTCAAAGTCATCTGTCTCGCTGCAAAATCTGATAGCAGGCATCGGGTTTGTCTGGCAGACCAAAGTTATTCTGGCAGCGATTACCTTGGATATGTTTGCTGTCCTGCTGGGTGGGGCAACAACCCTGCTACCCGTTTACGCTAAAGACGTTTTGCACGTTGGTCCCACTGGTTTAGGTTACCTACGGGCAGCACCAGCCATTGGGGCAATCTTGATGGCGGCGATCATCGCTCACTTACCACCTATGCAAAAAGCCGGAAAAACCATGCTTTGGGCAGTTATTGGATTTGGTGCGGCAACGATTGTCTTTGGCCTCTCGCGATCGTTCTGGCTTTCTCTACTGGCGCTGTTTTTGACTGGTGCCTTCGATAATATCAGTGTGGTTGTTCGCCACACGCTGGTGCAGTTAAAGACACCAGATCACATGCGCGGTCGAGTCTCTGCCGTCAATAGTATGTTTATTGGCACATCTAACGAGTTTGGCGGCTTTGAGTCAGGTTTGACAGCAGCCCTATTTGGCCCAGTCGTTTCGGTGATTGGCGGTGGGATTGGTACAATTGCTGTAGTACTGCTAGTTGCCTCGATTTGGCCTCAGATTCGCCAATTGGGTTCTCTGGATTAACATGAAAGTGCTTGCTTTAATCAAGCCTACGGTAGGAATTGCTCACTGAGCTTGAGAACTTAAATTAAATTTTTACCGCCGTAATAAATGCACGCTAAGCTACCAACGATGTAGACAAACCAAGTGCCAAAAAAACCGAGTGCCCGCCCCACAGAAGGGCCATATGTGGTAATCACTGCGTAGGCATAGAGAATTCTGGCAACTGTGAGAGTCCCTCCCAGCAGCCACACTAGCCAAGTTGGCGCTTGGATCAATTCAAGTGCCACGAGCAACAGCAATCCGAGGGGCACGTACTCGGTAAAATTTCCGTAAGCACGGACTTTGCGCTGTAAAACGCCTTCATCAATCGCAGGTTGTGCTGAAAGCCTTTGACTCATTCTCTCAAC
>CAZZWA010000678.1:0-2381 GCA_964657555.1 uncultured Microcoleus sp.
TTTTCTCTCAGTAATTTCCCTATCGTGACAGTTGGGGTGCGGAATGTGGGTTCAATTCCAAAGTATGATGCCTTTTGCAGCGGCGCACATCCGTATCGCCAAGCAATGCCCTTGGCAGTGCCTCATTGCCCATTGTCCCCCATCAATGACCAATTCCCTGATTCCCTACGGCTTCAGTCGCTAAGCGGCATTTTGCTCACAGACCCATTGCCGAATCTGTTCGCGCTTTTCCTGTGGCAACAATTTTGCAGCTTCCTTGAGAAGTGCCGGCGCGATCGCGTCCCTTAAATATTGCAAAGTCTCTGAATCGTCGCAACACTCAATCAATTCGACCACATCTTTTAAACTTTCAATGGTAAATTCATCTGGCTTATTTTCTTGTCCAGATGACTGATTATTATATAAGAAATTATTTTTAATCTGGACGGGGTTTTTCTTAGTCTGGGCTTGACTTTCAGCGATTTTGTTTTGCCGTTCAAGCCATCTTTGATTTAACGCCTCGTGGACGGATTGGCGATCGGCGTCCACTGCCAGTTCCTCATCAAGTTTGTAGTATCTAACGCGATCGCCCTTTGGGAAAAAGTTTGTGATCTACTAAAGTTAGCTGACGTAGACCCTGTACCAGATACAGAAAAGATTTTGAGGGATTAGCCTACAAAAAATATCATGACTAAATAAGGGTTTAAATCACAAGTTTTTTAGAGTTTTCACGAAAATCACATTTACTTTTGGCGTTGCACCCCGACACAGAAAATAGCTGCTCAATCCCTCACTCTAAACCTTCTCGCGCACCGTGAGCTAATAGTAACTCAACTAGATATTTGTTTTTCCGCCTCATAGCTATACCCAGTAGACTATATTTAGCTAGAGCTCCCTCACGGAATCGAACATTAACATCAGCACCATGGGTAACTAGCAATCTGGCAATATCGTCGCCGCGTGACCCCTGAAAAGCTCTCAGAAGCGGTGTAAAACCTTGCTCATCGGTTAAATTGACCTCTGCTCCGCGAGACAACAGAGACTCCACCACCTGTAGGTGATGGTACTGCGCTGCATGAAATAATGCGCTTCTTCTTGCTTGATTTAAGGCATTGACATTAGCGCTACAGTCCAACAATAATTCTACTATATCTTGATGTCCAAGCTGGGCTGCCCAATGCAGTGGAGTATCGCCAAGTCCATCCTTTGCGTTAACATCTGCATCATGAGTGATCAAAAGCGAGCAAATATCTAGGCTACCTGTAATCGATGCCCTATGCAGTGGGAAAAACTTAGAAGTTTCTGTCTTCTCATTAACTAAAGCACCATGATTGAGGAGCAGTTCAACAATATTTCTGTTTTTATATTGGTATCCGATAGCTGTATTTAGCCATGATTCTCCTTTTGTCAATCCTCTTGCTAGTTTGGAATTGGCATCTACCCCCTGATCTAGGTAGTATTTAACCAATTCAATGTCTCCAAGCATCAAAGCGATATCTGGCTCCATAGTAGCACCATAGTCCAACAGAAGTTGAGCAATCTCCCGATGCTTCCTGTAAGCTGCTAGGTATAAGGGAGTGCAACCATCTTCCGTTCTCGCGTCGATCTGCGCTTCATTGGCAATCAGGACTTCTACTACATCCCTATGTCCGTTGAGAGATGCCACATGCAGGGGAGTATGTCCCGCATCATCGACAACATGGACGCTTGTACCACTGGCAATCAGTTGCTTGACAACGTCTTTGCATCCATCATAAGCTGCTACTATTAAAGCTGGATTTTTTTTCGCTGGATTGTACATATTACTTGATAAGCATAGCTACTATTTTTACAAAGAATCTTGCCACCTTCATTCTTAGTTTAGAGAAGTTCGTTTGGATACTAAACCTCGAATGTTTTAATTGCAAGATATTCAAGTTTAATCATTTGAAACATCAGGAGCGTATGGATAGGCAGTTGTAATTCTGTGATTTGTAACAGATCCTTCAATTGTTATTGATTCACCGTCTATTAATGGGTTTTGTACTGATTCAACCCAGATGCCATAGGCACGACATCCAGATTTGACATATGCCTCACCAATGATATCTAGGACTTGAGAATCATTGAGTAACAATGGGAAGAAAGACGATGTTTTGGTTCCCAAACGGCTTCTCTGTGGAATTCCAAATTCTGCTGTGAAAGGCTCGTAGTCTGCTTCAAACTCAGCAGGCTCTGTTATCCAGTAATAGTTTCCTAAGTCTTCTCCTGGCTCACCAGCACGTGCTGTAGAGTGGAATCCGGATATTCTCCCATTCTTAACATCAGGGTAAAAGATGTGATGCTCATCTATTGTGTAATGACAATCTGGCTGTGGAGTTGGACTAGGCGAGGGGCTAGGCGATGGATTGGGTGTGGGACTA
>CAZZWA010000679.1:0-2370 GCA_964657555.1 uncultured Microcoleus sp.
ATTACCAAAGAGGCGGGCAATCTTGCCCTACCCACGTATAGCAAAGTGCACGCATTCAAGAAAAGCGTAGTGGCACGAAGTGCGAGGATAGGGCTGACCACCGCTTTCGTGAAATGGTATTACTGATGGAGTGCTACACAGAGAAGATTCCGGAAATAGAGATAAGTTGCCGAAAAAGTAGATCTAGATGTGATTTTATGCACCGTGTCGTTGGCAACTAGCCTCGCTACCACCAAATGATAGGGAAATTACTCAAAGAGCGTTACCATATTGTTCAAGTCCTAAGTGCCGGGGCATGTGGGCGGATTTATATTGCCGAGGACATTCATAACGCAGACAATCCCAAATGCGTCATTAAACATATCAAATCCCCAAGCCGAGACCCCAAATACCTCAGAATTGCTAGGCGCAAGTTCGCAACAGAAGCAGAAGCCCTGAAAAAACTAGGTCACCATCAGCAGATTCCCCAGCTTTATGCTAGCTTTGAAGAAGACCAAGAATTCTACTTAGTCCAAGAGTTCATTCAAGGACATCCGTTGAGTGCGGAACTGCCGATCAGCTGTGGAGAGCGAGCACTTTACCTTGATACATGTACAAACCCCACTGTCAATGGTCATGGTTTACTCCTACCAGTCCACTGCTGGACTGAAGATCGGTGCACTGAACTACTGCGAGAAGTCTTATTAATCCTGGAATTTGTTCACAGCCAGGGATTTATCCATTGCGACATTAAGCCGAACAATATAATTAGGCGCTTCTCAGATGGCAAGTTATTTCTGATTGACTTTGGCGCAGTTCAGCTAGTTCGTAATGAATTTGGGACGGGGTTGGCTTTCACTCACCAAAGACTACCAGAATCAGTGAGTAAACCTCTAAGCCCAAATTCCATATCCCACATCTCCAGCACAGGGGGGTACATACCCATAGAGCAACTTAGAGGCTATCCTTGCCCTAACAGTGACATTTATGCACTAGGTCTGATTACTATCCAGGCGCTGACAGGACTAGATCCAGCCCTATTAAAAGTAGATCCTGATACTGGTAAGGTCATTTGGCAACACCAAGAGCAAATTAGCAAAGGGCTGGCTACTGTCCTCAATCAAATAGTCCAATACGACTTCAAAAACCGCTACCAATCTGCATCTGAAGCACTACAGGCACTATCTTGTTCACTCTCTCCAACACTCACGAATTCTCAGGAGTCAGGAATTGTTAGGCACTATCTAAGCAGAATCCGAATAGAGATGCCTAACTTGCCCATAAAAGCGTCAGAAGTCAGCACTCAAGTAAAGTTTATTCTTTATCTTTTATCCTTGTTCATTCCGAGGTCATCTCCGCTACGAAATATAATAGCAGTAGGCATTGCTGCTAATACCCTAGTTATACTTTTTGGCGTTTTTTCTTTACTGTATGCTTTTGGTTTAGAGCCGGAACCAGACCTTCTGGGTGAGGCGCAGGCACAATTTCAGTCGGGGGATTTGGAGAAAGCGATCGCTACAGCTAAATCAATTCCTGCCAACAATCCTGCTTATCCAGAGGCTCAGGCAGTCATCAAAGAATGGCGACGCACCTGGAATGTTGCGAGTGCTAAATTCCAGGCAATTGAACAAGCATTTAATGAGGAGCGCTGGTTAGATGTGCTTGAGGAGGAGCATAAATTACCAGCTATTTATTTTTGGAGGCAGAAAACAGAGCCGTTTGTCCAGCAAGCGCAATCTCAAATCGAGGCCGAAGCTCAACAACTTTTGAAAAAAGCCTACGAACGGGCGTCGGTAAAAGACTTCACTAACGCATTACAACTTCTCAAACAGATTCCTCCAGGCACTTCTATCAGTAAAAAAGTTGAACAAAAGCTGGTTGAGTACAATAAAAAGCAGGAAATTAAAGCAGATTATTTATTAGAACAAGCTTATAAGCGGGCAGATGTGCAAGACTATAAAGCTGCCCTGAGCTTTATAAAACAAATTCCTCAAAGGACTTCCGCCTACGAAAAAGCTCAACCTCATATTGCTGAATATACTGAACAGCAGCATCTTAAAGAAGAAGTAGATGAACAAGAAAAGCCAACTCACTCCCCTTCACCACAGGCTAGAAATTCATCCAGAAACCGTAATGCTATTGGGAACTTTCAAGATTTGAATCCAGGTAACCGCTTAGTAGAGATTACACTTAAGGAGAGTGCCAAAATTTGAAATTGGCAATTAAGCTGATTGTCATAATTAAACTCATCAATCAACCTTTAAGAAAAATATTTTTAACCTACATTCCCCACACTTCGACCCTAAGCCGCAGGCTTAGGGCTCAGTAGCCAACCCAAAGTGTCACAGTACTTATTTTGAGGATGAGGGATTGGGGAGAAGGGAACTAGTC
>CAZZWA010000680.1:0-2361 GCA_964657555.1 uncultured Microcoleus sp.
ATATGCTGGCTGACTCTGATTTGGATAAACAGACGTTGGGATTGTTGACAAATGGCAGAGATTTTCAGTTTATTAAACTAACAAAACAAGATACACCACGCTATGCATTCTCTAAGTCATTTGATCTTCGCAATCCTGGCAATGAGCTGTATGTAGTTCTCGGTATTCTGAAGCGACTAGCTCAAATTATATCAGAATAGATATATCGACATTTTCATCCATCAAATACTTGAGCGTCATTCGCTTTCTCCATTGCCTCCGTTTCAGCATTCAGCTTCCGCAATCGTTCAATAACAGGTGGAGGGTTCAGTGCTTGAGCTTTACGTCGTTGATGCTCCCACTCCAGCCAGTCGGCGATGTATCTGCTGACGGCTTCTTTGTTGTGCAGATAGTAAAGTATAGTGGCGTAGACCTGCTCCAAAGTGAGTGAGGTATAGATGTTGGCGATTTCTTGTGGAGTGCGAGCGCGATAGATATACTCGTACAGAATGGTTCCAATACCTATTCTTGAGCCTTTAAGCCGAATGTCATCAGGAGCCAGGAAATTAAAATAATCCTCTAGTTGCATCGGTTAATCCTTCAACTCTACTAGCTTTAAAGTTAGCCCTTGCTAAGGAGAATTGCAGCTTGGATTTGAAAGAGCGTCTGCACAATCATCTCATCCAGATAGTACGAGAGCGCGACCCCTATCTCGCTACATCTGGGCATTTCTATGTGCAGCAATACATCCACCAACAGCTAGAACAGTGGGGAACTGTAGAAACTCATGAATTTCAGGTACGAGGCAAAACCCATCAAAATGTGATTCTCAACTTACCCCCCTTTACTAAGGGGGGGAGAGAATTCGCTATTGCTTCTCCCCTTTCTAAGGGAGGATTACCGCCCATTTTGATTGGTGCTCACTATGATGCAGTGCCTGGAACACCAGGAGCAGATGATAATGCTACTGGTGTTGCCGTGTTGCTGGAGTTGGCGAGCATATTTGCATCCGAACCAGTCAAATACCCAGTCCGCTTGGTCGCCTTTGATATGGAAGAATATGGCTTATCAGGCAGTAAGCAGTATGCAGATGACTTGAAGCAACAAGGGCAACGGCTGCGCTTGATGCTCTCTTTAGAAATGTTGGGTTATTGCGACTCCACCCCTGGTTCGCAGCGCTACCCGGCAGGGTTAGAACGTTTCTACCCCGATCGCGGTGATTTCATAGCTTTAATTGGCAACTTGGCGACAATACCTGACTTGATCCGCCTCAGCCGCAACATACGTAAAACTGAGATACCTTGTGAGTGGTTGCCAGTGCCCAATCGAGGTGTTATCGTTCCCGATACACGACGCAGCGATCACGCCCCCTTTTGGGACAAGGGTTATCGGGCGATGATGGTGACAGATACAGCTAATATGCGGAATCCTCACTACCATAAACCGAGCGATCGCATCGAAACCCTCGATTTAGACTTTCTCGCTCGTGTCTGTCGCGGCTTGTCAACTGGCATTCGCCGTCTTTAGAATGCAATAAGTCACAGTGTTTACCTGAGTTGCGACCTAACAGGCCAAGACTAACCATGCAGCATTCTTCCTGGATTCACCAGTTTTTATGCCGTTCCGCCTGTGGTTTGGTAATCGCAGTGCAACTGAGCAGCGCCAACCCCACGGCTACAGATATCAAAGCCAAGCAAACAGCTCCTTGTCAGAGCAATCAGCAAAAGTCAAACTTCTTGGTGTTTGGCGGTGGTGGTGCCCCTTCTTACAACGAAATTGCTTTAGAAAAGAACGTTCTCTACTTCCAGCGCACCCTAAACGCCTTGGGACACAACCCGTCAGCTGCATCTGTCTTCTTTGCCAACGGCAACAATGGAGAAGCCACAGTTCGCTATCTCGATAACCAGGGACGCCAGCAGTTTAAAGTGCCGCAGATCCCCAACCTTATTGGTGCTGCCACTCTAACTAACTTGCAGCATTGGATGCAGCAAACAGCATATCAAACTCCTGGTAAACCGATATTCTTTTACTTCACAGGACATGGAAGTTCTAACAGTGAAGATCCCAATAACAATTCCCTAATTCTGTGGAACGAGCAACCACTGAGTGTGAGGCAGTTTTCCCAAATGTTGGATCGACTGCCTCGCCAGACTCCAGTTGTGACCATGATGTCTCAGTGCTTTTCCGGCTCATTTGCCAACTTCATCTACCAGGATGGGAACCCGAAACGTCCTGTAGCGCTACAGACTCGTTGTGGCTTCTTCGCCACCACTAAAACCCGACCTTCTGTTGGCTGTACAGCAGCTGTTAACGAAGCAGACTACCGCGACTACAGTTCCAGCTTCTTTGCCGGACTCAGTGGACACAGTCGCACTGGTCAGG
>CAZZWA010000681.1:0-2357 GCA_964657555.1 uncultured Microcoleus sp.
ATCAACCCTGCGGTCCCAGTCCTACCGTAGCGGCATACACCGCGCGATCGCCCAGCTCATCTTCAATTCGCAGCAGCCGATTGTATTTGGCTACACGTTCGCTGCGGCAGAGGGAACCAGTTTTGATTTGACCGGCACGAGTTGCTACAGCTAAATCAGCAATAGTTGTGTCTTCAGTTTCTCCAGAACGATGGCTGATTACCGACCGATAACCTTTGCGGGTCGCTAGGTCAATGGTTTCCAGAGTTTCGGTCAGAGAACCAATTTGGTTGAGCTTGATCAGGATGGAATTGGCAGCGACTAGGTCGATTCCTTTTTGCAAGCGCCTAGGGTTGGTGACGAACAGGTCATCGCCTACTAGTTGGACGCTTGCACCCAATTTCTGGGTTAGCAGTTTCCAGTTTTCCCAGTCTTCTTCGTGCAGACCATCCTCAATTGAGACAATTGGATATTGTCCGACGAGCTTAGCCAAGTAATTAACAAACTCCTCTGGCGAGTGAGATGCTCCATCATAGACATACTGACCATTTTTGTAGAATTCACTAGCTGCCACATCCAGCGCCAGAGCTACTTCTGAACCTGGTTTGTAGCCTGCTTTCTCAATGGCAGCAACCAGCAATTCCAAAGCCGCTTGATTCGATTCCAAATTAGGGGCAAAACCGCCTTCATCCCCCACACCAGTCAGCAATTTCTTGTCCTTTAACACTTTGGCTAAAGCCGCAAATACCTCCGCACCCCAACGCAATGCTTCCCGAAACGATTGAGCCCCTAAGGGAACAATCATAAACTCCTGAAAATCCACGTTATTATCCGCGTGAGCGCCTCCATTGATCACGTTCATCAACGGCACTGGCAGCACATTGGATAAGGGCGATCCAAGATAGCGATACAGGGGTAAGTCTAGGGCATTAGCAGCAGCCTTGGCGTTTGCTAGGGACACTGACAGAATGGCATTTGCTCCTAAATTTTTCTTATTATCTGAACCATCCAGCTCAATCAGTGCCCTGTCAACTGAAACCTGGTCTAGGGCATTCAACTCCAGCAACTCAGGAGCAATTTTCTCATTGACATTTTCCACGGCCTTGAGGACACCTTTGCCACCATAGCGACTGGCATCACCATCCCGCAGTTCGTGGGCTTCAAATGTCCCCGTAGAAGCCCCACTAGGAACTTGAGCCAATCCAAAAGCACCATTAATGAGATAAACTTCTGCTTCCACGGTTGGTCGTCCCCGCGAGTCGAGGATTTCTCGTGCTTCAATGGCGTCAATAGCAGTATCTAATGTGTTGGTCATTACCGTTTTACCCTTAATAGCAACATTGCAACTAGCTCACACCCAGGCAAGCTGGAAGAGACAAGCAGTCCGCTTGTTAGAATACGTCCTGGATAGACACTCAAGCGCCATATTAAGAAGGAATTTAGGATTAAAACGATGCGAATGCTACATACAATGCTGCGAGTCGGCAACCTGCAAGAATCTCTGAAGTTTTACTGCGAGGTGCTGGGGATGAAGCTACTGCGCCAAAAGGACTATCCAGGTGGTAAGTTTACCCTAGCTTTTGTGGGTTATGGCAATGAGTCCGACCACACAGTTCTGGAGTTAACCTACAACTGGGATACAGATAAGTACAATTTGGGAGACGCCTACGGTCACATTGCGATCGGAGTTGATGATATTTACGCAAAATGCGAGGAAATCAAGGCGCAGGGCGGCAAGGTGACGCGGGAACCAGGGCCAATGAAACACGGTTCGACGGTGATTGCCTTTGTGGAAGACCCGAATGGGTACAAGATAGAGCTGATTCAGCAAGGTACTCAGGGCTCATCACAGGAAAAGCCAGAATATACTCCAGAAGCGGCAACTTCATCCAGACGACTGATCGCTGATTAATGGAAAGGTAGGAGAGCCTTACGAATTATTAGGTAGAACATAACGGATCGCGAGCAGCTGCAATTACCTCCGGATTGTTATAGTTAGTCAGCTCAAAGCCACTTGCTGCAAGTTCCTGGCTGACTCTGTCACTCAGCAGAGCATCAAGTTCTGCCTGACCTAAGTCGAATGGCCCGTTCGTTGGCTCTCCAGTAATTGCGATCTCTGGGTGCAAATAAATTTCTACTAGGTTTGCTCGGATCTGCGGAATTAGGCCGAGTAAGTATGCTTCGGTGATCTGCCCACTTTCTAGCAAGCCATAGACGCGCTCTCAGCAAAGCAGATGTCTTTCGATTTCAGAGCGCTGCGGCAGCAGCTAGCTATGGTGTCAGTCAGTTACTTATTTTCAAAAATAAAAAACCCCGGACTGGTAAACGGGGTTCTGAGTAAGCCTAGATGGTAATCGATGGTGATTGAATGATTGGTT
>CAZZWA010000682.1:0-2353 GCA_964657555.1 uncultured Microcoleus sp.
TAGCTCAACGCCTCCTTTCAGTAGAACAGTTGCAGTCTGATTTAAACAAATATTTAGCTAAAGTGAATCATTTAGTAGAAAATTTACAACCACAGGTGCTAGCTAGTCATGTTTCTGGTGAATCTACGGACGAGGCTGAGTTGAAAGTAGCTTTAGAAAATATACAGAGGTTGATGAATAATTTTATCAGTGGAGATAGTTCAACTATGGGTCATGGGTAAAAAAAACAATTTCCAAAATCCCCATCCACAAGGGGAGAGGGATTTTAAATTATATTCTTACGAGCGTGGAGGGATTCGAACCCCCGACCCTCAGAACCGGAATCTGATGCTCTATCCACTGAGCTACACGCCCTTTCGCTCTCTGAAATTATATCACTCTCCACATTTAATTGAGCAGATCTGAGAATCAAACGTGTAACAGTTGGGCTATGGTTGCCGGAAGTGGCAAGACAACACAAACCAAAAACCCTAGAGCTAACACCCCCCAAAAGTCACGCCAGTTGTCAAGTTCTGACACATCGTTGAGGCAGGGTTGATCGCTGATCGGCATCAAGAATAAAATTATGGCCCACAACAAAAAAAACTGCTGCTGCCAGCCCAACAATAGCATCAACAACCGGGATATCTGCCCAATGGCGATGGCAGTTCGTTGCCCAAGCATGGCGTGGACAATGTGGCCCCCATCTAGCTGCCCTACCGGCACTAAATTGAAAGCTGCCACCACTAGACCTATGCAACCTGCGACTGCCACAGGATGAAGGTTGATGGCCATTTGGGGTGTCAAGTCACTTCCCAAAGCCAATTTACTTAACAGAGTCAACAACAGAGAAAATCTAGGATTGAGAGATTGAAAGTTTAATGGATTCGACTTTTCTGAGAGGGGAACGACGTGGGAGTGAGCAAAACCCCAAATTAGAATTGGTAAAGTTACTACCAAACCAGCCAGAGGACCAGCAATGCCTACATCAAACAAGGCTTTGCGATTCGGGACAGGATCGGCCATTTGAATAAACGCCCCAAACGTCCCTGGGAAAAAAGGCACGGGAATAAAGTAAGGCAGGGTGGTGCGAATCTTGTAGAAGATCGCACACAGGTAGTGGCCCAATTCATGGATACCCAAGATGGTCATCAGCGCTACAGCATAGGGCAGTCCTTGCTGTAAAACCTCTGGGTCAAATGGTTGTACAGTGCCAGCAACGCTCGCAGTTCTGGACTCAAAATAAGTGTAATAAGTGTAAGTGGTGGTGTATAAGGTGGTTACTGTGAGTCCCAAAGCTAAAACTGGTCGTGTCAATTGCGGGGAACGCTTTTGCACATCTGGGTGAGCTTGGGGATTGGGAACTAGGGCAAAGAATGGTTTATTGCTGATACTTTCCTGAAAGAGAACAAAGAAGCGATCGCCAAACTGTGCCTCAATATTCTGGCGAATCGTTTGGTATGCTACCTGTGGTTGAGAGCGTAGCTTGCCGCGACAGATCACAGCTTGGGGCCGATACTCGATGTTTTCCAGGTAGTAGATAGACCAGGGAAAACAATCGCGTAGATTTTTTTCTTCCGTTTTATTAATTGGACGGAGTGATGAGTGCGCCTCAACTGCCTCTACTGCTTGAAGCGTAGACCGCTGATCTTGGGTTTGAGAATCGGCAGCCGTTTTTCCGGCGATCGGGGGAGTTGGCGGTGAATTTGGCTCTCGGCGTCCTAGCTGAATCAGCAGCCAAGACAGTAACAGGCACACCAAAAACGGGCCATACCTGATGAGTTCTGGCATAGACCTGTCCTCACCGTTATTTAACAAACTCCAGGTACTCCAGATCAGTGGCGGTGTCACGATCACCAACCACAAAACCCAGACTGGGGTTCGGGTAATTTTAGTTACATTACGCTTGACAAAGAAGTAAGCGAGTACACTGAAAACACTCAGTAGGATTAGGATTAACAAGAGTTTCATAATATATATTTGAATCAGTCTATCGAGAGACAAGACGCGAAATCAAAAATTTAAAATTAAAAATATTTTGATCAGACTTTTAATTGTACATTTTTAATTTTTTCTTACAACTACCATCACACATATCGTGCAACCCAATTCCCCAAAACACCACCCCGATTTTTTGCCAGAAAACACACTAGCAGCTTCCCAGCCAGATGCTGCACCTAAACCACCAAAAGCTGTCCTTGACGGTATTTTTGCTTTTGGGCCTAATCGAGACACTTTGGGTGCAACCGCTTATCTTATTGTAGAAAATGGAGCGAATATCCTGATCGATTGTCCGGCATGGGATGAGGCTAATCGGCAATTTATCCAGGAGCAAGGAGGATTGAGGTGGTTGTTTCTCACTCATCGGGGGGGG
>CAZZWA010000683.1:0-2346 GCA_964657555.1 uncultured Microcoleus sp.
AGAGGGATGCTGGCTGGATATTGACTGCGATCGCTAGTATCGGAAGGACTGGTGTAACCCCTACAACCCCTCAGAACTAATGAGATGAACCACTAGAATATCCCCAGTCCGCTGACCTGAAAAAATGCCAGACTTTGCTCTTAGCATAAGTTTTGAGGATTTGTCAAAGGGTAACTTGAGTTTAAAGTATGATTGATATCTTGGCTAGATAAACTAAACTGCTAGCTTAGGAGATGCTATGGACAAAGACCCTGTTAGGAGAAGTTATTTATTGCTGACTTTTCAGCAGGATTACTGTCTATGAGCTAAACCAAGCGAGTGCCAGTAACGTCGTCCTCCTAGTTAATTTCCCATGCGCTATTTTGTACTAGCCTCTGATTACGATGGAACGCTAGCATCAGATGGTCAAGTGGATAGAGACACCTTAGCAGCACTTGAACGCCTGCGCGCCTCCGGTCGAAAACTGATCTTGGTTACGGGTAGAGAGCTAGACGATCTGCTGCGCGTCTTCCCCCAAGCTAACTTGTTTGATTGTATTGTGGCTGAAAACGGCGCTCTGCTTTACTGGCCAGCATCCCATGAGCAGAAGCCATTGGGCGATCGCCCACCAGAAGAGTTTATCCAAGCACTGCGCGATCGCCATGTCGAGCCACTTTCAGTCGGGAGGGTGATTGTCGCTACTTGGCATCCTCACGAAACTGTGGTCATGGAAGTCATCCGCAACTTGGGATTAGAACTGCAAGTGATCTTCAATAAAGGTGCTGTCATGGTGCTGCCTTCCGGCATTAACAAAGCATCTGGACTGACTGCGGCATTAGAGCAACTAAAGTTGTCACACCACAACGTTGTAGGTGTTGGGGATGCCGAAAACGACCACGCCTTCCTCAACTTATGCGAGTGTTCTGTAGCCGTTGCTAATGCTTTGCCTACAGTAAAAGAGCATGCCAATTTGGTCACGAATGCTCCTCGCGGTGCTGGCGTCACTGAACTGATTGACAAGCTGATTGCCTCCGACTTGGGCGAGTTAGAGTTCCAGATGGAACTACACAATATCCTACTGGGTACGCGGGAAGACGGTGAAGCGCTAAATATCCAGCCTTATGGCTCAAGTATCTTACTGACTGGGATCTCTGGCGGGGGAAAATCCACCCTGGCAACTGGTATTCTGGAGCGTTTAGCAGAGCAAGAATACCAGTTCTGTATCATTGACCCTGAGGGTGACTACGAGAGCTTTGATAATGCTATTGTCTTGGGTGACACTGAGCGGACACCGAGTGTGGCCCAAGTACTGGAGCTACTGGAGAAACCAAATCAAAATGTTGTAGTCAACTTACTGGGAATTGGTTTAGAGCATCGTCCAGCATTTTTTGCCGAACTGCTGCCTGGGTTGCAGGAAATGCGATCGCGGACTGGTCGTCCTCACTGGATTGTTGTGAACGAAGCACATCACCTCATGCCTGCTTCATGGAACCCAGCCTCGCTGACCCTGCCTCAAGAATTAAATGGGATGATGCTGATTACCGTGCATCCCAATCAAGTTGCAAAAGCTGCCTTGTCTTTGGTCGAAACTCTGATTGTAGTAGGTAAGTCTCCGGAGCAGAGAATTGAGGAATTCTGCCACACTGTAGGTCATTGTCCGCCGACGCTGACTCCCCAAACCCTGGAACCAGGAGAAGCACTGGCTTGGTTCCGAGGAAAGGGAACTAAGCCTTGCCGATTTCGCATCACTACCGCCGCATGCTGAACACCGCCGCCATGTGCGCAAGTATAGTGAAGGTGAACTAGTAGATCACCAACTGAAAATTGACTGGTTGAGATAGATTTGGGGACTCTAGTGCAGGCTTCGACGGTGAGCTCAGCGTTCGACTGCACTTCGGCAAGCTCAGTAACCGCGCTCACGCCGAAGTCCGAACCGCGGCGCGACAGCGCGGGACAAGGGGAATACCCACACCCATCACCCCATCTCGCTACTCCTCAAAGTTGCCTTGGCGGACTACTAGAGCTAGACAAGAGCTTTTACTTTAGAGGGCCAGACTCTAAGCTGAATTTGGGTGCTCAGAACCTGCTCCTATTTACCCAGTTGGCAGGAGTTGATGACCTTTTTTTGAATTGATTTTGACGCTGTACCAAAGCGGAGGGGATGTGGGCGATCGCTCTTTTGTGGCTGATCGATAATAAAGAGGTTTGAAACCTGTCAACCTAATCACACTTCCAAATTTTGATAGTCTTGTCACTACTGCCACTAACTAAAGTCTGCCCGTCTAGGCTAATGGCAACAGAACGAACCGCGCCTGAATGTCCGGTGAGGGTGTGAATCAGTTGACCGCTTGCCAGGTGCCAAATCTT
>CAZZWA010000684.1:0-2339 GCA_964657555.1 uncultured Microcoleus sp.
GTCAGTCCCATTTCACTGGCTAATCCGAACCACCCCCAAGGAGTATGGCTTCTGGCGAACAACCAGACCACCCCAGCATAGGGAATACCAACCCCAAGTGGCTTAGCTACTGCCAAAAAGAGTTGTCGTAAAGAGGTGCCGAACTCCTGTCGCAGTAGCAGGGGCAACCACCACAAACTGACAGTGACAAAAGCCACGGAAGTGCCCAGAAGCGGCCCAATCATTCCAAATATGTGAGTGCTAACTAGACTGACAACTAAATTGACCCCCATCCCAACAATTGCTGGCAGAACCAGCTTTGCCACATTTCCGGTTCCAGAAAAGCACCAACCCCAGAGTGACAGCAACCCCAGGAAAAACCCATTACTGGCAGCAAGCAAACTGACTCCATCACCACCAAAGCGGGCTTGTCCCACCCATAACTTGATAAAGTAGGGGTTATAGGCGGCGATCGCCACCATAAATGCCAACCCCATTACCATGACTAGCTGAGTCAGTTCGACCAAGCGGGCATTGAACTTCTGGCGTTCCCCTTTTGCATAAAGATCGGCAAGCGCTGCCCAAGTGGCGTTGCTGATTCCCTGTGTTTGCGTCCGTGCCAGCATTGAGAGACGCTGGGTGACAAAAAACGGTACGACGACAACGGAACCCAAGCTGTAGGCGATGATCATGTTGTCCGTCAGCAAGCTGACTTGGCTGGAAAGATTCAGAAGTAATGTGGGCCAGTTCAGTTGCCAGAGTCGTCGTTCTATATTGACTTGAGCTTGCTGATCGCTAACTGGTGCAAAAACATCTGGATAGCGACGCAGACCATCCCAGCCCATGAGAAACTGAAAGGAAATATTACCCAGTAGCACTGCTAGATATTGGCCAGGGATACCCAACCCAGCCCAAGATAGTAGTAGTGCCAGAGTTGTGATCACAAAGCTCTGAACCACCAGGACAGTGTTGGTGAAATAGCTGCGCTGGCTGGCATCCGCTAACAGGCGAAAGGGGGTGAGAGGTAACAATAAGATCCCTAAGAAACCCAACCAATATCCCTTTTGTAGTTCGCTCTTCAGCAAGCTGTTGACTTGCACTAACTCAGTAATAAACCAGCCAATCCCAACGCCTGCCAGAATCATTCCGATCAAGATTCGCAGGTAAGTTCTAATTCCTACTGCTAGAGTCAGGCGGACTTTGTCGCGATCGCTTTGCCCAAGAGCTTGAGCGAGCATTGCCAGTAATGAGCTGCTGACCCCCAGTTCCAGTAAACTGACGTAACCTGTCCAATCGCTGGCTGCTCGAAAGGCTCCATATCGTTCATCCCCCAGCCAAATCAGCAGCAGGGGCGTGCTCACCAAACCTATGCCCAGCGTCACGAGCTGCAACAGCAGTCCAGTGATAAAGTTCCTAGTTGAGCGTCCGGTTCGATTCGTTTTCACTCTTGGTTCTACTCTGTCAGCGCTTAGCGTAGATGATGCCTAGGTTATCGGTTGGTGACTGGGTTCGCACTTGAATGTTATCAAACCCATTAGCAGCAAGCACTTTGATCACTCTCTGGCGACATCCAGGTCGAAATAAATCGTGGTACTCGCATACCACCCGGTTTATTCGTTTCCAGACTGTTGTCGGGGCACTTTCGACAATTTCGATCTCTGCTCCTTCTACATCAATCTTTAGTAAGTTAACCTCCTCTACACCACACTTATCAAAGGCGTCTTGTAGGGACAGCGTTTCTACAACCTCTTCTTTGGCGCTAACTTCATCGCGTTCAAAGAAGGATTGATGCCCTGAATTACCTGAGAGCTTAAGCGTAGCAACTCCAGCCTGATCGGCTATGGCATACGGATAAACACTAACTATTCTGTCTAAGCGATTGGCTTGAACTTGCGCCTTCAGTTGGCTGCGTGTCTTAGCTGCCGGTTCAAAGCAATGAACTCGGATTCCTGGTGATCGCCACACCAAGTACAACATAAACATACCTATGTTGGCTCCCAGATCGAGCACCGTATCGCGACTAGATGGCTGATAAAACCAAGAGGGTGTATAACAGCGTTCAGTAAAGATTTCTCGAAATAAAAATATCGGGTCATCTTCCGAACCATGTTGGATGAGGATGGGGTTACTTCTAGTACGAAGGGAAAAAGTGAGGAGTAGCTGCGCCGAACGATAAGCAGACCAAACTTCTGGCCAGTTGCTAAAGTATCTGAAAAATTCGGCTAGAGATTTAGCGGCGTACCATTTACCAACGAGTTGTTGCCTCAAATTCATACTTTTAATTCAGTAATTGATTGTAGATTTCAATGTGTAAGTTTGCCAATCGTTCCCAACTCAAATGTTTAGCTGTTGCACGACTT
>CAZZWA010000685.1:0-2293 GCA_964657555.1 uncultured Microcoleus sp.
TAAGGCGCTATCCATAACTGGCATTTAGTGAAATGGTATCGCTAGCTGCGATGCTTGCTCTCCATGTTCTTGCAGACATCTTATGGCTCTGGCGAAACTGGCGCATAAAATGACCTACATCTGGATAGCCTACTTTCACAGCAATCTGATTCACGGGCAGGTCAGTTTCTAGAAGTAAGGAACGTGCTTCTGCCATGCGCCGCTCGATAATCCATGAGTATATACTCCGTCCAGTCCTGCGTTTCATCAGGTTGGTTAAGTAAGCAGGAGAATAACTAACTGCTTGGGCTACATCACAAAGATTGATTGATTGATGATAATTATCTTCTATAAATCGGAAGATTTCATTTAGGAGTTCATTACTCTCAACGACAAACGGAAAGATAGACTGAGGGCTTGCTGATGAAACAGTGTCAGCAGATGGTGATTCTGGGAATTGCTGAGGCTTAAGACCATACCACTGCCGGATGGCAACTTGCTTTTCCATTCGGGCAGAGATCGCTCGGAGTAATTTTTCTGGCGTAGTGGGCTTGGTAAGATAGTCATCTGCTCCTAACTCCATGCCTCGGCGAATCTCAGACTCATTACTTTTAGCAGTGAGAAAAATGAAGGGAATAATCGCTGTGGCGGGGTCTTGGCGCAGTGCGGTTAGGACGCCATAGCCGTCTAGTTCTGGCATCATAATGTCGCAAATCACTAAATCGGGCAGATGTTCTTTTGCTTTCTGGAGACCAACAAGACCATTTTCTGCACTAATAGTGTTAAAACCTTTTGCATTCAGGCATTTTACAAAGATGGTTCGAGTTAGTGCTTCATCTTCAATTAATAAAATCTTTTGCATCGTCTTCCAGTCATCTAAATGCGTGGCTTGTCTTTCTTATACTTCTAGGTCTCAACCGTATTTTTCTGTAAGTTCACAGAAAAATTACATTTACAATTTCATCAGTATGGTGTGGAATATACGGTCAATCTTTGACCCTGTAAGGTTTCTAGACAATCAAAAGCTAAAAGACAATATTAAGTTTGTGTGAAGCTGGAAAGACACTTTCAGTAGATCGCTTTTGTCTTGAAGCATGAGCAACAAATCTTCATGCTTGCAACCTTTCGAGCCAATAGCAACATCAGGCTCTAAGCGAAAAGGGAGGCAACCACCAGTTGATGGTAAAGCTTCCCCTTCCTCTGACACTAAATTTGTAAGAGGCGCTTAGCATAACCATTTTAAACCTTTTATGAAGGCTAGCCTGAATGTTCGATTTTTCAGGGATCGAGAACTCTGGTAAAAGACAACTTGATTGCTCAAACCATATTACTCGGATCAATACAGTTACATAACTTAGCCTTTGCTATCTTTTTTCTGCTAACCAGCGCTGAAATGCTTCATTGCAGCGCTGTGCTGCTTTTGCACGTCTTTGAAAATTACTTTCTCGCTCTGCTTTAAACAGATCTACAGTTTTTACCGTCAAGATAAATCCAGCTTTATGTCTAACTATAGTGGGGATTGCTGAAGAATGGACTTCCCAAATGTTGAGAGGTCTCCAGTGAAACCGTCTCAATTCGTCCCCTCCCGTTGCTTTCAAGTCCAGAGGCTGCTGGATGGCATGGTAAGCCTGATTAACTTCGAGAGCAATCTCCTTAAAATGAAAAATTTCAGCTTCTAGCCGAGTAGCTAGAGCATTGATGCGATCTGCTTGGTCTGTAAGTTTTTGGAACCCTTCAGCAACTTGGTACTGTAGCGTTTCCTGCTGTTGATGTTGTTGCAGTTGTTGCAAATATTTTCCGACTTTGGCCAACTCAACCACATCGCGATGCAACTGGGTTAAGACGGCTTCCATGTCGTCATCATACATATCTTCATTACAATTTTGTACAGTTGTCAGCAGAACCATAGTGCGCTCCTAAGTCAAATATAGTGGTGACGAAATAGTTGATGTTAAGCTAACGCGTATCTAAGCAGATTCTTAGTGTTGAGGGAAACGTTTAATCTCTCCCAATCAGCTATAATATGCAAATTAAATACGCAGTAGCTAAAACCTGCTGCAAAATCTCTTATGTTGAGGGAAAAAGCCCGAATTAATTGCTTCCAAAATTTAATATTCTGTTCCCGTTTTAGTGTCTGAGCAGGCAGACTATACCGCATAAATAATGGGTTGCTAATTAGCGGTAAGATTTAGGAAAATTTTTGGAATTTGTTTGATGTTTGCAATTCCCTCTTTTATTCCATCGCTATCAACTTAATACTAAGTTAAAGGAAAATAAGGCATAGTCGCAATGGAAAATATTTTGGATAAATAGG
>CAZZWA010000686.1:0-2275 GCA_964657555.1 uncultured Microcoleus sp.
AAACCCTTTGACCGATTGGAACTTTCTGCCAGAGTCCGCTCCCTCATCCGGCAAAAGCTACTCAATGAAGACTTAGATCATGCAGAAAGGGTTCTCTTCTCCATAGCCAGCGCTGTGGAAAGCAGAGATCCAGTCACTGGCAACCACTGTGAGCGACTCGTCACTATGGGTAAAGCTTTTGGTGAGTTCATCAATCTTTCGCGACATGAAATTCGTGCTTTGATGTGGGGTGGCTATCTCCACGACATTGGCAAAATTGGGATTCCAGACTATGTGCTGCTTAAGAAAGACAAACTGACCACTCTTGAGTGGGACATTATGAAGCAGCACGTCTTGATCGGCGAGAAAATTTGCCAGCCGTTGCGAACCATGCGGGGGGTTCTGCCGATCATTCGCCATCATCACGAGCGCTGGGACGGCACTGGCTATCCCGATGGTCTAGTCAGTGAAGAGATTCCCTATCTGGCTCAGGTGTTTCAAATTCTTGATATCTACGACGCTTTGACAAGCGAACGCCCCTACAAACGAGCTTTTACACCAACAGAAGCTCTAGAAATTATAGCCCAGGAAACAGCAAAAGGTTGGCGCAATCCTCAACTGGTGCAGCAGTTCACTGAGTTTATTCATTCCAGACAACAGATAAAGCCCTCTCCCCACTCAGATGAGAATGGGGTATCGAATATTCATAGTTCATTGTGGATGATTCATGGCCATGAACCATCAACAATTCCTCAATCAACAAGGCAGTAGGGGCGACTCTCCCCTCATATCTACTCTTGAGATGTGGTACTCCCATCGCCTTCAGTGAAAAAGCAGCTAGTGCATACGGCAGTCAGCGTAAAATAATTTGAATTAAGATTTGAATCGCCAATTCAAATCTTACAGACTAAAAGCACAAAACTATATATGGTAGCGGTAGCAATTCTAGCGGCGGGACGCGGGACACGGATGAAGTCAGATTTGCCCAAAGTATTACACCATTTGGGCTCTCTTTCCCTCGTCGAACGAGTTCTCAATAGTCTGTCCGAGATTGAACCATTGCGGCGGCTAATTATTATTGGCTATCAGGGCAATCAGGTCAAAGACGCCTTACACTCATATCCAGGTCTGGAATTTGTTGAGCAGACCGAGCAACTCGGCACTGGTCATGCCATCCAGCAACTACTCCCCCACCTGAAGGACTTCACTGGGGATTTACTGGTTTTAAATGGGGATGCACCATTATTGCGGCCCCAAACCCTCAACCACCTGCTGCAAACACACAAGGAGCATCAGAACGCCGCCACTATCCTCACGGCCCAATTGCCCAATCCCCAAGGATATGGGCGCGTGTTTTGTAACGGGCAAAATATACTCAAACAAATTGTAGAAGATCGCGACTGCTCAACAGCCCAAAAACAAAATCACCGAATTAATGCAGGGATATACTGTTTTCGATGGCCAGAATTAGCCAAGGTCTTGCCGCATCTGAAGGCCAACAATGAGCAGCAGGAATATTATCTAACTGACGCCTGCTGCGCCATAGAACCTGTGATGGTAGTAGATGTCGAGGATTACCAAGAAATTCTTGGTATTAATGATCGCAAACAGCTGGCCTCGGCTTACGAAATTTTGCAAACGCGGGTGAAGGATGCTTGGATGGCAGATGGTGTCACCCTGATTGATCCTAAGACAATAACGATTGATGACACGGTGCAGTTACAACCAGATGTTGTGATTGAACCACAAACTCATCTGCGCGGTCAGACAGTGATTAAATCGGGGTGCCGCATTGGACCGGGTAGCTTGATTGAAAATAGCCAGATTGGTGAGAACGTGACGGTGCTGTATTCTGTGGTGAGTGGTAGTATCGTCTCGACAGGCACCAGGATTGGCCCCTATGCTCATTTACGTGGTGATGTTACGGTGGGTTCAAGATGCCGCATTGGAAATTTTGTCGAACTGAAAAACACCAAACTAGGCGATCGCACCAATGTCGCGCACCTTTCCTACTTGGGAGACGCAACATTAGGTAATCAAGTTAATGTTGGTGCCGGTACTATCACTGCCAACTACGATGGCGTGAGGAAGCATCCTACTAAGATAGGAGACCGAACAAAAACTGGTTCTAACACTGTCCTAGTTGCGCCAGTGACACTAGGATCAGATATCACGATTGCTGCTGGTTCTGCTGTCACTGAAGACGTACCTGATGATTGCTTGGTTATTGCCCGTGCCCGTCAGGTAATTAAACCGGGCTGGCGCTTAAAATCTCCTCCGGAAAAATCATAAAGAA
>CAZZWA010000687.1:0-2257 GCA_964657555.1 uncultured Microcoleus sp.
AAAGCGCTGTAAGTATTCATAGACAAAGGACAACTGACAAACTTTCTTTCAGTTTAAGTAAAATGGCTGCCTTTGGAACTCAACACCTGCGCGCTCTCTTGACCGAGATCCCAGTCCGCTGGCGGGGCACCCTGATCGTAGCTATCCCAGTCACCTGTCTTTTGATCGCAGTGGGGTCATTTGCTGTCCTGCAACGCAGCATAGAAGCAGACCAAAAGTATCTAACTCGCTCTCAGGAAAAGCTTTTGCAAGCCAATCGCTTGCTCAAAACGCTTGTGGATGCAGAAACTGGTGTCCGAGGTTATGGCCTTACCCGAGAGCCTAACTTTCTAAAACCCTATAACAGTGCGATCGCGATGCTGCCTGATACGCTCAAGAAACTGAGCAGTCTCGTCCAAGATCATCCGCAACAGGGTCAACAAGTGCAGCAAATTAAAGCACTAGCGCTGCAAGAAATGAGTTTCCTGAAGCAAAACTTACAGACTTTCAAGACTGTAGCTCCAGCAAGTAAGTCACTGTCTAAAAATAAAGAATTGCTGGCTAAAGGCAACGCCACTATGGATGCTATCCGACGGGGAATTGCTGATTTTTCCGCCCAAGAGCAGCTACGGCTAAAGCGACACAACCAGCAGATAGAGAGCCCGCGCCTGATGACCAGTTTTGTCTTGGGTGCTAGTGCGACTATCGGCTTCATCGGTGCCTTGGCGGCAGTCTACCTGTTTGACCAACTCGACCGACAACTGGCAGAACGACAAATTCGCTTGCAACACAGTAACGTCCGCCTCCAGGCGATTCTGGACAATGTGGTTGATGGAATTATCACCCTCGACCAGGAAGGAAATATTCAGTCGCTCAATCAAGCTGCTCAGCAGATGTTCGATTATGAACCAACTCAAGTTCTTGGCAGGAACCTGAGGCTATTGCTGAGTGATGCTTTCTTAGGTAACAGTAGCGAGATTCTTAGCTATTTTTTGGGAGGGAACCTCCGAGATCAAATCGGATGCTACCGAGAAACGGTGGGACGACGGCAGCATGGCACAACGTTTCCGATGGAGTTAGTTTTTAGCGAAATGCAGCTGGATAGTCAGCGTTTGTTTATCGCTATTGTGCGGGACATCGCTTTACGCAAGCAATCAGAGTCAACTCTGCGAAATCAAGCAACTCTACTGGATCTAGCAAATGACACTATCATAGTGTGCAATTGGCACGATAGAATCACCTATTGGAATCAGGGTGCCACCCTGCTATACGGCTTTTCGCAGCTAGAAACTATTGGCAAGTGCATCCACACCTTATTACAAACTGAATTTTCCGAACCATTAGAGGTAATTAAAGCAGTCTTGATAGAACAAGGCTATTGGAAGGGTGAACTCATTCACACCAAGCGCGACGGTACCCGGATTAATGTTGCCAGCCAGTGGACATTGCAGGTGGATGAAGAGGGTGAACCGTTGGCCATCCTGGAGATCAGCAACGACATCAGCGAGCGTAAATCAGCAGAAGTAGCTTTACGACGCAAAGCTAGCGAACTCGCCCAGTTGAGTACCATACTCACCCAGACAAACACTGTACTAGAAAAACGCAACCAAGAATTAGACCAGTTTGCTTACATTGTCTCCCACGACCTCAAAGCCCCCCTACGGGCGATCGCCAATCTCTCCAGTTGGATTGAAGAAGACATCCACGACCAGTTAGATGAAGAAACCAGACATCAGATGGACTTGCTGCGGGGACGCGTCCATCGGATGGAAGACCTGATTGATGGCCTCTTACAATATTCCCGTGTTGGGCGTTTGAAGACCTCTAAAGAACGGGTAAATGTGGAAACTTTACTGGCAGAGGTTATTGACTCTTTGGCCCCCCCAACTACCTTTACCATCACTGTCACCGGACCAATGCCTACCTTGAAGACCGAACGGCTGCCCCTAGAACAGGTATTTGCCAATCTGATCGGCAATGCTATCAAGCACCACGACCGTCCTGATGGCTATATAGTCATATCTGCTCAAGATCGGGGAGCCTTTTGGGAATTTGCCGTGGCCGATGATGGGCCGGGGATCGCTCCTCAGGATCACGAGAAGGTTTTTGCTATCTTTCAGACCTTAGAACCGCAGGCAAAAGTCGATAGTACTGGCATTGGTCTGTCCTTGGTCAAGAAAATTGTAGAAAGCCAAGGAGGAACTATCCATTTAGAATCTCAAGTAGGTCAAGGGGCAATTTTTCGCTTTAGCTGGTCAAAAGATTAAATAGACTTCAC
>CAZZWA010000688.1:0-2255 GCA_964657555.1 uncultured Microcoleus sp.
GTTTTTGTAAAACTAGAACATCAATATTTCCTTTAACAATTGTTTTTTCATCCTCAACAGAAATTTGCACTTCTGGCTCAGCTTTAATGTGAAAAGGAGAAAGATAAAAGCCAGCTAGAAGCAATAAAGGAGACAGCACTACCATTTTGACAGTGGTTTCCCACATCGGCGGATACATAAGTAAATTGAAATAGCTAGCTTTCACCCGATCTAGGAATTGTTTTTCAAATTCAGTGATTTCTGGTAATTTTTCTCCCCAATCTCGGAAGAATTGGTCATCTTCAACGATTGTAGACCAAATTTTTCTGCTAGATCAAGCAATGTGATATTTCTGGCTGAGATCGTTTCAACCATAGCTTTTCATCCTGTATGATTATTAATTTTATAATTAAATCAGCTTCTCTATTGCCTGTTACATTTCTCAGCCTGCTTAAGGGCTTCCGTTTCATTAAAGAAAGCGATCGCTCTTTTGACTCTTATGAGTCAGTTAAGGTGGCAATTGACCCCGGCAATTCAAACAAGCCGTCTTTTTCAGGCTCAAATTTCAGCACTTGCACCACAGCATTGATGTTCAAAGGGCCATAAATGTGAGGAAAACGCTCTCCTGTTTCTACACCTTCATATTTGATTTCAGCTTCAACTTTGTTAGATTCAATGCAGAGAAGAACTAACCCCTTTTGAGACTTAAAAAATGTATTAGCTACCTTGATAACTTGCTGCGGAGTGGAGCAATGGATAAAGCCCTCAGATTCTAATGTATCGCCGCGATAGATATTTATCGACTTTGCCTCCTCCCATTGTGTACCCTTTGTAATATGCAGTATAGTACTCATGACAGTTTTACATATTGGTCAAGCGTCAGACAACTTTAGATTTTGCAAATACTGGTGGACGCCGCTCAACACAGATCGCATATTCATCAGCGTTAATCTGTATGTATCCGCGTTTGCTGGATTTTAGATTTGTTCCCTCTAGCTAAAAACCAGATGCTTGAAACAAGTTCTGTTGCTTGCCAGAGCCTAGGTAAGGATAATTCTGTTCCTGCCAATTTAGACAAATTCCCCCTTTGCCACCATAATCACTCTGCCACCTACATTCACTTCTATTGACTCAGCATTCTTTTGAGATTTTAACAAGAGCAATGAAGGTCTGCCAATTTCATATCCTTGCTCAACTCGCAGATTAATCGGCTCTTCACCAAAGTAGGAATACTTGACTAAATACCCAGCCAAACAGCCATTTGCACTGCCGGTAGCTGGATCTTCCGGGATGCCTAGAAAATCGGCAAACACACGGACACTCAGATCGTTGTTTGGGTTGTAGGTTTCCGGACAAAAGACCAAAATTTCCTTAGCTAGCGTCGTACTGACTAATTCAAAATATTTAGCTTGATTAACTTTGCTTCGTTTCAGAGCTAAGTGGTTTTTTAGGGGAACGATCATAAAAGGCACCCCAGTCGAAACTTCTTGAATCGGAAATTTAGAATCAATATCATCTCGTTCTAAATTGAGCACTGTTGCTAAAGTTTCTGCTGTAAAAGTCTGATAAAAAGCTGGCGGTTTTTGCCGCATCCACAAAATATCTAATGCTTCATCGGTATAATATAAGGTTACTGGTATTTGACCAACTTGGAGATTTAATTTAACTGTTTCAACTGGTTTTTGAATAATCTCCTGCTGGAGAGTATATGCAGTCCCTAAAGTTGGATGACCTGCAAACGGTAGTTCATTTACAGGTGTAAAGATCCGGACATCGTATCCACCATCTCTGACTGCTGTAGATGTCACAAAAGTGGTTTCTGAATAGTTCATCTCTTTGGCAATGCACTGCATCTGAGCATCTGAGAGGTTCCCGGCATTGGTAAAAACAGCTAACTGATTGCCGGTGTATTTTTGTTCGGCAAACACGTCCACGATGTAAAAATTCAGTTTGTCCATCTTGAGTTTCAAGAGTCCATCTTTAGTTTCTAAGTTGGTTAGATTCTGACTTCACTATAGAGATTTTCCCCAGAAATGCCTATAAAAAGACCCCTGAGCTGGATGGATTTGGATTGGTGGGCTTTTTCAAATAGACCTCGACAACATCACCCAGCCGTGAAGATATGCGGAGGGTTAGCATCTTATCAGCTTCTATTTACCAGAGATTAGCGCTACTGTCAACCATTAAATTATGCGGTACGCGTAGCGCAGCCTGCTGCAGGTTTAGAAATTCCTATGGATATCGCCTCCAGTCGTTGCACTTAGCCAACTTGCCCC
>CAZZWA010000689.1:0-2255 GCA_964657555.1 uncultured Microcoleus sp.
TTTTCATGAATGATTTAGGATTCCGATATTGGGGACTCTAATCTTAAATTTAGCGTTGCTTCTTGTATAAATTAATACTAGAATTTTTCAATAATTTTAAATAAGCGATCGTAATTTCACATCTACATATATTAATTTCAAGAAGAGATATCAAAATTTTTACTTAAAAATCACATAATTAGGTTGGCAATATGCAAACTGTATCCATACCCAAGCCAAACACCCCCCAGCTACCAACCTTTGCTTCCTTTGAAGAAGAACGCCTGCATCACAAGCAGCGACTAGCAGCCGCATTCCGCCTATTTTCCCGCTTTGGGTTTGATGAGGGGATCGCAGGTCATATAACTGCTCGCGACCCGGAACACCCCGAACATTTCTGGGTCAACCCCTTCGGAATGCACTTTGGTCTGATTCGGGTAAGCGACCTGATCTTGGTTAACTACCAAGGTGAAGTTATTCAGGGTAACCGTCCAGTGAACCAGGCGGCTTTTGCGATTCATTCCCAAGTTCATGCAGCTCGAGCTGACATAGTAGCAGCAGCCCATGCTCACTCAATCTACGGTAAAAGCTGGTCTAGCCTGGGTCGCCTCCTCGATCCCCTCACCCAAGATGCCTGTGCATTCTACGAAGACCATAGCCTCTTTGAGGACTATACAGGTGTGGTTCTAGAACCAAAAGAGGGCAAGCGTATTGCTCAAACTCTCAGAAAAAATAAAGCCGTCATTCTTAAGAACCACGGCTTACTGACAGTAGGTCACTCAGTCGATGAGGCTGCATGGTGGTTCATCACAATGGAGCGCTCTTGTCAAGCTCAATTGCTGGCAGAAGCTGCTGGCAAACCTAGCCCGATCAAACCTGAGTATGCTAGTTTGGCACATTCCCAGGTAGGTTCAGATTATATGGGTTGGTTTAGCTTTCAACCACTCTACGATATGATTGTGCGCCAACAACCCGACCTGTTGGAGTGAGATCTGACTGTTTTTGCTTGCGCTTGAGTACTCCTGCTACACCCTGTCTTTCACAACTGCCCATTGAGTCACAGGTGCCAAAGCACGCCAACCTAAAAATGTCCCGACAGGTTCTGCCCGTTGAATAGCAATGCGGGTTAAAGTGCCGCCGACGCGATCGCGCCATTGTAGGAGTTTCTGTTCGCTCTCGATTGTAACGGCATTGGCAACAAGACGACCTCCTTCTTGAAGTGCCTGCCAACAAGTTTCAAACAATCCCTCTGCTGTAGCACCACCGCCAATAAAGATGGCGTTGGGTGACTCTAAACCTAAGAGGGCAATGGGTGCCTCACCCTCAATAATGTGAAGATTTGGGGTACCGAGGGCGGCGGCGTTATCAGCAATGTAGCGCAACCTCGACGGATTCTGTTCAATGGCGATCGCACGACATAACGGATGACTCCGCATCCATTCTATTCCAATAGAACCACACCCCGCCCCGACATCCCACAATAGTGCCAAGGGTGTGGGAACCAGTGCGGCTATTGTCATTGCTCTAACTTCACGCTTAGTCAGTTGCCCATCATGATGATAGGCGGTATCTGGTAAACCTGGGATGCGGGGAAGTGGTACTATGGTTGTATCTGCAATGCATTCCACTGCAATTGTATTCAAGTCTGCAACATCAGCCTGCCAAGAAGACGCAACACCCTCAATCATCCGCTCATTCGGTCCACCCATCCGCTCTAAAACTGTCATTTGACTTTTCCCAAAACCCCTTTGCACCAGCAATTGAGCGACAATATCCGGAGTGCGTCTCCCCTCACTCAAAATCAGCAAACGTGCCCTTGGATAAATCATTGTCTGGAGTAGGGATGGGGCACGACTGACTAAGCTCAAAGTTTCAACCTCAGTTCCAGGCCATCCTAACCGGGAACAAGCAAGGCTGAATGCAGATGCCGCCGGAATAATTGTCATTTCTGAGATGGCAATCTGTCGGCATAGCGTTACCCCAATCCCGAAACACATTGGATCACCGCTTGCTAAAACACAAATTGCTTGTCCCCGTCGGCGAGTGATTTCCTCGACAGTGGTACTGATGGGTGAACTCCAAACCAGTTTTTCCCGATCATCAGTTTCGGGAAGCATTGCTAGGTGGCGATCGCCACCTACTAACACCTGTGCTTGTTCAACAACCGAACGAGCGACAGGACTCAACCCAAGTAGCCCATCTTCTCCAATACCGACTACAGACAGCCATTTATGCATCACAATTTACTATTACCACGAGAGAAGTCAACTACCCCA
>CAZZWA010000690.1:0-2240 GCA_964657555.1 uncultured Microcoleus sp.
TTTCGTTCATCTTGCTTGCTTATTCAGTTGCAGCTTTTTAGTTCTAATTTTGAATAAAGCAATGCGCTCTAATCTTCTTTACATGCAATACCCCTATTAATTTTAAAGTGCCTTTGTGAGCTTGCGGTAGACTTGTCACGCTAGTCATGTCTACTCTTATAGAGTCTTTTGCTCAAAAGAGTTTTGACCCACTCACCAGTCTTGACCTCCTTTAGCCATATCGCTTCATAGTCGCTACTGCTGGCTAAAGTTTCACAGTGGAGACTAAAATATAAGAGCCATATAAAAAACTCTCAGTTGTTAACTCTACTGAGAGTTTAATTAGTCTGTTTGTGTTGCCTTATTAGGTGTAGAGATGGATAACCCCCTCATTTTTATTCCGGTTATCGCGCTACTCATGGGCTTGCTTCTACAGCCAGCAAATGTGAGAAGGTTCGATAACTTTTTTGGGATCAGGCCGGGGGCCAAACCGGCTCAGACATTCTCATCCAGAAGACCGACCTCTGTTAGACCATACAGATATCCTAGACGAGTGGGGCAATTCCCCCAAAGAAGTTTCATTTCCAATAGGGGAGATCGAGGTTAGTCAGCCTACTTAGTCCTAAAACCGGAGAAACTAAGACCTGGATTCTCCCCTATACCAATCCAGCCTCACTGGTAGTAGGTGGAGAAGAACTCACTGCCTGAACACTACCATCTAGAAAATTCTCAGCCTGCATAATTTTGTAGAGATCAACCTCTGCTTCCAGTAAGCAAGCATGTCCACTTTCAGGGAGCACAGTCATCTGAGCATGAGGAAATGTGTTGATTAAGTACTTGGCTTCGTTTACAGAGGGCAAGAGTCGATCGTGAGCACTAGCAATTAACAGCACTGGCTGAGACAAGCGATGCAACTGAGTTTGATTGACATCAAATTCTCTAAGTAAAGACAAGCGCCAACGGTCAGTTGCTGCTGGTAAAGACTGCAAGACTCTTGCGACTTCTTGACGAACTTCCGGAGGAATTCGGTGTAAAGCTGTGAGAAATGGTAACAACCCAGTTGAGCCAACACCATAGAGACCTAAGGGCACCAAGTCAGTCAATTGCGCACCCCAACGCAGCCATGGGTTATGTGCCAGAGAAGAAGCTGGGTTGACGAGAATAAGGCGATGGAACATTTGGGGTGCAGCGATCGCCACTTTCATTGCCAGACAACCGCCAAAAGACTCACCACACAGGTAAACCGAACGGTGGGGGTTTTTTTCCTGTTCTTGGCAGATGAGATCTATAACTTTAGTAGTGAGTGCATCCCAACTGGATAAATCATCTGCTGGGATGGCTAGGCAACGCACGTCAAATGCAACTTCTAAATCAGCTGTTTGCCAGCGCAACAACTGACCAGTGCCATCCATCCCTGGCAAAAACACAAACAGTGGATACTCTGGCTGAAGTCGGGTGGTGGAGAGAAAGCAAGGAGAGCTTTTAACTTTTGGCATGACTTTAATGTTTGGGATGGAATCTGGAATGCTGCTACTTCTGTTGGTAGTTGAGTGTGTTCCGAAACAGCGAGAGCTTTAATATGCCCACACTACTAAAAGATAGCGCTAACGGCTAATGGCTAATTGTTCCAAAACCGAGAGCTATTAGCTATCCTTCAGTCCAAGTGTCAGATTATGAATATACACAGGATGCTCTGCTTAAGTTCTATATTGGGCAAGGCTTACAGCAAGATATAGCTAAACTCTCAGCTTTATTATCTGTAGTCATTTTCGCTCAGCAATGCCTAGTAGGCGATCGCCTACCTAAAGTTAGTGTTGAGTCAGAGCGATCACTAACAATTCAGCTTCCCAAACACTACTCTCTTCAAGGGAGACCGTTATGTTTCAAAATTTAAGGTAAAAAATATTTATTACGAGTATTAACTATGGCAACATCTGACCCTAAGTTGCGCCTACCAACTGATGCTGAACTGCCTTGTTCAGACGACACGCCTGTGGACAACGAGAATCAAAATTTTATTGCCAATTTACTATTATTTTTGCTCAAGTTTATCTGGGGAAATCGCTCTGATTGGTTTTTTGGGGTAGATATGCGGATTTACCATACTACAGGAGTGAGTCCCCAGGATAGACATCAACCGGTTGAGATTGATCACTTAGTTAGTGGGGAGTATCAACCCCAAATTGGCGAACCTTACTGGATGAGTGAAATTAATTGAGGCATTGGACGTGCGCCTTACAGCGCTTTTCATCTAAGTGAAG
>CAZZWA010000691.1:0-2237 GCA_964657555.1 uncultured Microcoleus sp.
CGCTAGAGTCCCCAAATCTATCTCAACCAGTCAACTTTCGGTTGCTGATCTACTAGTAGTCTGCCATTTTCGGATTGCTGAACTCGCAGGAAAGTTAGTTCTTTTCACATCTTGCACGGGGTCAACAAGACTTTTAATTGAGCAACGACCCTAAGGCTGCCTCCAAGTCAGCTGTCATAAAATCAATAACTCGTTGTCGGCCCAATAACGGGCTAGGGTACGCGCCACATTGGCCCGTGCAAACACTGGCAATTGGGAATTAGAGATTAGGAAGACAGGGGAGCAGGGGAGAGTTTTAGCAACATTTGTGCTAGAAAATCCTCTTTGTCCCCTTTCCAGTCACCATTACCTAAAACCGCCGTCCAAGTAATCGCTGCCGCACGCCTTCGGCAATTTTTTGGCCCAGATATTCGGGAATTAAGCTTTCATTTGGACCCAACAGGTAGAGAATCAGGCGAGTTCGCCCACGCCAAACTAGCAAGTTAGCATTGACCACTAGTAGATCCTCTTGCCAGATGGCATACATAACTTTGTAAAACAAACCTGGTTGGTTGTCAGCCTCAATTAATAGCGCTGGTAAATGGAAAACAGGATCTACATAGAATTCCGTTTCTACTTGTTCCAAACCGGCGTCGAGGTTGAATTCCACAGCCAGCATTTCTTCCACTTCAAAATGCCCTGCCAGAGCTTCTCGAATAGCGCGACAGACATTTTCCGCCGTTTTATCCGTTAGTGCTTTGCTACCACGAGACACCACGAGTTTGATAAAAACTAGCATGGGTGGACATATTTGCCCATACAGGCTGAGACTGTGGATAGTTAGTCCGTAGGCAGCCAGGACGCCAAAAATATCACTCAGGAGAAAAGACTGGTTGCGGTAAGCAAAATGCAGAGCACTTTTGTTGCCTTCTGGTTTCAGCTCAATTACGGCTCGTTTGGTTGTGTAGAGCCGGTAGGCTAGCCTCAGGTTTTGTAGCTGGATCTCACTGCTGACAAACTGCTCATAGAACTGAGGGAACGCCCGGTTAAAGCGTTTGAGCAGTTCCAGTGTTGATGCTTTTAAACCCGGTGCCATAAGTGGGGGTAAGACTTGCTTGCCTGATTAGACGCACGACTGAGATAGAGCCTAGTGTCCTTCACCAAAAACGTTCTCTCCTGGTTAATGTCTCATACTTATTCATCCAAAAATTACGCTCAGGGTATCCATCCCTAGTAGGATTGAGAGTGGTAGTCGGTAAATTTTCAAACCTAAACAAAATAAGCAACCACTGAACTTTGGGACTGGGGGGTATCACCCTGTAGACCCCAGTCTAACTAAAGTATTGCTCAATGCGTCCTTGCCTAGCAGCGCGTCACATCTAATTCCCTCAAAAAGGGGTTTCCAGCTAGCTTGTCTCAAGATGGTTCCTCAATTATGAGATGTCGTTGAACACACATACTCTTTCCCAGAATAAGTAATGATGAGCGACACAGTGTGTTAGAGTACTAAATATAGTCCTAATAAGAGGGCCACACAATATTTCAAGCCTGTAAAAGTCGTGTCTACGGTAGTGGTAAGCAAGCTTCCAGTACAAGTTAGACCGGGTGGAACAGGAGACTTTATTGGTGATCTTAGAGAGCCCGCCAAGCATTAGAAGCGGGAAAGTTTCTATATCTCAACCACACCTGCATGGGTTTCTGGAAAAGCTTGTTTAGCAGTACTGAAGCTGCCACAGCGTCAAACATGACGCAGGCTGATGAAGATGTTGTTGACGGTACGGGCGATGCAAGAAGCACTGGTTCACGCATCTTTTTCAGCACAGAGCGGGACATTGACCTCTACGAGCTCGAGGAACTCTGTGACGCAGTCGGTTGGTCTAGACGTCCGCTACGCAAAGTCAAGAAAGCAATTGAGCACAGCTTTCTTGTCGTTTCTATGTGGCAGACGCGCGGAACCCAGCGGCGTTTGATTGGCTTTGCTCGTGCAACCTCAGATCATGCCTTTAATGCCACGCTGTGGGATGTAGTAGTTCACCCAGATTTTCAGGGTAAGGGACTGGGTAAGGCACTAATGAAGCATGTCATCAAAAAACTCCGCAGTGAGGACATTAGCAACATCACTCTGTTCGCTGACCCTCATGTAGTAGATTTCTACCGAGGATTAGGCTTTGTATCCGATCCAGAGGGTATTAAAGGCATGTTTTGGTATCCAGACTAGTAGTCCGCAAAGGCAACTTTGAGGAGTAGCGAGATGGGGT
>CAZZWA010000692.1:0-2232 GCA_964657555.1 uncultured Microcoleus sp.
GATCGCATAATCTACTCACCGGATTGTCCAATTTTCAAAAAAGATGATGGGACGCTACTGGAGGAACCTTATCTAGTTGATTTCATAACAAGTCCGGCTCCTAATGCTGGTGAGATTCGGCGTAACCAATCCAAAGATGCTGAAAAGATACGTGAGGTTCTGTATAGTCGCGGTGCGAAACTGCTAAGTTTAGCTGTCTATCATGATTGCGATGCACTGGTTTTAGGCGCTTGGGGATGCGGCGTATTTAGAAATGACCCATCAATGGTTGCCCAGATGTTTGCAGATTTCTTATTACCCAACGGTCAATTCTGGGGAAGATTCAAAAGCGTACTATTTTCTGTGCTTGATTTTTCTGAACAAGGAAGGATATTTGCAGAATTCAATACTCGATTTCCACAGCCAACTTAAACCCCTCAAGCAATTTCAGATTTTGAATATGCGGGTATGGTGTAACGGTAGCATGTGAGTCTTCCAAACTCTTGGTACGAGTTCGAGTCTCGTTATCCGCTCTTTTAAAAATGCGAGTGTGATGTAGCGGCTAGCATCTGAGTGCGCCACACTCAGCGCATGGGTACCCTTCGGGAAGCAAGCTACGAGTCCCATCATCCGCTTTCGTAGTCCTGTAGCTCAACGGTAGAGCGTTTGCCTTACAAGCAAGGGGTTACAGGTTCAAATCCTGTCAGGACTACCAATTTTTGCCCCCATAGCTCAGTGCATAGAGCAGCGCCCTTCTAAGGCGAGTGTCCCAGGTTGGAATCCTGGTGGGGGTGCTTGATACAGTTCACAAAGGAGGTTGCCTTCTTCTACAATTAATTGAACGGGATGGAGCGATCGCGCTTTTGCAGCGTAACCTAATCTTCAGAGCTTAGATACTTTAGTACGAGATGAAAAGTAACGCTTTAACTATATAGGAGTGAAGCCAATATGCCTGTAATTGCTATGGAAGTAAAAACTGTACAAAATCACCCTAATGCTGATACGTTGCGTCTCTATTCTCTAGAAGCTCCAGGGTACGATTCTGTTCAAATTATTGCTAACTTAGAGAATACTTATGATGTTGGCGATATCGTTGCCATAGCCTTAACTGATTCAGTCCTCAATGATGGCACAAAAATCAAACCCACTAAGCTCCGAGGTGTTTATTCCTTTGGCATAGCTCTCGGCAAAGTTGAGGAAGCGAGCGGCACCGATTTATCGGCAATTTACTGCCAAAAAACGGTTACTCAATCTGTGCAAATGCAAAGTTGGCCGAGCATTGAACTCCTGTATAATCTCTGCCGAACTTTGGAAGTAGTCGGGGAAACTCCTAAGATAACCTATCGGGGTAAAATCAAACTTGATGGTACTAATGGTGGCATACAGATCTTTTCTGACAGTAGAGTTGCTGTTCAAAGTCGCACTCAGATAATTACGCCAGAAAGCGACAACTTAGGATTTGCTAATTGGGTGAGTCAAAACCTAAATTTCTTCTCCCAACTTGCCAGTTCCGAACATTTAACTATCTTTGGTGAATGGTGTGGTAGAGGCATTCAAAAACGGACGGCTGTATCCCAAATAGATCGCAAAATCTTTGTAGTTTTTGCAATTCAATTCGGTGGCATAGATGGCCAATTAGTCAGGCTGGAAACTTGCCCAGAAAAAATCGCGCTAATTCTGCCAAAGCATCCTGACATTTTTGTGTTGCCTTTTTACGGGGAACCGATTGTTTTAGATTTTGGCGATCGCGCCCAACTCGAATCGGCTATTGAAATTATCAATCGCTTAGTTGATAGTGTAGAAAAAGTCGATCCTTGGGTAAAAGAAACTTTTGGTATCGAAGGAATTGGGGAAGGATTGGTGCTATATCCTGAAAGCAATGCAATTGCCAAAAGTCTATCTTACAGCGAGCTGCTGTTCAAAGCAAAAGGCGAAAAGCATCAAGCAGTCAAAACCAAAGAGCCTGTGCAACTTGACCCAGAAGTTGCTAAAAGCATCGACGATTTCGTCAACCTTTTTGTGACACCTGCTCGCCTAGAACAAGGTGTAACAGAAGTCTGTGGCGGTCAATTTAACATGACAAAAATCGGAGCATTTTTGCAGTGGTTTACTGCCGACGTACAAAAAGAAAGCGTTGCCGAACTAGAGGTGGCTCAACTTACCTGGAAGGAGGTTAACAAAGCAGTGATGAAAGCTGCTAAAGAATGGTATCAGGGAAAGGCTAAAGGTTTGTAGCTGTTCCTGGAATAGGTG
>CAZZWA010000693.1:0-2224 GCA_964657555.1 uncultured Microcoleus sp.
TCGCTACTCCTCAAAGTTGCCTTGGCGGACTACTAGGGACTGGAGACGGGAGATTGGTTAGTGAAGATTTGATCTCCCCGTAAACTGTAGCGCTGCCACCAAAAAAGGATCAGAGTTTGCCATTTCTTTACTGCGCTTTAAAGGTTGGTGATTTGCATCACTGACGCAGACCAAGACAATCACATAGCCGGAAGCCTATAATCACCAACTGCAACATAGAGAGTGTGGATACTAGTAAATGTTCAGTTACTATCATATGAAGTCATATGCCAGCTCAAGTCGCTCTCTCACAAGCTACTATCGGCGAAGTTGCTAAGCAGATATTTGCATCTCGCCGAATAACTCGTAAAGATCAGAGGCTACTAATGTCTCTGCTTTCTCATAGTTCACTAGGCGAGACAGAACAGAAGCTAGTTGACCGCATTTATGTAGCCTTGCACAATGGATTGCTCCAGGTGGTGGATTGAAAATTGCTAGATTAAAGTGGCAACCTCATCAGACTTGTACAAAGCAGAGCTAGATAAAAAACTTATGGCAACTCTTCGTTATTTCATGGCCGTGAGTGTGAGTGCGGTGATCTCCCTAGGTGATATGAAACTGTGTACATCACAAGATTTGCCCTCCTTAATTCAGTCTCAGCACTGCTTACCTGCAACTACTGTACTTCCAGCGATCGCCCAGACCATCCCTGCGCCTGAATACCTCAACCCCAGCGCCAATCCCCTAATACTGCCTACCAGACCAGAACAAGTCCAGATTCGGCAGACAGCGCCGATGACGTTACAACAGGCTCAGAATTTAGCACGGCGTAACAATCGGGAGTTACAGACTACAGTATTCACCCTAGAACGCAGCCGAGCACTTCGGCGAGAAGCTCAAGCATCTGAGTATCCCACGGTAAAAGGAGGTGCCGATCTAACTCGTGTGAATTTGCCTAGGAACCAGTTTGGCAATCAGCGATAACTTCGTTACGGTAACTAAGTCTGCTAAAATTATTAATAATTCTTAAAGTTCACAGCGCTAAGCTATAAACTAACTCGACCCAGACCTGGGGAACGCGAATGGGCAACATTAAATTCGTCAAAGAAGATAAGGAAGTGATTGCCGCCAATGGTGCTAACTTAAGGGAGAAAGCTCTGCAAAATGGCATTGATATCTATACCTTTGTAGGAAAGATGTCTAACTGCGGCGGCTACGGTCAATGCGGCACCTGCGTTGTCGAGATTGTGGAAGGAATGGAAAATCTCTCTCCTAGGACAGATTTTGAAAACCGGAAACTCAAGAAAAAGCCTGTAACATACAGATTAGCCTGCCAAACCATAGTGAACGGGCCAGTAAGCGTGAAGACAAAGCCCTAAATTTATGAGTCGTTATTCTGGGTATGGATAATGATATCCTAGTTGATGGGCAATGACTTAGAGGCACTACTCTCATGCAAGTTAACGACCTAGGATTTGTTGCCAGCATCTTATTTGTGCTGGTTCCCACTGTCTTTTTGTTGATTCTGTACATTCAGACGGCTAGCCGTGAAAGCGGTAATAAACAGTAAGGAATTTTTACAATCTGCCGTTAATAAAAAAACCCACCGCCGCAAACAGCGAAGGTGGTTTTTTTGTATCTTTAATTTTTTGTAAATGTATCATCCTTCTGGATGTGCGTTGTCCTGGATGCCATCTATATCAGTACAGAAACCCCCAGCCGCTTCCGACTAGGGGAGATTTTCCTATGATGTCCTTAAATGCCATCATATGATTTGCCTGCAATGGGCTACATGAGCAAAAAGTCACGCCTTACATAGAGAGAAAGTCATGAATCCAAACATGACTTTTGTCACTTTTGATTAGATCTATTGCTGCATAAGCCCACTATCACCTGACTCGTGGTGATGTACCTTCATTGACTGGGTTCGCATCAATCTTGAGCAATGGCGTTGTTTGATGTTTCTTCTGGGACAGACTTTGAATTTCTCTCTCAAACTGGTATTGCCCTTGGTTAAAAAAGTCTTGAGAGTTTAAATGGACGAGATCCCGAGATAATGACTGAGCTTGACCTGGAGTCAAGTGTACAGATTCTGAGCGAGCTATTGCAAAAGCCTGTCCCTTCAGTAACGCAACTGTTGAAAGTAGTAAAACTGTAGCTGTGGTAGCCCAAACCTTAGTCCACATATTTCTACCTCTCTTGCTATTGAAGCAATATCTCAAGTTCTCACGGTACAATGTCGTAG
>CAZZWA010000694.1:0-2203 GCA_964657555.1 uncultured Microcoleus sp.
ACAGGATTGCTGTGGGTGTTGACGGTATATCTAGTTATGAAGATGCAGCAGCTGAGTGAGCAGTTAAAAGCAGCAAATATTGCACTAGAAGCGCGCATTATCCAGAGTCAACAGGTGGAGGAGGAGCTACGTCAGAGTGAAGAACGCTGGCAGTTCTCACCCTTAGCAGTCATTGAGTGGGATCGTGATTTTCGGGTGTTGAGGTGGTCGCCAGCATCAGAGAGAGTTTTCGGATGGACTGCTCAGGAAGTCCTAGGTAAACATCCACTGCGCGATTGGCAATTCATTGCGGAGAATGTAGAAGCTTTCAACAGTGCGATCGCACTGTTAATTAACGGTAGCGAACGGCGTAATGTTTCAGCAATCCTTAACCATAGGTCAGATGGCTCAATTGTTCATTGCGAGTGGTACAGCTCAGCTATATTAAACGAGTCGGGCAATTTCGTGTCAGTGCTATCCTTGATTTTGGATGTTAGCGATCGCGTATCAGCACAGCAAGCACTACAGCAGAACGAAGCACAGTTTCGGCTGCTGTTTGAGAACAGCATGGATGCCATTCTGATCGCGGACGACGACGGCAACTATCTGCAAGCTAATCATGCTGCCTGTCATCTAATGGGTTACTCTAAGGAACAGTTGTTGAGCATGAACATATCAGATCTGGCAACAACGGGATTGCCTAGAGCCGGGGATCGCTTCCAGACTTACATTCAACAAGGAGGTTGTGAGGCTGGAGAATTTTCCTTTGTGCGAGCAGACGGACAACAGCGCATCAGTGAGTATTCTGCTTGTCAGTTTGCGCCTAATATGCATCTAAGCATATTGCGTGACATCACTAAACGCAAACAGGTAGAGGAATCGCTACAGCAGCTGCGGAACTACTTCCAAGCGATCTTGGATAACTCTCCAATGCCCATATACCTTAAGGATGTACAGGGGAAATACCTACTTTTCAACCGCCAGTGTGAAATACTCAACGGCTTAACCACAGAACAGGTCAAAGGAAAGACTGACTACGAACTCTTTCCTCATGAGGTAGCTGACGCCTTGTGGGTGAATGACCAACAAGTCCTCGCCGCTAGAATTCCCTTACAGTTTGAGGAGGTTGCCCCATTTAATCAAGTGATACACACTTACGTTTCCATCAAGTTTCCCGTTTACAATGCTGCTAGCGTTCCCTATGGCGTCTGTGGCATCTCTGCTGACATCAGTGAGCGCAAACAGATAGAAGCAGAATTACAAGCGAGTGAAGAACGGTTCCGCACCTCGGTGGAGAATATGCTAGACTGCTTCGCTATTTTTAGCAGCATTCGCAACGAGTCGGGATGCATTACAGACTTCCGAATTGAATATGTCAACCCAGCAGCTTGCAGAAACAACCTGATGACTCAAGAGCAGCAGATTGGCAAATGGCTGTGTGAATTATTACCAGCTCACAGAGAAACAGGACTCTTTGACGAATATGTGAAAGTGGTAGAAACAGGCGAACCACTTGTCAAAGAAGCGCTTACCTACGCCGATGTTTTTAACCAGCAACGCCTATCAAGAGCATTCGATATTCGCGCTACCAAATTAGGCGATGGCTTTGTTGCTGCATGGCGAGACGTTACCCGGCGCAAACGGGCGGAAGAGGAAGTTCTCAAAGCCCTGGACAGAGAGAGAGAACTCAACGAATTCAAATCCCGGATCATCAGTGTGATTTCCCACGAGTACCGCACGCCTCTGGCTACGATTCAAATGTCAGCTGGATTACTGGAAAGTTACGGTCACAAGTGGACAGAGGAGAAAAAGCTCACTCATTTTCAGCGCATTCAAACTGCCGTTACACACCTAAGCCAGCTAGTGAATGATGTGCTGGTCACTGGTGAAATAGAAGCCGGAGAACTCAAATTTAAACCAGTACCGCTAGACATAGAAAAATTCTGCCGTGATTTAGTGGAAGAGTTACAAGCCAATGCAGGCACTAAGCACAGGCTGACTTTGATCACTCAGGTATGTGGCACAAAAGCTTGCTTGGATGAAAGACTGCTGCGGCAAATCCTTACCAACTTGCTGACAAATGCCCTTAAGTATTCACCTCAAGGTGGCAACATTAATTTTGAGCTAACCTGTGAGCAAGAAACAGCGATCTTCCGCATCCAGGATGAAGGGATTGGCATACCAGTAGCTGACCAGGAAAAATTATTTACTTCCTTCCATCGAG
>CAZZWA010000695.1:0-2172 GCA_964657555.1 uncultured Microcoleus sp.
TTTGTATGATTAAAATTAAAATCGTTACAATAACCTGCCAACGCAGCACCCAAAAATATGCCTGAGGGAGTACTATATTGTTATAGCTAGGTAGCTGTGATCACAACTTCAAGTCATAGTCATCATCAGACAAACTAAAGTAGATGGACGGAAATAAACGTAACTGTTGGGAACTGCTAACTGGCTGACTAGCATTAGCCATCTTAACCAACGTTTATTTGTCCCCACCTACTTACTAAAAACGATTTCTCGATACCTTCATTCGGATGAGTCTGCGAACCCTTAAACCAGCAGGGAGTTAACGTTATTAGTTAAGCAACAACTGGTTCTGAAGGCTAGAAATTATTGGGAGCTTTTGGGCCAGATATTGCCACGGTCGATGTCGAGCGACTCAATATGGATAAAACTGAGTTGATGTCTGGATTTATAAGGTTTTTCAGGTGAATATCAATGCACAAAATTACCTCATTGATTGGAAGGGCTTCTAGAGATAGCATGACAGATGTTTCTCTACCAACCAACGAAGTCGAACGCTTAAAAGCACCCCGTCGTTACAACATCATTGGTACGCTATCTGAAGCCGCTTTCACTCGCATGACAACTCTGGCGGCGCGGTTGTTTGATGTCCCAATCGCCCTGATTTCTTTAGTTGGCGAATTTCCAGCCTGGTTCAAGTGTGGTGATGGCTCTGACACCGATCAAATCAGTTGGGATGACTCTATTTGCAGCTTTGCGGTGTTGACAAACGATGTTTTAGTCGTTCCCGATACAAAAAACGACCTCCGCTTTGACTGTCAGCCTTTGGCACTGAAAGAATTCGACATTCGCTTCTGGGCCAGTGTGCCCCTGATCGCCCACGATGGCTTTCAGATTGGCAACTTGTGTTTGGCGGACAGCAAACCGCATCAGGACTTGAGTGCTGGGGAACGGGCCACCCTGGCGGACTTAGCGGCGATGGTGGTGGATGAACTCGAACGCCAACACGCACAAGCAGAACACGCTCAGCTCCTGTTGAGCGAACAGGCAGCACGAGCGAAGGCAGAGACAGCAAATGCTAATAAAAACGAGTTCATCTCCACCCTCTCTCATGAGTTACGCACTCCGCTCAATGCCATGTCGGGATGGTCAAATTTACTTCTAGAGAAAAAGCTGGATGAATCCACTACCACTTGCGCCATAGAAGCGATCGCCCGCAGTGCCGAGATGCAGTCTCGACTGATTGAAGACTTGCTGGATGTGACTCGCATCGAGCAAGGCAAGATGCGACTAAAGTGTTATCCAATCAAGCTAGCTCCGGTGATGGCGGCGGCGATTGATGCTGTGCAACCTGTTGCTGATCAGAAAAAAATTCGCTTGAAGGCGATGCTTGTGCCTTCTCCAGGACTCGTTTATGCCGATCCCGACCGTTTGCAACAGGTGATTGGCAATCTGCTCTCAAACGCAATTAAGTTTACCCCAAGCGGCGGACGGGTGGAAATCCGATTGGGTTGCTACCATTCCTATGCCCAATTCCAGGTGAGTGACACAGGCAAAGGCATCGAGCCTGAACTTCTACCCTATATCTTTGACCGCTTCCGGCAGGCTGAGGATACCAGTAACGAGACACAAATCGGGCTGGGGTTGGGGCTCTCGATCGCCAGTCACTTGGTAGAACTACACGGAGGAACGATTGGGGTCGAAAGTCCAGGAGTGGGACAGGGCGCAACTTTCACAGTCAGGTTGCCGTTGATAGACGTTCCGCGATCGCTTAAACCCTAGCTAATAAGTAATGCCTAATTGTCTCAACACCATTAGCCATCTTAGCTGATGTTTATTCATACTTACCTACTTAGCTAACATTAATCCTCTAATTATCACCTTAGTTGGGCAAAGGAGCCAATGATGAATCAGTTCATTGAATTATCTTTAGAACAACAATTTAGCCTCCGTTGCTTTTCTGAAAAAGTACAGCACATGTCCCATGAACAAGCCCAAGAGTTTTTGCTCATGCTATACACGCAGATGATGATTCGGGAAACGATTTACCAGCGATTTATTAAATAGGAGTGGGGACTAGATTCAGAGGTAGTCTCTGAGTAAAGCAGGGAAGCAATTATTATGATGTGTTGTAGAAAGCTGTGGTTAATAGCTCTGAAATTTACCTAGCGATTTTAGGTACATTATGACTTTGAA
>CAZZWA010000696.1:0-2167 GCA_964657555.1 uncultured Microcoleus sp.
CCTCGGCATTCTTCCCCCTCAAAAACCCTGGTTTAGTAACCATTCCGCTTTCCTTTATAGTGGGCATTGCTGTCTAGCTTCTAGCTCCAGAAAAACTAGCAGAATACAAGTTAGCCGAAGTGGAGAACCGCATACATCTGGGTGTTGAGGTCGTAGAATAGAAAGATATGAAAACTGCGATAGCTGCGATCGCTGTTAGCTTAGCAGTAAGTCTGGATACAGTTACCGCTACTACAGCTGCCGTTATCTATGACGGCTTATCCACTTCCCATCAAACGCTTATACAGCAGGGATGGTTCTACATAGCGACTTCTCGTCCTCCTGCTCCTTCAGTACAGACGACAAGTTACGGCACTATCCTTGACACCACTGGTAATAGTAGCAATTATGCAGGCTTTTTCATAAAACCACCTTTTAAGCTCAATCGCCGCCAGGGATACACCATCAGCTTCACTGGGCAAATTAACTCTGAAAGTCACAGAAAAAGCCATCGTGCAGGCTTTAGCATCATTGCAATCAGCAATCTCGAACTCGGTGAAACGCAACCCTACGGACTAGAACTGGGTTTTTGGCAAAATAGCATCTGGGTGCAAAACGTTGGCTTTACTCGTGGCGAACAAGTTGCTTTCAACACCCGAGCGGTTACACATACCTACAAACTATCTATTGTTGGCACTCAGTATAAACTGTTTGCCGACCAGTCCAGCACTCCTATCCTGAAAGGATCACTGCGTCAATACACAGGATTTAAACCTCCCCTAGGATATCAAAATCCGTATGAAACTCCCAACTTGATTTTCATGGGTGACGATACTACCTCCGCTGAAGCAAAAGTTACCATAGTTCGTGTTGAGGCCAGCTCAAGAGGCTGATGGTGGACAGTACCCACCTATCGATAACTGCCCATCCTCCTAAAAGCTAATGACTAAGGAAGCGACCAGCCATCTGCATGACATCACCAAGGTCAACATGGCCATCAGCAACATTTAGGAAAGTATCAAGTACGGGATTTGACCCTTCGGGGTTCTGAGAATTGGTGCCAGTTTGCACTAAATTCAGTACTAAGGGAACTAGAATAGGCAAAATCTCATGAATCAAGTCTGTATTTAACCCAGTTTTTTGAGCAACTGCTTCGACAACCCCCTCAATCTCGTTATTAGAGAAGAGAGAATGGACAGCTTGGGGATTAGGATAAGCGCCGCTAAATTGATTGACAAGTGCTTGAGCCTGCTCTTGGCCATCTGTGTCTCGCTTCTGCTGTAAAGCGGAACGCACGTAGTTGCCGACAATTGATAAGGCTGACTGAATTGTGGAGGGCTCTGTACCATAGCTGTCACTCACCTGCTGCACGGTACTGAGAATATTAGCTACCTGCCCGGTAGTGGCTGCCTGATTTGGATTGTCTATGGCGCTCAAAATCTGATCTACAAGTCCCATACGCTTTTCACTCCGGTTTCATTTAGCCAAATATCTCACCTTTGGGTGCGGGTTGGCCTCTAACTAATAGCAGAAAATTCAGTAGAAGTTAGGATACGAGGTATTGCTGAGCGAGAGGGAGTTGGCTGATTGGCGATCCTGATGCTGTAGCAATGCGGTGTTTAATGGGTAAAGCGATCGCCAGCTCTGTCCCCATCCCAACTTCAGATTTGCACGTCAGTTTACCGCCATGTTTCTGGACAACAATCTGATGGCTAATTGCTAGTCCTAATCCTGTACCAACGCCTCTTGGTTTCGTGGTGAAAAAGGCATCAAATATTTTTGTCTGATTTTCAGGTTTAATGCCGGAGCCATTGTCAGTAATTCGCACGACAACCCAGTCTGAATCTTGGCATTGTGTAGAAATCACAATTTCCTTGGAGCTGAATTCTGTTGCTTTTTCTTCCAAAGCGTCAATCGCATTGCTCAACAAATTCATGAATACTTGGTAAAGTAAACCTGTGTAGCCTTCAACTGCGGGAATGTCACCATAGTGACGCACAACTGTAACGCCCTTCTTAATGCGATTATTGAGAATCAGCAGGGTACTATCCAGACAGGCATGCAAATCAACCGAGTGGGCGGCTACCTCATCTAAACGAGAGAAGTTTTTCAAACTCATAACAATTTGTTTCACTCGCTCGGCACCGACTTGCATCGATTTCATTAACTTAGGTAAGTCTTCTTTAAG
>CAZZWA010000697.1:0-2161 GCA_964657555.1 uncultured Microcoleus sp.
ATATTCAGGCTGACATGAATCCCTACCTTTTCAGCCGCCATAATTGCTTTAAGTTTCTCAAGGCTGTCTGGATTAGATTCATCTGGATAGACGGAAAGGCTACCAAACCGAATCACCACTCGTTCAGGATCGATATCGGTATCGTTAGAGCACTTGCCGATCGCCATTGCAACTCGTCCCCAGTTTGGATCGGCTCCATGAATTGCTGTCTTGACTAAGGGTGAATTGACAATGGCTTTAGCAACTCGCCTAGCTTGCTCATATGTCGCTGCTTGATCGACTGTAACCTCAATCACCTTGGTCGCACCTTCACCATCCCGCGCAACCGTATACACCAAGTCAAGTGCGATATCTTCCAAGGCTTGAGCAAATTCGTCTTTTTGAATCTCACCTGCCAAACCGTTTGCCAGAATAATCGCGGTATCACTCGTGGAAGTATCGGTATCTATACTGAGGCAGTTGAAGGTTTTATCGATAGCGGTGCGAAACATCGGACGAAGCTGCTCGGTTGGAATCGCTGCATCAGTAAAAAAGAAGGTTAAGAGAGTGGCCATGTTCGGTTCGATCATGCCAACGCCTTTAGCCAGTCCGACTAAGGTTGCCTTGCCAACTTGACGTGCGAACAGTTTAGGTACTGTATCTGTTGTCATGATGCCACGAGCTACAGCGGGAAAGTCAGCCGGAATAAACTGCTCTCTTATCCCTGATAACCCCTTACGAATACTGTTCATCGGATAGCGACGACCAATCACACCTGTAGAAGCCACCAAGATGTCATCTGGTGCGATCGCCGTCTGGGCAGCAACGAGAGCAATCAGTTCTTGAGCATCAGCTAATCCCACCGCACCATTGGCAACATTAGCATTTTTAGAAATAGTGGCGATCGCCTGTGCTTGCCCGTTTTCGATATGCTTCCGGCTGATCATCACGCTTGGGCCTGCAAAGCGACTTTGAGTAAACACACCTGCGGCAGTGCAGGGAACCTCTGAGAGAACACAGGCGAAATCGTCTGTCGTATCTCTGATGCCCAGATTAGTAACAAATGTACGAAATCCTTGAGGTACAGACATTAGAGTTGTTGCGCCCATAATTCCTCCTAGCATTAGCTCAACGCCGATTTTAACTTTCAACCCACAATTTACTCAATCAAGTATTGGCTATCTCCTAATCTTGACTAAATCGATAGATTTGCCGGATAATAACTCCCAACATATAGGTTAAATGTTCTAGAGGACAGATCTATGAGTAAAATTCGTGCAGTCACTGTCGATCCCAGTGTGCCAGGACGCTTGGCCCTGAATGATGTTGCTCTGTCAACGCCTGCCCCTAACGAAGCGCTGATCAGAGTCGCAGCAATTTCCCTTAATCGAGGCGAGGTCAGACGGTCAACCACAGCAGAAGCTGGGTGGCAACCGGGTTGGGACTTGGCAGGAATTGTGGAAACTCCTGCGGCTGATGGGTCAGGTCTAGCTGCTGGAACACGAGTGGTTGGCTTCGTCCGCTCCGGTGCCTGGGCAGAACTAGTGGCAGTACCAACCGATGCGATCGCAAAACTACCCGACTCGGTTTCGTTTGCCCAAGCTGCGACTTTGCCTGTTGCAGGACTGACAGCTTACCACGCACTCAAACAGGGTGGTTTGCTGTTAGGAAAATCTGTCTTGGTTACAGGTGCATCTGGCGGCGTCGGACACTTTGCCATTCAATTAGCGCGGCTATCAGGAGCAAAGGTCATTGCCCATATCCGCCAGCCTGGTTACGAAGCACTCGTCAAAGAGGCAGGGGCGCAGGCAGTTGTCATTGGGGAAGACCTGCCTCTGGAAAGCGAGTATGCTCCATATGATTTAGTTGTGGAATCGGTGGGTGGCAAAACCCTCTCCGCTGCCTTGGGTTCAGTGGCACCGGATGGCGTCGTTGTGTTGTTTGGGACTTCTGGTGGAACAGAGGTGACGTTCAATGCCCAACGTTTCTACGGCGTAAGTAGTGGCGCAAGCCTATACGCACTGATCCTGTTCCATGAACTTAAACGTGAATCGGCAAGTGTAGGGCTGCAACGGTTGCTGAATCTACTGGCAGACGGTCAGTTGCGTCCTCACATTGCCGTTGAGGCTCCCTGGACGCAAGTAGCCGATCTGGCGCAGCAATTGATTGATCGTCGCTTCCT
>CAZZWA010000698.1:0-2146 GCA_964657555.1 uncultured Microcoleus sp.
AAATTAGGTTTGAAGAAAGAATAAGTCCACGACCAATTTTAACAGCTCTCTGGCATAGCTCGAAAACGTTGATGAATCTCTGAAAAATTAGGAAATTTCTCTTCATGAAACGCCAAATTCTGCTCAGTCCGAAGCAGTATTGGCCAGAGTGGTGAGGTATGGGCAAAGATGGGAGCAAGGCACAAAATCAACGTCATTAGGTCAAGCGATCGCTAGAAAACTATTAACTATTGACTAGAAAAAACTATCCCAGCAGCTCGAACCTCCACTCTTGTAAGCCATAGATCCCAGCAGCATAAGTGAGGTTATATTGCAAAGGCGTTATGGTGATGTAATTTTTCCGAATCACCTGCACATCTGTTTCTATATGACTGGGTAGATGGGGACTATCTGGTTGTTCGACCTCCTCTAAAACCTCACCAGCTAGCCAATAGTAGGTTTTACCACGCGGATCTACTCGCTTTTGAAATATGTCAGTGTAGCGACGCACACCCAGACGGGTAAGGGCAACACCAGCAATTTCTTCTGGCTTCACAGGCGGTACATTAACGTTAAGCAACATCGGCTCAGGTAGTGGCTGTTTTGCTAGATAAGCTAGTAAGGTTTGAGCAAATTTAGCTGCTGGATGAAACTCTTGTGAGGTAAAACTAGTAAGACTCAGTGCAATACTGGGAATTCCTTCAATCACACCTTCCATTGCCGCTGAGACAGTGCCAGAGTATAAGACATCGGTACCAAGATTGGAACCGTGGTTGATACCAGAGAGGACAAAATCTGGTGAACCATCCAGCAGAGCACCCAGCGCTAGCTTGACACAGTCAGCAGGCGTTCCCGAACAAGACCAAGCTTTAACATCTGGGTGAAAAATTGAGTCTACGACTTCGGCACGTATAGGATCGTGGAGGGTGAGACCGTGACCAGTCGCTGAGCGTTCCCGGTCGGGACAGACGACTGTGACTTCATGATCAGCTGCGGCTAGACTATTGGCAAGGGTGCGAATGCCTAGTGCGAAAATACCATCATCGTTGCTAATTAGCAATTTCATTACAGATCTAGCAGACAGGAGGAGCTTGTGAGGCTTTTTGATTTTATATCGAGAGTTAGGAACTGTTGCGGGCAACGTTAGTACAAATCGCGCTAAACTCAGCATTGACTGCTACACCGCATTTATTTCTAGCATGACCATGTCCCCCGAAGAGCTTGAGACTCAATTAGCCGCCCTGAAACAGGAAGCGAGAAAAGCGATCGCTGCTGCTGATACCCTAGAGCAATTAGAACAGCTGCGAGTCAGCTACTTGGGTAAGAAGGGACAGCTATCGCAGGTATTGGGGGGTTTGGGTAAGTTAGATGCCACTAACCGCCCTCGCATTGGTGCTTCGGCAAATGAAGTTAAAGAAGCGCTGCAAGAAGACTTGGAGCGCAAGAAAAAAGACCTGCAATCGGCGCAAATTCAGGCTCAGCTAGAGTCAGAAACATTGGATGTCACGATGCCAGCAGTGTCTCACCCCCAAGGTCGGATGCATCCTCTCAACAGCACGATTGACAGAGTTATAGATATCTTTGTCGGTTTGGGCTACACTGTCGCCGAAGGGCCAGAGATGGAGACAGACTACTACAACTTTGAGGCTCTCAACACTCCATCTGACCACCCAGCGCGTGATATGCAAGATACTTTCTACCTGCCGGATGGCAATTTGTTGCGGACTCACACCTCTTCCGTCCAGATTCGCTACATGGAAGAAAATGAGCCTCCCATCCGGATTGTGGCTCCGGGGCGTTGTTACCGGCGAGATACAGTAGATGCTACCCATGCCGCCGTTTTCCATCAAGTGGAAATTTTGGCTGTTGAAGAGGGGTTGACGTTTACAGACCTTAAAGGCACCATGAAGGTGTTTTTAGAGGAGATCTTTGGTGAAGAGTTGCCAATTCGCTTCCGAGCCAGTTATTTCCCCTTCACCGAGCCTTCGGCGGAAGTGGATGTGCAGTGGCAAGGGCGTTGGTTGGAGGTGGCAGGTTGCGGCATGGTTGACCCGAATGTTCTCAAGGCAGTGGGTTACAATCCGGAAATTTACACTGGGTTTGCCGCTGGCTTTGGTGCAGAGCGATTCGCTATGGTGCTGCACCAGATTGATGATATCCGCCGATT
>CAZZWA010000699.1:0-2142 GCA_964657555.1 uncultured Microcoleus sp.
TGCACCTGTCGAACTTCAGCAATGAGTTACCACAAAACACGCGATACGTCCAAATCATGGTCTTTAGTCCTCTTGTTCGCGAAAAAATAGGCTTCTCGCGCATAGTTTTCTCCCTCTGCTACTGAGAGCCTCTCACCATGCAACTTGAATGCCGATTAGCTTAGCTGTTGCACCCCATCCTCAACCAGAGTGAACTCTCCAGTATCCAGGTTGTAGCGAAGTCGCCGTCTGCACCAGTTTGGAGTGGTCGTCTTGGCAGGGTTAGTATTTTAGAGTGAGCTACTCTGCACAGAGAAGAACTGATGATAGGTCACGTACTGGCAAATCGCTACGAAATCCGCAAGCAATTGGGCAAGAAAGCTGGACGGCAGACGTTGCTGGCTTGGGATCGGCAGGCTGAGAGTCTGGTCGTTATGAAGTTACTCAGTTTCAGCCAAGAATTTGTTTGGGATGACCTGAAATTATTTGAGCGTGAAGCAGAAACATTACGCACCCTCTCCCATCCAGCTATTCCTCAATACCTGGATTTTTTTGAAATGACCTTACCCCACGCTCAAATTCTTGCACTCGTTCAAAGTTATGTGGAAGGAGATTCTCTGGAAGCGCACTTAAAAGCAGGACGGACATTTAGCGAACTGGATGTGAGACAACTTGCCACATCGCTTCTGGAAATTTTGATCTATTTACATGGTCGCCAACCACCCGTCATCCACCGGGATATCAAACCCAGTAATACTTTACTGAGGAATCGTTCGGGAAATTCGGTTGGTGATGTATATTTAGTAGACTTTGGTTCGGTGCAGACGCTGGCTGCAACAGAAGGCGGAACTATCACAATTGTTGGCACCTATGGCTATATGTCCCCGGAACAATTTGGTGGGCGTACCAGCCCAGCATCAGATTTGTACGGGCTAGGTGCAACGCTGATTTATGTGGCAACGGGACGGCATCCTGCCGATATTCCCCAAAAGCAACTGAAGCTACAATTCGCACCCCTGACCAATCTCAGTTCTGAGTTAATCCATTGGTTAGCAGGTCTGGTAGAACCAAGTCTAGATGAACGGTTCGCATCAGCGGCAGCAGCATTGCGACAATTAAACTATCTATGTACGCGCCAACAGGTGTATGTTGAAAGACCTGCGGTAGAAATTGCTCCTCTTGCGATCGCCAAACCTAGCGGTAGCCCGGTCAATTTGTCAACATCAGCCGATCTGCTGACCGTTCAATTTTCTCAAATAGCGACTCAACGAACTCATACATCATCACCATTATTCAAAATCGGGCCTGTCTGGCTTGCTATAGGTTTTCTTGTTGCTTTTGTCAATCCAGTTTTATCAATTTTGTTTTTCCTGTTATGGGTAAGTGCAACCTATTTAGAGAAAATCACTTTGAACATTTTCAGACGACCTCTCACCAAATCCAACGTTCTTAAGATTGATCGGCATCAGATCACCCTGGATATTTACGAGAACGACGAACTGAAAACATCAACTTCTAGCCCTCGAAAAACAATCACTAACTTGGAGTATCGAAGTAACGATGAAGGCTACCACTCATTAATTATCGGGGCGGAGCGGCAGTATGAGTTAGGCAGCAATGAGTCGCTTTCTTCTGAAGACTTGCGGTGGTTAGTCTATGAACTTGGCAAGTGGTTAGATTTACCGATTCAGCAAACTCAGCAGCATCTGCCGTTGCCCACAGCCCTATTTCGGAAGGGATTACCTCAGCTCCTTCCATCTCAAACTCCCGTTGAAAAACCAATTGATACTAAGGTTGTCTTGCTCAAAAGACCAAGTTGGATTGATATTTTAATTTCCCTGGATTCAAATCAGAATACCGACGAATATACCCGTCTTTATATTGATAACCAACAAATTCACCTGACGTCTGCATCTAGGAAAGATCCGCCTCCTAGCTTGAGAATGGCTATTAGCGCCATAGAGTATCGTAGTAACAGCGATGACTCAGAGGGTTTTCTAAGAGTTTGGGCAGGGACACAGAAATACGATCTCGGAGAAGATGGTTTACTCTCTCCAGACGAGATTAAGTGGTTGGCTTATGAACTGAGTGAGTGGTTACAATTGCCAATTTATCGAACTCAAATGTGAGTTGACAAGTTTCAAAGCATTTAGATATCAAGCT
>CAZZWA010000700.1:0-2141 GCA_964657555.1 uncultured Microcoleus sp.
TAATCAAGCATTATGGCAGCTTGCCATCATAAACTGGATACCAGAGACCGACGCTCTAGTAGTCTGTCATGCTTGAAATGAGGGTTGGTAATGTGAGCGTCTCGCTTACGACACGAGATCTCCGGCTCCTATTACCCCTCAAACCTAAACTGACGAACTACTAGTTCCAGTGACGTTCAAAGCAGAATCAATATGTTAAAGGGAGTCAATCTCTATCTAGTGGGCATGATGGGTGCTGGTAAGACCAGTGTAGGAAAGCAACTGGCTCAACAGTTGAACTATCGCTTCTTTGACATCGACGACCTCATTGAGCGGGTTGCAGGGCAAACCATTAACGAAATTTTTGCGGGTGCAGGTGAATCTGCCTTTCGGCAGTTAGAAAACCAGGTGCTTGGAGAACTCTCAGCTTATACTTATTCAGTCATTGCTACTGGTGGCGGTATTATCTTACGTCAAGAAAATTGGAGTTATCTACACCACGGTCTGATCGTGTGGCTGGATGCGCCTGTGGACATACTCATATCTCGCTTGGCCGAGGACACCACCCGACCCCTGTTAAAAGACCCCAACCCAGCACTCAAGCTGCAAACGCTCCTCAACGAGCGACAACGCCTATACGCCCAAGCTGATTTGCGCATCACCGTTGGTAATGAGGAGACACCAGAACAGGTAGCAGCGCGAGTCATAGAGGAGATTCCCAAAGTGCTTAAACAATCTAAAGAGTAGAGCCGAGAACTATCAGTGACTCTTGAAATAGCTATTTCTTGTGGCCTCACTGATACCCTCATAGTCTAAACTTCTATAAAAAACCATAGCTGGCATCATCTTGCTGCTTATGATCAACGAAAGCGAATACATCAGGCAGGCTGAAGCGACAAGGGTGCGAGTGCTGAGCGAAGCACTGCCCTACATCCAACAATTTAGGGGACGGACAGTCGTTGTTAAATACGGCGGTGCTGCTATGAAAGACAGCAGTCTCAAAGATAAGGTCATGCGAGACATTGTCTTTTTATCCTGTGTCGGTCTGCGACCAGTAGTGGTTCACGGCGGCGGCCCTGAAATCAACTCTTGGCTAGGCAAGCTGGGTATCGAGCCACAATTCAAAAATGGTTTGCGGGTGACAGATGCTGCCACTATGGACGTGGTGGAGATGGTTTTAGTTGGTCGCGTGAATAAAGAAATTGTCTCATTGATTAATCGAGCTGGTGGCTTGGCAGTGGGTCTTTGCGGCGTTGACGGAAATTTGATTAAAGCACGACCTGAAGGTCGAGAGGGTATTGGCTTTGTTGGAGAAGTAAACAATGTAAATATCGACCTTTTACAGTCCCTCGTCGGTAGTGGCTACATACCTGTAGTATCAAGTGTGGCGACAGACGATACCGGGCAAGCATACAATATCAATGCCGACACCGTTGCTGGTGAACTGGCGGCGGCGTTAGGAGCAGAAAAGTTGATTTTGCTTACGGATACTGCCGGCATATTACAGGACTACAAAGACCCATCTACCCTGATTGCTAAGTTGGATATTCAAGAAGCGCGGCATCTGATTGCCAGTGGGGTGGTTGGCGGTGGAATGATTCCTAAGGTGAACTGTTGCGTGCGATCGCTTGCCCAAGGGGTCGGAGCAGCTCATATTATCGACGGTCGCATTCCCCACGCGCTACTGTTGGAGGTTTTTACCAACACTGGTATCGGCTCCATGCTCGTTGCCTCGGAGTTTACGCCGCCTTAGGAACTTCCAAATAAAAAATATCCAATTTTTGGGGGAGCAGGGTCAGCAGAATTTTGATACCCGTGTTAGATGCAGTCATTGGATAATTTATTTTTTGTAGTTCCCTGAGGATGCCAATAAACTCGGCTTAATACCTGATGAAAGCCCTCCCGTGTCCACCAAAACGACCATAGGAGCCAGGATAACCATAGGTTGGGACAGAGTAACCTGGAGGATTGACAATGATGCCGGGAGTCACTTGCCCTGGGTAGTAATAAGCAGGTGATTGGTAGCCATATTGCCCAGTCCTTTGAACTGACGGAAAGGGATTGGGAATAGGGCTGCCGTAGACAGAAGAACTGACATTGGGGCCGCTGTTGTAGATGTAAGAACTGGAAGGATTGGTGTAGATGATGCTGGGGCTAGTGTA
>CAZZWA010000701.1:0-2100 GCA_964657555.1 uncultured Microcoleus sp.
GTGAGGAAAGGGAGATATTATGCTTAAAACGGATTGAACAGAATAGAAAAATACAGACCCTTTTCTTGCAATGTTCTCAGGGTTGATTTGACAGGCACTAAAGGAATGCCGTAGTCCAAGCGGGCTGTAACATTGTTACCTACCTGCAACTGTAAGCCCAGCCCAGTCCCTGCAAGAGTGTGATGAGTGGGAGGGGTACTATCTCCGCTGTTGAAGACAGTGCCAACATCGACAAAGGGGGCTACCTGTAAAAGTGATTTCCACTTGGGAATTCGGAGAATTGGGACACGCACTTCTGCACTCAAATTAGTACCATTATCAGTCAAAAGCACATCCTCGCGGTAGCCCCGCAGAGTCTCGCGACCACCTAAACCATACTGCTCAATTGGCACGAGTGGCCTAGTGGACACTTGCACATCACCACGAACCAAGAATAGAGTATCCGGCGCTAAGAGGCGCACGTACTGTGCCTGACCGCGCCAATTAAAAAATCGGCTATCGGGACCACTGGAATTGACAGTGGAATCTAAAATGCCCAGTCCGACACTGAACTGCGATCGCGCGGCAATCACTTCCTTCGCTCCCCGTTGTGTCCAGTCTTGAAAAAACCGCAACGCATTAACGATGGTTCGCCCCTTGTTGTCAGTTCCTGGCGAAGGAAAAGCCAATCCTTCTAAGAAAACTGTTCTACTTTCCCGCCGGGACAAGGTCACGCCGAGGGCAAATTCTTGGCTAGGAGTTTGGCTGACTGGTTGGCGGTACGTCAGATCATAGTAGCGGGAAGATGCTTTGATATCAAGTATGTCGAAGGGAGGCTCAATGACGCGACTTGGCAGATTAGTGTAGCTAAAGTTGAGGGTGCCGTTGCGTGGATTAATTGGCAGGGTGTAACTGAGATTATAATCGTTGCTGCCATCAGTGTTACCGTAAGCCAAGCTGATGCTATCTCCCAATCCCAGTAAGTCAGCTTCCCTGATCTCTGCACCGCGACGGAAGCTGCCAATACTGGGCGGGCGGTCATTATTGGCAAAGATTTGAGCGCTTAGGGTATTTGCCTCTTTTACTGTAACAGTCAGTAAGCTGATTCCCTGTTGAGAACCAGCAGACAATTCAGCAGACAGATTGGCAATCAGGGGGTCGAGTTGCAGCAGGCGTAGCGCTTCTAACAAATGAGGAACATTCAGAGGTTTTCTCGCAGCTAAGGCCAAGCGACTGCGCACATAGTTGGAGTTCAGTCGCCTCAAACCGTTCACCTTAATATCTTCCAAGCTGCCTTCGACTATCTGGATAGTAACCACACCTCTATCTAGGGTTTGGGGTGGAATAAAGGCACCAGAAGTCACATATCCTTTGTCAACATAATGCTGCGTTATGGCAGAACGCGCTTCTAGAAGTTCAGCGAAGGTAATAGGATGACCTGCGAAGCGTTCGATAACTTTGGCTAATTCTTTTGCTTTGAAGGCTGTATTGCCCTTGAACTCGAACCGCTCAATAGTGATTGTCCCAGGAATATTAGTAGGGGGGACTTCTGGAGTTGTAGAAGGATTTGGGGTAGAGGGTTGTAGGAGTTGTTCTGGTGGCGGTAGAGGCTGTAGATTTGGTGGCGTTGACGGTACTACTGGTTGAGGGATGATTGGTGGTTGAGTGGGCAGAGGCGTGGTCGGAACTTGTGCTACTTGTGCTTTTAATGAGCTTAAGGTTTCCAAAGAGTTGGCAGGTTTCAATTCACCTAAACTTTGCAGCTTTGTTGTAGTTTTGCCAAGTGCCGATGCTTCTGAATGCAACTTTGTCGTTTTATAACGTTCTAGCTCTTGATAGGCAAGTTCTTGCTTGCACTCTTGAGTGTCATATTGCTTCTGGTGACATCGAACTCTTGGGGAGCAAGGTTGGACGTTGGGGATTGGGGACTCTTGAATTCTCTGGGTTTCTATTGCCGTAGAACAGGTGTTTAGCCTGAACTTTCCTTTCCGCTCAAACATAATTCCGAAGCCAGCAGATTTGATATCATCCTTCGCCACTAAAGGGTGAGCCTCTTGAGCTTTCAGGGGTGCTGCTAAACAAAAAGCAGTCAATAGCGGGACTACACTCGTGGGTCTTATA
>CAZZWA010000702.1:0-2094 GCA_964657555.1 uncultured Microcoleus sp.
TTAGTGTTGAACGTTTTGTCAAAGTGTTCTTCGGTGATTGCTCCGAGTGGGGCGATTTCTCCACCGCCTGCATTGGCGAATAGCACATCGAGGTGTCCTTGCTCTTTCTCGATCGTGGCGAACAGGCGATCCAGGTCTGTCAGCTTGGAGACATCGCTCTGAACGCCCGTGACGTTTTTACCAATCTCTTTCACGGCGGCATCAAGTTCAGCTTGGCGACGACCCGTGATAAAGACATAGGCACCTTCAGCGACAAAGCGCTTGGCAGTGGCAAGACCGATGCCACTGTTGCCACCAGTGACAAGAGCGACTTTTCCTTCTAGTTTGTTCATGATGATGAGTCCTGTGGTTGTTGAGAGTAGAACTTACGATTGACAGGGAGTTGATTATGTGAGTTGGCTCTTTATTACGGTTTGAGCTGTTCGAGAATGAACTCACGAGCTACCTGAATGGACGAATTTCTTTGTATTTCACACCAGTTTCTGCTGGACAGATAATGGCAATGAGTCATAAGTCAAGCAAGAAGATATCAAGCCCATCAATAGTAACCATGCAATATGTCGTCACAGACAACCTCCTTAAATGGATGCAACGAAGATTAAATAAGTCAGAACACTCTCAAGCCCGCGATCGCCAAAACCTGACAAGAACGAGGATTAATTCCAACTGGCGGTAAAAGAAGCGATCGTAGTGTTCACTGCTCATTTCTATCTCTTCTTCAAGTAAAACTGCTTTTCATGGGTGCCTCACTGCAAGAGTAGGGCACCGTGAACATCACTGTTTCGCTGGTAATTACGTTGTGCGTAGGATCAGCTAGTTCAATCAACACCTTGTGTGTACCAGGTTCCAGTCCGACCAGGATCAATGTTTCGCCGCTGGTGTCAACAAAGTGCCAGGGTGCGTCGTCAACAGTGATGTGGACATGACCAAGGCGTGGCGATACATCAAGGGCACCTTTACCGAACACCGGCAACATCCGCAGGTTCTCGGTTCGATACTGGATAAAGACGCGACCCTGGGACAGCGGTTCGGGAAGTGGTGGATCAACAATCAGCTTCGCTGGTGCTTCGTTTTCAATCGCGATCAATGGGGATGGACCGACAATATCCTTGGCGCTTGGGATGTGATTGTCCATAGCTGTCAGGTACTTGAGAATTGACCTTATGAAGTTGAATGTTTGAGATGATTCATCCTTTGCCCGAATTAGGCAGGGGTGAATTGCAGCCGTGACGAGAGATTAACTATCTCAGACTTACACAATGGGGATTGAATAAGTCTGAGTAGTTTCAAGCCTGTAATCTCTGAAACCGACAAGAACGAGGATTGATTGTAATTGGTGGTAAAAGAAACGCTCGTTTCCTATTGCAGATATTTCTTCAATTCAGCGGCTGCTTGGACAAAAAGAGAACGAACTGCCGGAACCTCGGCTAAACCATTAAGCAGTCCGAAGTCATGAATCATGCCGTTGTAACGCACGGTTGTCACTTTCACCCCGGCTTCATCCAGCTTGCGTCCATACGCTTCGCCTTCATCACGCAAGATATCGCTTTCGCCAACCTGAATTAACGCTGGAGGCAATCCTTTCAATTGCTCAACCGTAGCCTGTAGGGGAGAGGCATAAATTTCTTTGCGCTTTTCTGGGTCAGTTGTATAGAGGTCATACATCCACTTCATCAAAGATGTGGTCAGGAAACGTTTCTCGCCAAATTGTTGATAAGAATCCGTTTCAAAATTAGCGTCTACGATCGGCCACATCAGGATTTGCAGCTTAATGTGCGGACCCCCTTTCGCTTTCGCCATCAAAGTGGTTACAGTCGTCATGTTACCGCCAACACTGTTGCCGACTACTGCTAGATTTTTGCCGTCAACACCAATCTCCTCACCATGCTCAGCAACCCATTTGGTTGCGGCATAGATCTCATTAATCGCTTGTGGATACTGGGCATCTGGCGTGCGAGTGTAGTTAACAAAGACACCCGCAAACCCTGAAAGCACAACGAGATCGCGAACCATACGCTTGTGCGTTGGATAATCACCCAGCACCCAACCGCCGCCATGAATAAACATAAAAACAGGCAATGTGCCTTTGACACC
>CAZZWA010000703.1:0-2089 GCA_964657555.1 uncultured Microcoleus sp.
GTAGCGAGATGGGATGATGGTGTGGGTATTCCCCTTGTCCCGCGCTGTCGCTAGAGTCCCCAAATCTATCTCAACCAGTCAACTTTCGGTTGGTGATCTAGTAGAACGACACTGAAGCTGGCTTGATCAAGTTTAAAATTCCTGTTAAGGAATTATTTTTAGTACATTCCTCAAATAGTAAAATTTGAGGTAGGAAATGTCTGGAATTGGGGAGTTAGACAGCGAAGGTGAGCGATCGCTTAGAGGTAATCCCAGATGGTAAGCTAGAGCATCTACGGCTATACTTAGCTGATGCCATGCGAGAGTTGCGCACTAAAGCCGGACTGACGCAGGTGCAACTAGCCAAGAAGCTAGGAGTGAAGCAAGCAGCGGTGTCTAAGCTAGAGTCGGCGCTCAAAGACCATGAGCTGGAATCGGTGCTGCACTACCTGCATATGTTAGGAGCAGATTTATTGATGGCGGTTAAGCATGGAGATATACTCTATCAAGTTAGCGACAACGAGGATGTAGTTCTGCTAGATGTGCCAGTAGAAGTGGTGCGGCTAGCTGAAGCAAAGGGGCTCAGCTTGCGCGAGTATGTTGAGACGGCGATTAGGCACTTCCAGGAGCAGAGTGCCTAACATCTCAGTCAACAACTGCACCCACAAGGAGCTATCGCACTTGGGTAATTGACTGTAGCCTGTCTCTCCGTCTGACTAGCATTAGAGAGAAGAATCGGTTTCTGTTCATCCCACCTCTGGGGCATCCCGCTCGATCCGGGGTTAGTGAAAAACTACTTCTACCGTCGCCGACAAACCACTTTTTCTGGTTCTCCAACAGACTAAGTTGCAGATCACAAATGTCATGTCTCAGATAGGCATTCCGATAGTACCAGAGTTCCTGGCTCGCTTACATCCCCACCCATCAAGAGATGGGGTTTTACGCTCGTTTCCTAAAAACATGCTTTGGGGAGTTAAGAAGATGGGGTAGTGGGACTTCCATCAACATTTCAGGACAGGCTGTAAGATAATTCTCTGATGCAGATCTCTGAGGTTGAGGACGAGAGTGAGAATATTCACACGGCATTTACTCTGGAAATACTTTAGAGATTCGCCCCGTCATTTATACTCAATCATTAGTTTCGTGTTTGTCGGTCTGCTGAGCTTTACCCTCGTTGTTGGATGGATGCCCATAACTTGGGGGCAACTTCCTATCCCTACGCCGGTGCTGCAAGAGCCAAACAAACTTCCTGAGGGAGTTCAGCAGTTTGGCGGTATTGAGGTGGCAACCGTGCATTTTGTCAATGCTCCACTCTTTGATGTTGCCTCTTCCACTGTGAGGGACAGAAAGAACCCCGGAAAGCAGATTCCTGTCGAGGAAAGGGCTAAACAGATCGAGGCTAACCTCAACCGAGTCATCATAGCAGACCCAAGACGGAAATGGCATATTTTCAAAGACCCGACCCAGGAATCTCATGAGAAAAGAGATTACGACACAAACTTCGATCCCAAAACGCTGCGGGTAGAGGTGGCAACGCTTAGCGGTGAGATGATCGTCCTGGCGACAGATCCCTACCATTCTCGGCCTCAGGAACTCTTAACCGTGACCGACTTGGATGCCGATTACTACGGACTGACTGTGGAAGAACTAGCGCAGCAATGGAAGTCCCGCATTTTCCAAAGGTTGTTGCAGGAACTCAAAGCGCGCTCACCTTCAGCTATCAAGCTGCGGGTTGTTCAGGCATTTTTCGTGGCTCTGACAATGATTGCCATGAGTTTCGTACTCTGGATTGTACAGAAACTCCTGAGGGCTCAGAAGAAAGCCTTCGAGGCGAAGCAGGCTGCTGCCATGGCTGACTCGCGCTCTATTCCAGAAGACACTTCTACCATAAATACTTCAAGTGCATCGTATTGGCAAAAATTGTTCAACGTGTTGCAAAAACTATTTGGCTTAGAGCCAAAGCACTGTTTGAATTCTTTGAGATGGCTGCTGAACTGGGGGCTGATCGTTATCTGGGCGTTTGGAATTGCGGCGATTATATCTACCATATTTCCGGATACAAAGCCGCTAGCCATGCAGATTTTTCATATACCCATTCGTTTGCTTTTGA
>CAZZWA010000704.1:0-2086 GCA_964657555.1 uncultured Microcoleus sp.
AGGTTAAATTAAATCTACAATGCTCTCTCAATTTGCATGAGTGATTCTTTTAATGAGGGTCAAGCCCCTCGACCCGCTAATTCTCAGGAAACTGAAAAAGATCCGGCTGAATCGGTTAACTCGGCGGGCAATCTAGATGCTGATCACGACGAAGACTATATAATAGGTGACTCAAGGTCTGAAGTGGACGAGTTTTCTCTAGGGCCGGGAAGGGGGATGCCTAAGGCTCGTCCTCCATACTCCGCACCCTTGGTGATGGCGGAAACTGCTTTTCTTGCCAGTACTGGCAGCCTAATTTGGCTGATTAATTACTATTTTCCCTTGGGGCCAGTGCTACAGATTTTTTTCCCAGTGCCGATCGCTTTGGTCTACCTGCGCTGGGGAAACCGATCTGCTTGGATGGCAGCGTTGGTTTCCGGATTGCTATTGTCTGTGCTGATGGGGCCACCCCGCAGCATTCTGTTTTTTATTCCCTATGCTTTGTTGGGTGTCCAATTGGGAGCTATGTGGAGACATGGCTCAGGTTGGTTGTTGTCTGTTAGTACAGGTACGATAATTTGCGCTCTGGGATTCTTTTTTAGGCTCTGGCTAGTCTCGATTCTCCTAGGGGAAGACCTCTGGCTCTACATGACCACCCGAATTACAGATCTAACAGAGTGGGGATTTATGAAGCTGGGGGTGTTACAAGAGCCTAGTCTGTCTGCGATTCAAGCGCTCGCCGTCGGCATGATCCTTGTGAGCAATTTTCTTTATCTATTTGTGGTGCATCTGGTGGCTTTGCTGCTGCTAGATCGATTGGGCAACCCAATTCCTCGGCCCCCGAACTGGGTGCAAGTGCTGCTGGATTACGAAGGATGATTCGCATTTATACTCAAGAGGAACAAGGGTCTGCATGGCTTGAGCGATATCGGGGGCGATCGCCAGTATTCGCTTGTATTTTAGGATTTACCGCCACTGGTCTGATTCCTGGGATTTCGGCTGCGGGTACGACACCAGAAAGCCGCCAATGCACTTGCATCGCAGATGCTGAATTTTTATATAACGGCCCCCAACCTCAGCCTAAGTATCCTTTACCTCCCTTAAGTGCAGGTGTCTCACCAGTGCTGATCTCCCGTGCTATGGTTGCCGCTCATGCCATTCCAGTCTACTTATTTAATGCTGGTTTGCCCCAACCTCCATCTGTACCAGCAATAGATTTAGGGGGTGCGCCTGCTCGTTGTCTCACGAGGGAAAACGCTTTAGCACTGGCAACGGTGAAACATTTGCTGGAGCAAGGAGTCATTTGGGGACAACGTCTGGCTACCACTGTCTCAGATGGTTATCTAATCTTGAGTGAGTGTGTAGTAGGAGGCACCACGACAGCTTTGTCTGTTTTAACAGGTTTAGGTTATTCAGCTGCCGGAAAAGTCAACAGCTCTCACCCTAAATGCAATCATGACCAGAAGTGGGCTGTGGTGCAAGCTGGCTTGCACCGTGCCGGAATCATCGATTTTGAAACGGGAATGGTTGGAGAGAAATCACCTAATAATCTAAAATTTGAGTGGACAAAATCAGGCACTGTTTGGGAAAGAATCAATCTCCCCCAAAATCCAAAGTTGATCGATCCCCTGCATCTCATTGCAGCAGTTGGCGATCCCATGCAAGTCGTGGTAGCGGGGATGGCAATTGCAGCTAGTCAGATGTGTGGCGTTTTACTGGCAGGTGGTACGCAAATGCTTGCCGTTTATGCTCTGATGCAGGCGATCGCCAAGTGTGTGCGCCAAGCCCCTAAAGCCGGTGCGCAGATGCCGGAAACCATAGGTGCTTCTACCTCTGCCTACCAATTTGTTCCGGAATGGAAACCCGAACAAGTCGTGGTTGGAACAACTCGTTGGGTGGCCCAAGACTCCACGGGCGACACGGTAGGCTTAGCAAAAGCAATAGGCTCGGTGCCTTTACTGGCAACCGAGCTGAGTTTTGCGACTTCTCGTTATGCTCAACTGCGGGCTTATGAACAGGGGTATGTGAAGGAAGGTGTGGGTGCTGGGGGAGCGGCGATCGCGGCTCATCTTTATCGGGACTGGAACCAGATTCAACTACTGCAAGC
>CAZZWA010000705.1:0-2085 GCA_964657555.1 uncultured Microcoleus sp.
AGCAGGCACAGGGTATTCTGATGGGTAGTGCTTGGCAAGAGCATCAAGCTGGTCGCAAGCAGCAGGCACTATCCATAGGGATGCGTTCAGTTATTGCTCAGCCCAGCAACATTGCCGCGTGGCGTAGTCTGTTAGCTCTGGCTGTCAAACCGGCTGGCAAGAGAACTGACCAATCATAATGTGGAGTTGCGCATCTTACTTGACTAACAAAACTAGCAAACACAGTGCAGGTATAAGTTATTTAACTTCCTATCAATCAGCTGCTCTAATATGTGTGTGTTCAGATGAAAATTACGTTTATCCTTCCTAATGGAGATTTTAGTGGTGGAAACCATGTTGTGGCAATTTATGCCGAACTGCTCAAAAAGCGAGGTCATGAAGTGCTCGTTGTCTCTTGCCCACCGAGTCAGCCCAGCCTGCACCAACAGGTAAGAGCGCTGCTGAAAGGTCAGGGTTGGATCTCTAAAGCCAAAGACGAGCCAGTGTATTTTGATAGCTTGGATATTCCACACCGAGCAGTTGATCGCTCTCGACCGATTGTGGATGCTGATCTTCCTGACGCCGACGTCGTTGTGGCCACCTGGTGGTTGACTGCTGAGTGGGTAGCGAATCTATCTGAGTCTAAAGGGGCAAAAGCTTACTTCATTCAACATCATGAGGTTTTCGACTACTTGCCCAAAAACAGAGTGGAAGCTACATACTTGCTGCCCATGCACAAAATCACAATAGCAAAGTGGTTGGTTGATTTAATGCAAACTCGGTATGGCGATCAGAATGTTTCCCTCGTCCCAAACAGCGTAGACGCTGGAATGTTTGACGCACCACCTCGAGACAAACAATCTATCCCCACAGTTGGTGTGATGTATAGTCCAGTGTACTGGAAAGGTTGCGATATTAGTCTCAAAGCCTTCTCCTTGGCTGCTCAGAAGGTGCCCAATCTGCGCCTAGTTGCCTTTGGTAATAGTAGTCCACAGCCAGAGTTACCCTTGCCTCCTAGCAGTGAATATACTAGGAAACCTGAGCGCAAGATTCTGAAGGACTTTTACGCTAACTGTGATGCATGGCTTTTTGGTAGCCGCTCGGAAGGATTTGGTCTGCCGATCGTGGAGGCAATGGCATGTCGAACACCAGTAATTGGTACCCCTACTGGTGCAGCTCCGGAACTATTGAGTGATGGTGCAGGGGTTCTTGTGAACCCAGAAGATCCTGATGATATGGCAAAAGCCATAGAATGGATTTGTCAGCTTTCTGAGAGTCAATGGCGAGCAATGTCTGATGCTGCCTATGCTAAGGTCATGAGTTATACCTGGGATGACGCTACTGAACTCTTCGAAGCCGCATTACATATGGCTATAGAGCGCCGGAAACACGGTTAATTTTTTTAGTGGGGGTTCTATCGCGAAGCTGAATCTCTGGGGTATGCTGCATAAGCAGACGTTGCTCGCTGTATTAAGGGTACGTCAGTTGCCTACAAAACCCTATTATTCGTCACCGCTAATACCTCAAGTTGCTTTGGAGATGATTTATCAAAAATGGTAATCCACTACAGGTTTCAGCTTAATGTGGTTTTAGATCCCTGCTTTCATCTCTCTAGTCAGCTTCTTGATGATGTTGAGACAGTACTTTATTAAAAAAATAAATTGAGAGGATATTTATAAAGTTTTACTGAAGTTAGACCTGATGGCCTGACAAATAGTCTTAATTTTTGATATGTTAATAACTGCAATACTTTAGAAGCCTGTAGTACCATTTTCACGGGGTCAGTATCTTATATAGAAACTTTTTCTGAAGTATTGTTGTCCTAAGTTTTTAGAATTCTTATAACCCAAAATTTTCCAGTTAGAATTTTGCAATTATGCACGCTATTGTCAGTTAGTTAGTTTGTTTATTCATTTTGACTTTTTCAACTTTACTTGGAGAGCGATATGAGTTCAACATTGATGAGCCACCTCGATCCTAATTACTTAGAAAATTTAGCGATTAAGCATCGCGACACTTACTCTCAAGCCAAACCGTTTCCGCATGTTGTCATTGACAACTTTTTACCAGAATTCTTATTAAACGATATCCTGGAGGAATTCCCCA
>CAZZWA010000706.1:0-2068 GCA_964657555.1 uncultured Microcoleus sp.
GCTGCCATTACTTAATTCCTAGACTCCCTCGCTTTAACTGCTCTCGTTCGATCGCTTCAAATAAGGCACGGAAGTTACCTTCACCAAAACCCTGTGCCTGCAACCGACGCTCAATGAACTCAAAGAAGAAAGTTGGCTGTCCAAAAATTGGTTGGGTGAAGATTTGTAGGAGTAGCGCTTGGGGTGTTTTCTCCTCCCAATCTACTAAAATTTGCTGTTGCGCAATTTCCTGTAGTTCTGCTGCTCCTAATTGGCATCCTAACCGCTGTTGCAACTGAGTGTAGTAGGTGGAGGGAACGGGAAGAAAAGGTAGACCCTGTTGACGCAGGCGGGCGATCGCTGGGACTATATTGATAGTCTGCAAAGCAATGTGCTGAACTCCTGGTCCCCGATTTGCATCTAGAAACTCCTGAATTTGGGAATTAGCAGACGCGGGTTCATTAATAGGTAACTTCACCCAGCCATCGGGATGAACCATAACCCTGCTGTACAGCGCTGACTGTTTAGTCTGAATTGCAAACATCTGCTGGGGTAAGAATCCCAAAGCACTTTCATACCAAGCGACAGCACGCTCTAAATCACCAGCAGTGACATTCAACACGACATGGTCGATGCCAGTCAGGAGTCCTTGATCTGCGATCAGGTTAAAGCTTGGATTGGCAGGTTGAATTTCAGAACCTTCAACTTGCAACTCTTGCTGACTCATGACAAAAGAGGCATCACCTGTTGTCTCTATCAATGTATGGCTTAATGAACCCCAGGCAGCAATTTTCCCCCACTTTACATATCCACCCACTTGTTGTTGTTGCTGGATGGGTTGCAATACTCTAGCTCCCGCCAGGACAGCCTTTTCCATAACCGCTTCAACATTCTGGATGCGAAATGCTATGTCTACAACCCCAGGCGGATGCCGTTGTAGAAACTGAGTCACCGGACTAGCTAATGTCAAGGGAGAGGAAAAGACAAAGTAGACTGAGCCGCTTTTAACCACTGAAGTGCAAGTATGACCATTTGCACGAGTTGCCACAGGTTGAAAACCTAGTGTATGAACAAACCAGTGGTACGTGTGGCGAACATCTTCAACGTAGAAGTGAATATGGTCAATTTTCATAGTTTATTCAGTCTTAAAGCTTGCCTGAGTGTAAATTCTGCCCTTTTTGCCAGATTTACAGGTCATTCTTAAGAAAGAAACCTACCCAGGTAAGCAAGAGGCTAGTCATCGCCAAGTTTTGAGTTTTGGATTCTTTAACTCACTACCCACAACTCTCCTTACCAGTTCCGATCTTCACAAGTCAGGTTCTAGAAAAACAGATGACTTTCGGGCTGAATGTTAATTTCCATCGGCACTGCTGACGCTGGGGCTGAAAGAGCGAACAAAATAGCGTCAGCTGCTGTTTCAGGGCGAAGCATTTTTGACCTGTCAACCTTCAAGCTCACTTTATCCCAGAACGGAGAATCTACACCGCCGAAGTAGAACAGAGTGAACTTGATGCCAAAGCGCTTGAGTTCGTCTGCCATGCACTTGCTGAAACCGACAACAGCGAACTTAGAGGCACAATAAGCAGATGCCATTGCCATTGAGTGCTTGCCGAGAATTCCCACTACATTACAGATATGACCAGACTTGTGCTCTTTCATTGCCTCAGCTGCCGCTTGACAAGTGTAGAAGCTACCCTTGAGATTTACGTTCAGCATGGCATCCAAATCTGCTGGTTCCAATTGGTTGTAATGCTTCAGAATACCGGCACCGGCAGCATTGACTAGGGCATCGATTTGGCCAAACTCAGCCACAGCCTTCTCGATCAGGATATCTGCCTGCTGCGGATCGGTGATGTCCACAGAAACTGGCAAAACTGACTGGGGGCTGATCGATAACTGAGACACCAAATCGTCTAATCGACTGCTATCTCTTGCCGCCAGTACCAAGCGTGCGCCTGTCGGTGCTAGTTTATGAGTTAAGGCGGAACCGATGCCACCAGTTGCTCCGACGACAACAACGACTTTATTTTGCATAGTTCTTTATATTTCTTTACGTTTCTTGATCAATCATAACTGGTGTAAAGTTCAT
>CAZZWA010000707.1:0-2051 GCA_964657555.1 uncultured Microcoleus sp.
TCATGAAAAATGGTAGATGGCAGGGAAAGCTGTTTCATTTGACTGTTAATTTGGGCAGCTGCCGCTAACCCAGAATTCATCGCGCTTTCTATCAGATTGCCCCCACACCAATCGCCACAACAAACTAGAGGAAGAGGTATTGCAGCCTTGAGGCAATCTTGATTTAGAGGACGACTGGGAAAGGCATAGCGCCAACGGTGGATTTGAAACCAATCTGGAGTTTCTAGCCAAGGCATAAGATACTTTGCCGCACGGGATAACATTTGGTGTGCTGCTGGGTTTAAATCTGCGGTGTCTAAGTAACTCTGAGCAAACTCAGCGCTGCTTTGCAGGACAAATACGGGCGTCGGAGTGTCTGGGCGCTTGCTACTATCTAAGCCAATCCAAGCTAACTCAGAGTCGCTTGTAAAAGTAATTGCCTTCCAGACAGGGTGTAGAGACTCTACATCTTGCTGTCTCTCAAGAGGATAGCCAGCCATCACGCTCAGGCAGGGGTTAAACTCGACAGAGCGCAAACTTTCTATGAATTTTGTTGGCAGACAGGTTTGGGTCAACGGTTCCAGCAGCACCAAGGCTTGAGGTGCTGGGATGGCTACCACAACAGCCTTTGCTGTTATTTCCTTAGGTGTTTGGACATCTGGGGCATCACTGGTGACTGGTTCCAGGGTGAGATGCCAGCTATTTCTGTCTGTTGAAGAGATTGCCTGCACTCGCCGATTTAGCCAAATATCCAAACCAGTGGCTAAGAATTTGGCGATCGCACTCATCCCCGTCGGTGCCACATATCGCGGATACTGCTGCGCTGCTGCTAGATGGGGTGAGAGATCAGTTGTATCCATCTCATAGACGGTATCAGTCCAAACTTGGAGGAGATCGCGATCGCCTAAAACCTTAACCAGTTGTCGCAATTGCCCTTGAGATTTCAGGTAGCATGCCCCATGATCGGCATGGGTGCCATACAACCGGCGAGTAGCAACTCGTCCACCTACACCTCGGGATTTCTCAATAATCGCCACTTTATATCCAGCCTTGTGCAGCTGATTGGCACAAGTCAAACCAGCTATACCAGCACCTATTACTACGACATCAGACACAAGTCATAATCCTATACGTCTACTTAGTAGAATAAGGGACAGAATACAGCTTGGGGTCTGGGAGGCAATCACGTTGGACGAACTGAGAGAGGCGCTAGAGTTAGCTACAGAAGAAGAATTACAGGCACTGACGGAAATTTTGTTCCGTCGCAGGTTTAATCCACTTGATTACATGCAGACACTTGACCCGATAGATATCCAAAGCCAAGACCATGAGACATGGCTGGATGCTATTGAGGAGCGATTTCGCTTCTTGGCAGCAGATGGAGTGACAGTACTGCGGGGACGCACCAGCGAAGTCACCTACCGACAAGCCCTAATTCAGGTTTGCCGATACCTGAAAATCCCCTACTCTCATCAGTTGTCCACTACCGATTTAGAGGCAGAGGTGTTTCTTCACCTTATGGGTAGGGCGTGGAAACAAATGCCCCAACACGAACAAAAAAGCTTGAATGTACAGGTACAGCGATCGCTGCAAGAATCGCAACTTGCCAATCCTCTGCCAGTATCCATTCAGCACGATCCTCTGAATTTACTCCTCAAGGGTGGTAGTGCTTTGGCAATTAGTTCTATTCTCCAGCCCATGGTGCTGCAACAGATTGCCCGTCAGTTTGCCCTGCATTTTGCCACCTATCAAGTCGCAAAAGAAGTAGTCATTCAGGGCAGCGCAGCTGTAGCAACCCAGTTTCAGAACTACCTAGCGCTTCAGACTGCTAAGCAGGGCATGGCTATGAGTGCCGCCCGTTATGGTGCCGTGCGGAGTGCGTTTGCATTTTTGGGACCAATGATGTGGGGTTGGTTTTTAGCCGATTTGGGATGGAGAGCGATATCCACCAATTATGGTCGGATCATCCCCACCATTTTTGCTCTAGCTCAAATTCGCCTCACCCGTGCTGAGTGCTGGGAGCCAATCTGAGTGAGCGATTGCGTTGGCTCAAGTTCTAAGTGAGGTGAGGA
>CAZZWA010000708.1:0-2049 GCA_964657555.1 uncultured Microcoleus sp.
TAAGTAGGTGGGGAGAAATAAACGTTGCTTAAGATTGCTAATTGAAGGATGGCTAATGGTGCTCAGGCAATTACCCCTCCTTCAGCCCCTACCAGTTACGTTGATTTCCGTCCATTTACTTAAAGTTGTTGCAGACGAATGACTGAGACTGATGTCACCTCTGTTTTTTCCGGGATCATTTTCTCAAACTGGCATTTCCTGATAGCAGCAACTACAACGCCAGTAAATTTCTTTTAAACGTATGTGACGGAGTAAAACGTTTGAACAGCAAGGGCAGGAATGCCTACTACTCAGGGAGCGACTGATTGTTGTAGATATACGACCTTGGCAGCAACCATTGATTGGCTCGGTCAGCAATTGCCTTGGACTCGTTAACAAAGTTCCCATTGTAAGACCCTGATATCTAATAATGTCTGACGCTATTTTCTACTGACAAATGACAATTCGTGAGCATATCTGGCTGACATTGCTTGACCAGTGCCACAATATCTCTGGCTTCTTCCTGATATAAGTCTTCAACGTAGCCCGTTCTGGAAAGCCGTGCCTCGTTTTGAGTATCAAAAGGACCAAAGTAATAAGTACAACGAGGAACAGTGGTGTTAATTTCTACCCACCAGGATAATTTTGATTGATTAGATAGAGATAAATTCATGAGAGACGCTGGTGATGATTGAACTTGATGAAAGGTAGTTAGCGTTGCAAAATTCCAGTTTTGGAGGAAGTTTGTTAACACTGACTAGTATGACATCCTGCTCTGATAAATTATGTTTAAGCGAGTGTTTGAGTAGCGTATAAATTGTAGAGTTTGTATTATAAAGATTTAAATCGTTACATTTACTTATAGAAAAAAAGCTGGACGGATCCACTACCACTTGCGCCCTAGTAGTCTGTCAAAGTTTAATTGATGGATAGTGCGAGCCGGAAAGCTCGCGTTGTGAGCGAGACGCTCACACTACCTGCCTATCAAAATTAAGTTAACAAGACCACTAGAAGCGATCGCCCGTTAGAATGAAATAGCCCTGCATATTCCCGTTGTACTCAGGTAAACTTTCCACTTGCGCTCGGCTCAGATCATCTATATAGATGCGATGGGCAATATAGTCGATGCGACATTGATCAATGGATAACAAGACTTTCTTACCTACAATCAAGGCACCTGTGTTGATAACTAAATAGCGAAAAATACCGTCATCGTCTACTAATATATCGTCAAGGAAGCCTATCTTTTCATTCCCAACGTAGAGAGCGAATCCCTTAATTTCTTTGTTTTCAAAATTGGTTTGATAGTCTGGGTCAAAATCTTTGATTTTATGAAGAGGCATGCTATTTTTTCCTTAATGATTTACATCAGGTTCCCAAACTAGATTTCATATTAGAAATTTGTCTGCTCTCTTTTCCTCACTCTAATGAATGATTTATAAAACTTTGCTCTCAAAAATAGGTTAAAACACATCTTCAGATGGATGCTTATATAATGACTGAAAGGTTATTTTTTATTAAAGAGTTTGATTACTCAGTTCAAAAGTTTTCGATTCTGAACTCAATCATAAGTAGGAGGATAGACATGCATCCCCCTGATAGCAAACTAAAATTTTTGGTTTTCAGTCTGTTACCTCTCACATCTTGCACCAGTCGCATTACCCGCCCGGAGGTGTAAACCTCCGGGCTAACAGCTAAAGTCATCTTCAGATGACTGAGTAAGAATTTCAGTCCATGTCAATGGACTTGGGCTATGAGCCTTGAACTTGAGTTCAAGGCGGACTGTGGGGCTTACTGAGAATGGTGCAAGATCTGAGCTACAAAGGAGAAGCGTGATGCCAAGACTAGAAGGTAAGGAACCTAGTACACCAGTACATATCACATTGCTACTCGCGATCGCTGTAAGTACAGCTTTGGGCTTGGAATATTTTGGTGTGACGCAGCACAGCGTCAATTGTAGGCTTTTCCGATTCAGTGGAATATCATCCCCAAGCCAAGTTATACTAAAGCCAAATTAATACCAAGTTGCGTTCTATCATGTCATTCTGAGCCCTTCACTTCGTTCGAGGG
>CAZZWA010000709.1:0-2047 GCA_964657555.1 uncultured Microcoleus sp.
AATCTCAACGCGAGCCTTTTTGACAAAACCTAAACGAGCTTTGACTTGCACTTTTGTAAGTTCTCGCACCAGATTTTGTGCTTGCTGCTTGTAAAGAGGCAATCGTAAAGCTCCTGGTAAATTCTGCATCAATTCCCGCGCCATGCCGATCTCACAACCAGACAGTCGGTAAATGGTATTGCCCCCTTCCAGAACAGCACTTTTACTCAATGCTCCTTCCACCCACACTGCCCAACGGCGGGGTGCCATCTCTCCCCTTTCAATCCGTTGCAGACTGTTGATAGTTGCTAGAATCACTAAGCGATCGCCCACCTCCAGACGCATTTCTTCAGATGGCATTAACCTGGCAGACTCTTCAAGTTTTTGGTGCAGAAGCGGCACAACTTCATACCCATAGGCTACTTCTCCTAAGAGTAACCCGTTTAGCGTATCTCCTGCCTGAATGCTATATTCCGTCACCAGAATAGTCTGATTATTTAAGCGGAACAGGCTGATAATCTCTTCTCCAAAAGCAGCGCCAGCAAAGGCTTCTGCTGCCAAAGCATAAGCGCACACTACTTTGGCTTTTGGTAGGATTTCTGCCAAACTCTGGGTAAAACTAGGATCGTAAGTCCGAATCACTAAGTGGCTGGCAGGATTCTGCGCCTGTGCCATCAAAGCGATTTCTAAATTCGCCATTTCATCATCTGTAGCCACAATCAAACTCTTGGCCTTAACCAAGTTCACTTTTTGCAGGTTAGCAGTGATGTTACCTGTAACTAATGGCAAGTTGGGCAAAAGGTTGGAGTCAAACTCACTAGCATGAGTCACTCCTACAAGAGGTTGCTTGAGTTCTTGCAAGATTTTTGCCACCCGCTGTCCCACTCTACCCAATCCCACCAGCACCACATGGTCTTGCTTGGGAATCGGCGGACGCCTGGAAAACTGAAATCTTGAACTCAAGACGACATCTGTGAGCGTGGCATACAAAATTCCCACCAAAACTGTGCCAGCTATTGTTAAGCTCAGACCAAACAGATTTAGCCACCAAGGATTGGAAAACTTCGACTGGAAGCCACCGACTTGATCGCCAAAGCCTCCCAACAGAAAGATAGCAGTGTTGAAAAAGGCTGCCTCTAGGGTGAAATCCGGATGAACTAATTTAATCAGGATTGTTCCCAGACTTAACAGGATGAATACCGCAATTAGAGCGACAATCGCTACTCGCTGAATTCGGCGATCGCTTGTTGATTGCCAGAACTGGACTAACTTATTTTGCAGGATTCTCCAATTCATGTAGTAGCGCGCCTGCTGCCAGAACTCCGTGAAATTCTGCTGAGTGAAAGTACCGGGGTCTGTAAAAAAATACTGAGCTGAGCTATCTGCCGTTTCGATCCGAACCAGGATGTTTCCTGCTTCCACAACGGCATCAGCATCCCATCTGTAAAACTCTTGTTCTATAGATGAGTCGTCAGTAATGTAGCTTAAGACTCGACTCAGACGATGGTTCCGTTCGTGTACTGGCTGACCGCACCATCGATGATTAGCATGAATCTCGTGCTTAACAACTCGTAGCAATTGCCCCTCCAAACTGAAGAACCCTAGGGTTTCTTCCCCAAGGGCGGCTAGGGCAAAGGCCGAGGCTGGGAGTTGAGTAGCATCAAAAGCTGCAAAGTTTCTCAACTGCTGTTCCAATAGTTCGTTGAGGTTCTGCTTGCTAGAACGGATGATAATGCGGACATCAGGATTGAGCCGTCGCGCTGCAAAAGCACCAGCAACATTCACACTCTCACTATTGGAGACTAGGAGGATGGCACGGCAACGCCGAATCTCTGCATCTTCTAAGACTTTAGACTGACGACAGTCTCCAATAAATAGCTTTGTCAATGACTCCTTAGCTTTTGGTACCTCCCAATTTTTGGGGGTTTCGACATCAATACCATTGACAATGATGCCAAACTCTGAAAGAGCGGCGACGCAATGCTGTCCTAGACTACCAAGCCCACAAACTAAAAATTTGTTTAATGTTGCTGAGGAACCATTCACCTGCTGAGGGAAGTTTTCTCCT
>CAZZWA010000710.1:0-2046 GCA_964657555.1 uncultured Microcoleus sp.
GACTTGCAACCTCCGTATTCCGAGCAGTAGGGAACAATCTGAGCTTGGGCAAGTTGGTAAGTCCGTAGCAGTAGCAAATAAATTGGCACTCGCGGCTTCCATTTTAGGCGATCGCTGACAAATTGCTCGTTCCAAATGTGGTATGGCAGCAGCGCTTTGACAGCAGGCTGATCGCTCACTAGCAAAATCTCGGTAATCTCTGCCCATCCACCGATCCGAATTGTCTCTGGATGCCATCCTGATGGGACAAGTTTTACCTCAGAGGCATAGTTTGGTTTAAGCAACTCAGGTTGCTGATGTTCATAGGTGGGGTAGAGCAAAATTTGGTGATGAGCGACTTTGAAGCGGTTGCCTTCCTCCTTGATACCACCTTTGCGTAACAGCAAAATGGTTTTGCCCTCTTCCAATGCGTTAACGGCAACAGCCCATTCCTTCAATGCGTGGGTAGTCGTTGATTTCATAAAGGTTCACTCATCGTCTTAATAACAGGTTAACAATAGAGGAGTTAAGCTGAATGGCTCTTGCAGAGACTTGCGTTTGGTTCCTTTAATCAGGCCAGCCAATCAGATGAAAATAAAAACTATACAAACAGGAATTGAAAATTCCTGTTTGTATAGTTTTGATACCTATAAATAAGGCGAATTTTAACCTATGGCACGTATTTCCCAAAGCAGTCTTTAAGAGACAACAGTGGTATCGTCCTATTTATCCAACCCGGCAGTTCACCGATAAGTGGGATAACTCAGCTCTTCCCCATGTCCAAAAGAGAGACTACTCACCTGGAAGTTCTGGAACTTCTAATGATTCAGCTTCCTGCTTGGGCTGCTTGCCGTCAAGCAAAGCACTGACAGTCATGTCGCCCATCACATTGATAGCCGTGCGGCAGCGGTCAAGGAACCAGTCTACAGTCACCAGCAGCGCAATGTATTGAGGGGGCAAGCCAACCGAATTGAACACCAGCGTCATCGTCACCAAACCTGCTTCAGGAATACCCGCTGCACCTACTGAGGCGACGATCGCTGTGAGTACGACAACGAACTGCTGCGGTAGAGTTAGAGCAATTCCCAGTACTTGGGAGATAAATAGGGCAGACATCGCCTCATAAAGAGCAGTGCCATCATTGTTAAAATTGGTGCCAACTAACGCCCCCAAAGAAGCAGAAGATTCCCGCAGACCGATTTGTTTGATTAAAGCCTCAAAAGTGACAGGCGTACTCGCCGTTGAGGAAGCTGTGGAGAAGGCTGTTAGCAGCGGATCGAAAGCCCCAGCCAAGAAGCGTTTTGGACTGACCCAGGAACCGAAATACACTCGACTTACATAATAGCAGGCTTGCAAAAACAGTCCTAACAGCACTGCTATGATGAATGCACCCAGAGATTTAAACGGTGCGAAGCCCTGAAGGGCGATTGTTTTAGTAACAAGTCCAAAGACTGCCAGCGGCACCAGAGCAATGACCCATGTGAGGATGCGCATTACTGCCTCGAACAAAAATGTCACCCCTTGCTCAACTGCTTTGTAGTCTGTATTCCCTTTTTCAATCTGCTCTGTTTTCAAGGCGCGCAAGACGATGCCAAAAGCCAGGGCAACAACAATCAGTTGGAGAACATTGTTATCAACCAAGGGCTTGAGGACGGATTCAGGTATGGTGCTTTGGAGGAGTTCCCAAGGGTCGAGTTTTTTTGTAACGTCAGATGTGCCTGCTGCGGCAGAGATCCGACCCCACCTACCCGGTTGTAAGACGTTAGCGACAAACAGGCCGATGAGGATGGCGACTGTAGTATTTGTTAACAGCAGAACAGCTAGCCGACGGCCCACTCTACCGGGGATACTCGTGGTTAAGAAAGAGTGGAGTACAGCCAGGAGAATCAGGGGTATGGCAAGAGCACCTAGAGCCTTAAGCACCATGTTAGAAGGAACTGCTAGGTCTTTAATTGCCTCAACATTTTCTGGGCGGGGTTGACCAGCCCCCAGCCAAATCCCGAATCCTGCTGCCAGAATCAGGGCAATGACGATTTGCAAGTAGAGGGGGATGCGCTGCCATAAGGG
>CAZZWA010000711.1:0-2038 GCA_964657555.1 uncultured Microcoleus sp.
TGGGGTTAGCGGAGGGAGAGCCAATAAAAGCGAAGCAACAATAGCGAGTTTTAGTGCTTGCCTAAGTTGGCGTTGTCCTAAACTATAGACCATGAGAGCCAGTTCAATAGGCGACCATGAACCTCGTATCCGTAACCTTGCTTATTCTCAATATTCTTCTATTTTGGCGGAGCGGGGTCAAGAATTTAGGAAGGCTAACGGCAGAGTTGAGCGGTGGTAGACAAGCTTTGCAACATGACCAAGATCCCCTGTCTATCCGCTCTAACGCAGTGTTCGACTGCGCGTTGACTCTTTACTGACCTAGATAATGAGTCTGGATTGCCTCTTCAGTAACCTGTCCATCCACTTTATCAACCTTGTAAACTTTAGCATTAGAGCGCGAACTGACTGCACAAGCAAACTCACCGTTGATAAAATGGGCTGCCGCTCCGTCATCTGCTGCATAACCGCTGGCGATCTTGTCCTCACTTAACAACTGATGCAGAGATGGTCGTCGCTCGACTTCTCCATCGTAGTGCGGACAGAAACTCCCTCGGAGAATTCCTAAGCAAGGCAACACACTATACGCACCGGGAACTGAATCTGTAATACATTGCTCAAACCAACAGTTTGCGCCTGCACTAAGACCCGCAAGAACTGTGCCGTTCTCATAGGCTTTGCGTAAAACATCATCCAAGTTCCATTCGCGCCATAACGCGATCATACTTTTTGTGTTGCCTCCACCCACGTAAATAACATCTTGCATCATCAGAAATGACTCAAGATTTGCTGTCTCAGGAGAAAACAAGGAAAGATGAGTGAGCTTCACATCAAACTTTGCAAATGCCTTGAAAAATCTGAAAGTATACCGAACTGCATCATCCGTGGCATGAGGTAAAAAGCATACAGATGGTCGGGCTTTAGGAGATTGCTTAATGATGTACTGATCTAGTAGGGGGTTCTCAGGCTCCATTGAGAATCCGCCTCCCCCCATCGCTATGACTTGACGTTTGATCTCAGACATCGAAATCACTCGTTAGAAGAATTGCACCTCGACTCTAACACCTACAGATAGCCTTCAAGCAATGCCACCACCGATAATATAAGCTGTTGAACGTTCGCAATCACTGGACGCAGATAATCTTCGCTAGCCCCCAGCCTACTTCAAAGTTCCGGTGCATTGCGGTAATGATTTAATGTCTGCGTAACGATTCTCGGCTTCTCAGGCTTTTGAATTCAAAAAAAGTCAACTACCCACCAGAAATTGCTCAAACTCCCGCAATGTCACACTCGAACCTGCTATCCAAGCTTGCTCGACGTATTGAGGCAGCACTTGTTTCACATTGATTCCTCCAAATGTGGGACTCTCTGCGCTTTCCTGGTACTGCTGACCATTGAAGATATAGATGCGCAGTTCTCCTCGACGGTAAATCCAGAGTTCGGGAATGGCGATCGCTTCATAGTCCTCCGCTTTAGTTGCCGAGGTTAGATCGACCTCAATTGCCAAATCGGGCGGTGGATCAGTGTTTAGATCAATGCGTTCTCGCCCTAATATCGCCTCTCGGTTCTGGATGTAAAAACAAGCATCGGGTTCTACTCCTGCTTGCTCAACTTGTTGCAAGGTAATGGGGTGAAAACTTTGCCAGTCTTGCCCTTGATGGCGCAGTAGGACTTTCACCAAATCTGTCAGAGTATCAACTCGATTGCCATGTCCCGGTAGCGGCGACATAATGTGGATTTCCTGCTTTTTGGCACTGAAGCAAATCTTAATTGCCGCTTTATCCTGTCGGCTGCTAATAAGTTCTTCATAGTCTGCCCAGGTTTGATAACGCAGAGTCACCTCTGTGCCAGGTGGCAGGTTTATTGCATTCCTACTAATAGTCAGCAGCATAATTACCACTTGAGCAAGTTACTCTCATATTTATGCCACCACAAAATTGACCAACTTCCCTGGCACCACAATCACCTTTTTAATCTCCTTACCCTCAATAAACCGCTGCACAGCTTCCGATTCACGAGCATATTGCTCTAATGCCTTGCTATCTGTACTTGCAGGCAC
>CAZZWA010000712.1:0-2031 GCA_964657555.1 uncultured Microcoleus sp.
AAGTTGAAGACCAGTTCAACTCTACATTCCGCAGGTTGGTGATCAAAAAGGACAATTCCTGATGGGAGCAAATTCAGAGGAATTTATCTCTGCCTGCTGGCCGATTGGTTCTGCTCGGAGAAGCCAAGCAGCAAGCGCCTGTTTGCTTGAAACGAGAATCCCTGGGCCTTCAGGCCGGGGAGGTTACTCACTCCCACAAAAGGCTCTGAGGGAACAGTGATTATGCAACGGATGATAGACACTCTGAAAATGGTGCTTCCATCAGACTGGAATTTTGAACAAATGCTCTTGCGATCGCTTTATAAATGGGGCCTTACTCTCCTGGATAAAGCAAGACTTTGACAACTACGAAATATTTAGAAAGCTCTAATTTTTAACGCTAGTTTTCAAACCGTACCAAATAGACTCAATCCTCTGCGCGATCGCCTCTGCTTCCTCTCTATCAGACTTATCCAGCAAAACAGTCACATGACCTAATTTGCGACCAGGGCGAGATTCTGTCTTGCCGTACCAGTGGATGTGGGCGTTGGGCAAGTTGGCTAGCCGTTGCCGTTTATCTAAGTAATCATTTTGGGAATGCTCATAACCCAGTAAATTCACCATCACAGCACCAGCACTCTTCAGCGCCGGATTACCCAACGACAGACCGCAAACTGCTCTTAAATGTGCTTCAAATTGGGAAGTTTCACAAGCATCTAGGGTGAAGTGACCAGAATTATGGGTGCGGGGAGAGATTTCATTCACTAACACCTGATGGGATTTAGTCAAGAATAGCTCAATGCCAAAAACACCCACAGCTTGCAAACTGTTGAGGAGTGCGTGAGCGATCGCTTCAACTTCTGCCACCACACTCAAGTCAAGTTCAGCTGGCACCAGCACGCGGCGGCAGACTTGGTTTTCTTGCTGGGTTTCCACTACTGGATAGGTGGCAACTTCACCTGCCACAGAACGGGCGGCAATCACAGCCAGTTCCCGTTCAAAGGGAATAAATTCTTCTAACATCACCGATGCATGTCCCAGCTGCTGCCAAATTGATTTTAGGGCGTGCTGGTCTTTGAGAATGAAAGTGCCCTGACCGTCATAGCCGTGACGACGGGCTTTCAGGACGAGGGGGAAATCTAGTTGACTGAGGGATAGGGGGATGGAGAGAGTAGGTAAATCAACCGAAGGTTCTCCCTCAAGGGAGAAAAATTGCGGCACTGGCAGACCTAAATCTTCTAAATAGCAACGCTGGTGATATTTGTCTAACAGGGGGGCTAACACCTGTAACCCCGGACGAAAGCAGATCCCTTGTTCTGCCAAAGGTAATAAGGCTGCCAAATTGATAAATTCGTTTTCAAAGGTAATGACGTCGCAGCGAGTTGCTAACTCAGCTGTGGCAACAGCGTCATCAATTGGGGCGAAGATGGTAGATGAGGCAATTCCTACCGCTGGGTCACTGGGATGGGGCGTCTGTACCACCAGTTCAATCCCCAGCGTCTGGGCGGCACCAGCGATCATCCAGGCTAGCTGCCCTCCACCAATCACGCCAACTCGCTTCACTTGTTTTAGTTGCACTAGCCCTTGACCTGCTCTATAAAACTTATTTAAACCTATCCAAAGATAGTTAACGTTTACTTCCTGTGCTGTTGGGTAGTCGGCTATCCCAAGAATTAGCAGGCTATCCCCCTCAAGCAGAAGGTTCCCAGTTCAAAATGTTGATACTGGCGTTTAAATCTCGCTCCATCGACATGCCGCAACTCGGACAGTCAAAAGTCCTAACCGATAACGGCATGTCCTGTTTGTGCCTACAATTGGAACACGTTTTAAATGACGGAAACCATTGATCCACTAAGACCAAATTAGCATGATACATCTCACACTTGTATGTCAACTGTCGTTTGAATTCATAAAATCCCAAGTCAGCAACTGCACCAACAAGCTGATGATTCACCATCATCCATTGACATGAAGATTTTCGATATGAATCTCGGTAAAGATTTTGGCAATGGGTACTTGCTCAACGTGATTAGCTGTGGGCTGGTTTAGAAA
>CAZZWA010000713.1:0-2024 GCA_964657555.1 uncultured Microcoleus sp.
AGTGTACGATGACTTACTTGATCAATAGTTTTATGAATATCTCCGAACGCAAACAGGTAAAAGAGGCAGGCTTGCAGAACTCAACATTCCTGCAACTGGCTCTCAAAGCAGCAAGTATGGGAGTTTGGGACTGGGATCTGCACATTGGTAAGCTGACGTGGTCTTTAGAGGTAGAACCTCTCTTTGGTATGGCTTCTGGTTCCTTTGATGGCACCATAGAAGCTTATCTCCAATGCATTCCTGCTTCTGATTGCTACCGCGTGACTCAGGAGTTGGTTGCTGTCATAGAGCAAGGAAGCGACTATCGTATTGAACATCCAATCAGTCGTCCAAACGGGACAGAGGGCTGGGTCTCTAGTCAGGGTGTAGTCTTGCGAGACGAAACCGGCAAAGCGGTGAGGATGACTGGGATAGTCATGGACATCACTGATCGCAAACAGGCAGAGTTAACGTTGCAGCAGCAGGCGAAGCGAGAGCAACTGGTAGCAGAGATTGCCCAGCGCATCCGCCAGTCTCTTAACTTGGAGGAAGTTCTGAATACTGCTGTGGCAGAAGTGCGGCAATTTCTCCAGACTGATCGGGTCTTGCTTTACCGCTTCCAGCCAGATTGGAGTGGGGTCGTGGTTGTAGAATCGGTCTGTAAGGGTGTAAATTCCATTCTAAAAACTAATGTTAAAGATCCCTGCTTTGATCAAACATACATTTTTCCTTACCAAGAAGGCCGGGTGAGGGCAATTGAAGATATCTACAGGGCTGATTTAGATCCGTGTTACATTGATTTTCTAGAGCGGCTTCAGGTCAGAGCCAACTTGGTCGTGCCGGTGCTGCAAGGAAACCACTTGTGGGGACTGCTCATCGCCCATCACTGCTCTGAACCACGGCAATGGCAGCAATCGGAAGTGCAATTGCTCCAACAGCTGAGCGTGCAGTTGGCGATCGCCATTCAGCAATCTGGGCTAGTCGAACAACTCAGATCTGAACTCAAGGAACGCTTATCAGTTGAAAAGCACTTGCGCCAATCAGAAGCTTGCTTAAAACGAAAAGCCTTTGAATTGGAGCAGACATTACAAGAACTCCGGCAAACCCAAGCCCAGTTGATTCAGAGTGAAAAAATGTCTAGTCTGGGACAACTAGTTGCTGGTGTCGCCCATGAAATTAATAACCCAGTCTCCTTCATTTATGGCAATCTACAGTACGCCAATCAGTATACTCAAGACCTGCTGCACCTGTTGCAACTCTACCAGCAATACTATCCAGAACCAGCGCCAGAAATCCATTCCACAACTTCGGATATCGAGTTGGGCTTTTTAGTTCAAGATTTCCCCAAACTATTAAATTCTATGAAAATGGGGACTGAGCGCATCCGGGATTTAGTAGTATCGCTGCGTTGCTTTTCTCGCCTCGATCACGCTGAGAAAAAGTTAGTTGATATTCATGAGGGGATTGATCACACGTTGTTGATCCTGCAACATCGCTTGAAAGCACGAGGGGAAAATTGCGGCATTCAGATTATTAAAGAGTATGGTGACTTACCTTTAGTGGAGTGCTATCCTGGGGAACTTAACCAGGTGTTTATGAATATTATCAGTAATGCTATTGATGCTTTGGAGGATTTGAAAGTTGAAGGGTTCAATCAACATACTAACCTACAATCTGCAACACCTACAATCTGGATTCGCACGGAACTTCAAGACCAAAGTCGGGTAGTCATTCGGCTCGAAGACAATGGCCCTGGGATGCCAGAAGCAGTTAAGCAAAGAATTTTTGACCCTTTCTTTACAACCAAACCTGTAGGACAAGGCACTGGTTTAGGCTTGTCGATTAGCTACCAAGTTGTGGAAAAGCATCACGGGGGGCAGCTGAAGTGTCTGTCAACACCAGGACAAGGTACAGAGTTTGTTGTGGAACTGCCGCTCAAGCAACTGAATCAGGAATCGTCAGTAGCAGCCTAGTGCCATGTACTTACAGCACTTTTCATCTAAGTGAAGTACACTACCCCACCCGCCCTATCGGGCACCCTCCCC
>CAZZWA010000714.1:0-2011 GCA_964657555.1 uncultured Microcoleus sp.
ACTGCTTTATGAGAAACAAAAGATAACTTTGTAAAGAGAATGTTACAAAAAACTTATTAAAAAATGTTGCATATTTTTGATCCCGTTGTTAGGGTGTGCATATGGGTCAGATAACTGTTCGTATCGAGGAGACGTGCCATCCATGCTCTACATCAATATTGGATCTTCAGTAACTCCATGATTCCGGAATTGCCTGTCAGATATTTCTCTGACTGCTCTACACTAGCTTTCCTACAGGACAGCAGAGAAATAGCTTCGCTATTCGCTTGACCACATTTAGATGCCATAAAAGATACCAGCCTCAATTCCCATCTTTTGCTGAGCGGTTGGAAGTTGCAATGCTAAAGGCTTGTTTTGCGTTCTGCTAAGCATTCAACCTGACAGTTTTCAGTAAAAGATAGAAGCTTGATTCATTTTTGATGGTGGCTTAGGACGACGTCATTTCATGATTCACACGTTTTCCTTCGGCGTATTGCCAGTCAAACTCAAGTTTTGATGAAATCTGACTGGCTGATATTTTTCAGATTTTTAGATGATGACGCGGTTCCCTAGACGATTTCTGAGAAATATCTGACTCCTCAAAGTTCAATCCTACTCATTTATCAATCGCGAGTCATTTTTTGTCTCACTGCCTGCTGAGAATGCAAAGTGAGAAACTATGACCCTTGATACTGATTCAAAATCTACGGAAATCTCAATCAAACAAAGGATGGTTTAATTATGAATGTTCAAGGAAAGACAGTTCTAATTACCGGCGCTTCCCGTGGCATTGGCCGAGCGATCGCCATTGAATTGGCACAACAAGGAGCCAAACGCCTGTTGTTGGTAGCACGCGATCGCCAGCGCTTAGCTGAAGTGGCTGATCAAATTGAAGCGCTTGGCACAGAAGCTATCACTCTGGCTTTGGATATGGCTCAACTAGTAGAAGTAAATATTGCGATCGCTCAAGCTTGGCGAGATTTTGGCCCAATCCATTTGCTAGTAAACTGTGCAGGAGTTGCACACCAGGCTCCGTTTTTAAAGTCTCAATTACCGCATGTGCAGCAAGAGATCGCCATCAATTTAATGGGAATGTATGCTATGACTCGTCTGGTTGCTCGACGCATGGCAACACAGGGAGAAGGAACAATCGTCAACGTTTCTAGCTTAATGGGCAAGATTGCTGCTCCCACAATGGCAACTTATTCAGCCACCAAGTTTGCCATTGTGGGATTCACGCAAGCCTTACGCGGCGAACTCGCTGCTCACAATATTCGAGTGATCGCTTTGCTGCCATCTTTAACCGATACTGATATGGTGCGAGAATTGCAGTGGTTCCGCTGGATGGTGCCCTTGTCTCCTCAGCAAGTTGCTAAGACACTTGTTACCGGATTGCATAAGGAATCACCAGAAATTTTGGTCGGATGGCAAAGTCATTTAGCTATGTGGTGTAATCGTATCGCACCCTGGCTACTGGAGATAATTTTACTGATGGCTGCTCCCCAGCCAAAGTATAAACAAAGGTCTTACCCAAGACTCAGGCAAGCTGAGGCAATCTCGCGCTAAGGCTCTAATAACCTACAACTTTCGGTAGCGTGTGTTGGCGGCATAATGCACCCTTTGCATAGACTTGGTGCCTTACAGCGAAGCGCCTAACACACCCTACTGAAAGAGATAACTATTGCTTATCTTTGACTAAAACAAGTTTAACAGTAGAACAGCTCTAAATTATTGCAGTTTTTTAACAAAATGTTACAATAATATATATAAAGCAACAAAGGGCACTGATAATTTTTGCCCTAGCTTGGCACAGGAGCCACCTATGAATGAGCCTGTTGAATTAACTTTAGAGCAACAATTTACCCTCAGAAGCTTTGCTGACCAAGTGAAGCAAATGTCTCACGAACAAGCTCAAGAGTTTCTGATCGTGCTGCATAAGCACATGATGACTCGGGAAGTGATGTACCAGCAGTTTCTGAGGCACGAGTGGAAAATAGATTAACGTTGAGCTTGGGTAGTGACAGTGATAACC
>CAZZWA010000715.1:0-1997 GCA_964657555.1 uncultured Microcoleus sp.
ACTGTAGGTAGCAAAAATGATGTTAAAGGATAAACCTTTAGTAAGTATAGGAATACCAACTTACAATCGCTCAGTGGGTCTACGTCGGACATTAGAATGCCTGACCAAGCAAACCTATAAAAATCTGGAAATCATTATTTCTGATAATTGCTCTCCCGGAGCAGAGACAGAAGCAGTTGTTCGAGAGATTATGGCATATGATTCTCGGATTCAGTATTTTCGCCAAAAAGAAAATATAGGTTCCTTTTTTAATTTTCAGTTTGTTCTTGAAAAGGCTCAGGGTGAATATTTTACTTGGGCGGCAGATGATGATGACCGAGATCCAGAATATGTGGAAACCTGTTTGCAGGGGTTCCAGAAGTCAGAGCAATTGGTGCTTGTTAATACTTTTTCTGAACTAATAGACCCAAAATCAGAAAAGGTCATAAAGGTCGATCTGGGAGGTACGACAATAGGGATGCCTGCTCGTATACGTTACAAGCGATATCTATCTTCCATATTTAAAGAACAAGCAGGAGTTGGAGATTTAATACACGGTGTTATTAAACGCAGTGCTTTGAGTAGGGTGACGCCCCTACCTAATATTCTAAGTTGGGATCATCTTCTTCTAGCACGCTTGTCGCTAGAGGGTGAGTTTTATACAATTCCTCAAACATTGATGCGCTCCAGACCTGGGGGGTTTTCTAGCAAAGGAAAGAAAAGTATGGCCAGAGTTCAGTTAATCGAAGGTTCTCTGTCAGAAAAAAGACCGTGGTGGGTACGCGAAATTTACCTCCAACAGGCAATTCGGGACTCGTCCAACCTGTCAGCAGCAGAAAAACAGCAACTTTGTGCGTGGTCATACTATAACTACATATTTGAAATAGCTCCACAGCAGATGTTGGATGTGGTGCGTCGAAGCTTTTTAGGTCGTTACAAGAGACAATGGGAAGGCAAGATTCGTGATGCACTCCATAAACCTAATGTTCAATGATGTATCTAGTTCTTCTTAACTGACAGTGAAATTAAATATCAACAATAGAACACTGGCGCTGCACAGCTTGCTGTAGCAAAGTTTGATACTCAATATCGCTAACTATATATGCTCCAAAGCGTTCCAAGTGGGGATTCATCAGTTGGGCGTCAAAGAAAACGAACTGGCGATCGCGCAACCGTTCTACCAACTTCACCATTGCCACCTTCGACCCTTCGGGAATTCGGTAAAACATCGACTCGCCAATAAAGGCACCCCCAATGACAATCCCTAAAATTCCCCCAGCCAACTCCTCTCCTTGCCATGTTTCAAAACTGTATGCCCAGCCAGCCTGATAAAGTGCCCAGTAAATCTCTTGCAGTTTTGGCGAAATCCAGGTGGTTTCCCGATTAGCACACCCAGCAACAACGGATTGGAAGTCTCTATTAACGGTAACTGTGAAGCGGTTTTGGTTGAGGACGCGTCGCAGGGAAGTTGGGTAACGGAACCTATCATCTAGCGGAATTAGCGCTCGCTTGCGGCTAGAATACCACTCTAAGTCGCCAGTGTGATCATCGGCCATCAGGAAGTATCCTTGAGCATACCCCTGAATAATGGTGTAAATATCAAAATCCATTCATCTGCGCCAATGTCTGAACCTATCCCACCGATTACTTTACCACCTGCCTCCAATCCCCAGCAGGAAGGCGAATGGTTGCGAAGTGCTTTGCAGCAATGGCTAGATCGAGAATTTATTCCGGAAGCCGTCAATCAGCAAATAGCTCAGAGGGCGTCCCAGATTTATGTCCGACAGCGGATGGAGGGCGAGAACGACCTTGGTTCCCTTGTGATTGCTGTTCTGACGGAAATGCAGATGTTTGACTTTTCCAAAAGCTTCTACAGCGAGTTTGCGATCGCCAATGCGATCAGTGACTTACTCTTAGATAGTCTTGGCATTGACCGCTGTTGTGGCCAGTAGCACGATTGACATTCATGGTTCACAGTTCATGGTTCATCGCTATCAACAATGAACAATGAACAATGA
>CAZZWA010000716.1:0-1995 GCA_964657555.1 uncultured Microcoleus sp.
TCAAGAATCAAAAGTCAGAGAAATACCCAGAAAAGGACAAACACTCAAAAGCAAAAATTCCTCTCTTTTGCCTCTAGCCTTCTACCTTTCACCTTCTTTCAGACTGCTGCTTGTTTGGGGACTAACGATAGCAAGTGCATTAGCACTAGCGCTAAAGTTGTATGACCTACAGGTGACGCAGGCACCAGTGCTGCAGCAAAAAGCAAGGACTCAGCAGATGGTTTACATGCGTCCTTTTGTTCCTCGTCGCTCAGTTGAGGATCGAAGCGGTAACGTTTTAGCGACTGACCAGCTGGTATACATGCTGTACGCTCACCCAAAGCTGTTTAAGATTTCCAAACAGAACGTCGCCACCAAGCTGGCCTCAATTCTAGCTCGTTCCCCCGAAGACCTAGTTAAACAGTTTAATCAGGCTAAAAGCGGAATACTGGTTGACTACGCCCTCACAGAAGAAGAAGCTGACCGGATTTCTAGACTGCAAACTGATGGACTGGAGATCATTCAACATTACTCTCGCTTCTATCCTCAGCAAGATTTAGTTGCAGATGTCGTGGGCTATGTCAACATCGACCATCGCGGTCAAGCTGGAGTGGAATATAGCCAAGAAAACTTACTGGAACGCAACGTCCGGACAATTAGACTCAGCCGGACTGGAAATGGGTTTTTGATGCCTGACCTGATGCCAGAAGGATTTTTACACTATGACGACCTAAGGCTGCAACTGACCATTGACATTCGCTTGCAAAGAGCTGCTCGCATCGCTCTCCAGCAACAGATGCAGCAGTTCCAAGCCAAGCGCGGAACTGTCATTGTCATGGATGCGCGGGATGGTTCCCTGTTAGCACTCGCTTCAGAGCCAACCTACAATCCCAATAACTACTCCAAATATAACTTGGCGCTATTCAAGAACTGGGCGGTGGCCGACCTTTACGAACCTGGTTCGACATTTAAGCCACTGAATGTAGCGATCGCGCTAGAGAACCATGCTATCAAACCCGATAGCACATTCTATGACGGTGGTGAGATTACTGTAGGGGGCTGGCCGATCAAAAACGCTGAACCAGGCGGACATGGACCATTAACGATTGCTCAGATTCTGCAATACTCCAGTAACGTTGGCATGGTGCAAGTGATGCGACAAATCAAGCCAGCAGTTTACTACGGTTGGCTGGAAAGGTTGGGACTGGGACAAACTGTAAGAATTGACTTACCCTTTGAAGCCATAGGCCAGCTGAAGAGCCAAGAACGGTTTACCTCATCAACCATTGAACCCGCAACAGCTTCCTTTGGTCAGGGACTCTCCCTCACACCAATTCAGCTAGTGCAACTGCATGGAGCGCTTGCCAATGGTGGCAAACTAGTGACGCCTCATACGATTCGGGGTTTATTCGACTCCCAAGGACAGATGTTCTGGCAGCCGCGTCTCCCGGCACCGCGACCCATCTTCTCACCAGAGACTACCCAGACAGTCATAGGAATGATGGAAACTGTAGTTAATAAAGGGACTGGGAAAACAGCCCAGATTCCAGGATTTCGGATTGCTGGTAAAACCGGCACAGCTCAAAAAGCCAGTTCTAAAGGAGGATACCACAGCACTGCCAAAATTACCAGCTTTGTTGGCATTTTGCCAGCAGACTCTCCCCGCTATGTTGTTCTGGCCGTAGTCGATGAACCCCAAGGAAGTGGGAACATTTTTGGTTCGACTGTAGCAGCACCGATTGTTAAGTCAGTTATGGAAGCTTTGATTACCATCGAGCATATTCCACCTTCAGAGACAGTAGAGAACCCCATAGATAAAAAATAGTTTGGCCATGGGTAATACCTTAATACCAAATCCACCTCACATACACCTTTTATCCTTGCGTCTCCCTCTGCCTCTCTACTTAACTTGTTGTCAACTTTTCTTTTTCACTCAAAGGAATAAAAAATAGAGTGATCATGCCGGGAATGGTGAGCAAACATACGAGAATAAAAAAGACTGGATAACCAACTGTT
>CAZZWA010000717.1:0-1973 GCA_964657555.1 uncultured Microcoleus sp.
ATGGTTAGGTGATGCTGATCTGAATGGTGCCAAGAATATTTCGCTAATCGGGCAACTTGTAAACTTGCCTGGAGGTTCGGAAATGCTGTCTTGTTCTTTGCAAGATGTCGTTTCCAGGGCTGCTGAAAGCCCGCGCTCTATCCGCTAAGCCTGCGGCACGCTACGCTACGGATGAGTGTCGGGTAGTTTACTACATAATATTCTCCACGGCTACCATTGGTAATCCGGCTGAAGTCTCCTTGCGCTTTACTGGGAGAGAGTCTACACCAGAACGTCTCGCACTGATTAACAAGAGTGGAGCTAAGATAGCTGGACGCACTCTTGTATCTCTTCAACCCAGTCAGAATGCTAACTTTGATGCCAGCCTGATTGCCCTTGAGCTGATGCAACAAGGACTTAAGAGCCTGATATTCACTTCAACTAAAGTTGGTGCCAAAAACCTGCTTGCCACTATTCAGGAAAATCTCAGGACTAGACAGTTGGGAAATCTGACTAGCCTTGTTGCTGTTTTCTACGGCTCCCTGAAGAGCGATCGCCGTCACGACATTATTCAACGACTACAGCAGGGTAAGGTAAAAACGATCATCAGCACCAATGCTCTGGAAGCTGGGATTGACCTTCCAGAGATTGATTGCGTTCTGGTGCGCGGCTGGCCTGGGTCTATTATGTCCTTCTTTCAGGAAATCGGGCGTTGCGGCAGAAATCGTCCGGGACTGGCAATCTTTCTCCCTGTGGCACAGAATGCCTTGGATAGCTTCTACGGGAGTAACCCGCATCTGCTGCTATCATCCCCGGCTGAGTCCAAGTTTTTTACAACACCTGAAACAGACTTAGAAATATCTTTGCTCTCGCAACTCGCTGAGCCTGTCCTTCTACCCACTAGTATTGAGCAGGGGCGAATCCGTCTAACCCACTATTGGGGTCAAATCAATAGCAAAGTGACTGGATTCAAACTCTTGACGAAAGTCTACGAGCACACATGTACTAATCCCCAATGTCCTCATTACCATCAATACCCAATCTCCGGTCAAAATTGCCGAGCTTGTCAAGAGCCAATCCGACTCGCTGAAATCACAAAAATGATGGGAGAAACAACTTTTGCAGAAAGCTTAACTACCCAATTCTCCGCTCCGGTCATCAAAATAGAGATCAACTCAAACTTAGCCGCAGCGCTCAGAAATTATGTGAACCAGCTTCAGGAAGAGGTACAAAAACACTCAACAATTCCCGACCAATATACCGCACTTTGGGAATCCGCTCCCACGGCGATCGCACTGCACAGCATAGCTCATCAAATCATTCTAGCTACACCTCTAGTTGTGCTCTCATCAAGCCTTGATATTGACTTCATCGTCGCTAAAGAAGAAAACCATACGGTTGGCTTTTTCTTCGAGACAAGTCATGGTGGTAGCGGCGCAACTGATGCTATTTTCAGCCGATTTACTGAGTTTGCCAAGTCAGCCAAAAACCTGGCAGAAAACTGTAGCTGTCAAGGAGGATGCCCCCGCTGTCTGACTATCTTTCGCTGTCCTCAACAGAATCGCGAATTGAACAAGGAAGTTGGGCTATTTTTGCTCTTAACGCTGCTCTCGGAGCCTACAGCCATTGGAACCAAGAGGTAGAAAGCAAGCTGGCTGGCGCTGGACGCGATGCCGCACCTGAACTTGCACAATGTTGGCGATCGCCTCAATCTCGTCTGATGACAGGACACTGCTCAACTCACTTTCCAGGAGTGCGATGAGTTTGTGCTCATCGATGCAATTGATAGCATTTGCTAAGTCCTTACCGAGGTGAGGATCTAAATCATGACCAGCACCAATATCGCAGTTGACCTCCTCCTCAATCTGGAGTAGTTCTTCAATAAACTCGCTATCCCTCCCCCACCTGTTCCGAGGTGGGGGAGGGATAGCGATGGCGGACGTAGGTACGGAGTCCGCCAATAAATCTATGCCACACATAGTCGTGTACTTCTC
>CAZZWA010000718.1:0-1956 GCA_964657555.1 uncultured Microcoleus sp.
CAACTAACACTTGACTAATGACTAACGACCTGTTTTGCGTGGAAAATCTGCGAGTGGCCTATCCCAGCCGCCGCTTGAGTCAGCAGCCTAGTTGGGCAGTAGATGATGTTTCTTTCACCCTACAAGCTGGTGAACGGCTGGGTATAGTGGGAGAATCAGGCTGCGGTAAATCAACTTTGGGACGAGCGATGATGCGGCTGTTGCCCTCATCTACCCATATTGAGGGACGGGCAACTTTTGCTGGTCAGTCAGTTTTTGATTTGACGCAGCCACAGTTGCGTCGGTTTCGCGGGGAAGCAGTGGCGCTGGTATTTCAAGACCCGATGACGCGCCTCGATCCTTTGATGACGATTGGGGCTCATTGCCTAGAAACGCTTCAAAGTCACCAACCTCATCTGTCACGGCGGCAGGCAAAGGAAAGAGCTATCGAAACTCTAGACACTGTCAAGATACCAGCAAGCCGTTGGTTACAGTATCCCCATGAGTTTAGTGGAGGTATGCGGCAGCGGGTAGCTATGGCCTTGGCTTTGCTGCTTAACCCCAAGCTGATTGTGGCAGATGAACCCACTACAAGTCTAGATGTCACTGTAGCAGCGCAGATTCTCCAGGAACTCACGCGATTGTGCCGGGAACGGGAGATGGCACTGTTGTTAATTTCCCATGACCTGGCAATGGTAGGGGAGTATTGCAACGCAATAGCTGTCATGCATGCTGGCAAGATGGTTGAAACTGGCCCAACTAAGTCTATCCTCAGCCAGCCCCAGCATGAGTATACGCGATCGCTTCTCCAAGCAGCTCTGCACCTTAGGGAGCAGGGGAGCAAGAAGAAAGCAGGAGGGACAGGGGGAGATTCCTTGCAGATATCTGAGCAAGAAATTGCTCCCTCGGCCTCCCCTGCCCCTTCTCCTCTGCTGCGAGTGACAAACTTAAAGCAGTACTATACGTTGGAGAGCAATTTACTCGCGCAGATATTCTCTAAGTCTCAGAAAGACAGTGCGGGGACAGCCGTGATCAAAGCGGTGGATGGCATCAACCTAGAATTGTATCCCGGCGAGATTCTCGGATTGGTGGGGGAATCAGGCTGCGGCAAAAGTACTCTATCCCGGACTATCTTGCAGTTGATTCGTCCGACTGATGGCAGTGTCGAGTTTCTAGGACAAGATTTAACCAAGCTAGACCGAACGTCGTTGCGATCGCAACGACGTCAAATACAAATGGTATTTCAAGATCCCCTTGCTTGCCTGAATCCGTTGATGACAGTCGGTCAGAGTATTGCCGATCCCCTGTTTATCCACAAGCTGGCTAGTCCTGCTGAGGCCAGAGTTCAGGTGATGCAGATGTTGGAGAGGGTAGGGCTGACACCTACAGAGGAGTATTATGAACGATATCCCTCTGACTTATCCGGGGGGCAGCAGCAACGGGTGGCGATCGCACGAGCTTTAATTACCCGCCCCAAACTGCTGATCTGCGATGAGCCGGTCAGTATGCTAGATGCCAGCGTACAAACGCAGGTCTTACAATTGATGTTGGAGCTAAAGCGGGACTTTGAGCTTACCTATCTGTTTATCACTCACGATTTATCAGTGGCACGGTTTTTGTGTGATCGCATTGCTGTGATGAATGCTGGTCGCCTTGTGGAAATCGGCCCCACTCAAGATATTTTTACCAATCCACAGCACCCCTATACTCAAACATTACTGCAAGCTGCTCCTCTACTCGCTTTTTCCCACCCTGAAATATGAATGTGAAAGATCAAGTGCTCCGTTGGCTCAACCTGTTTCTAGTGGCAGATGTCTTCCTTGTCTTGCTAAGTTTCTTTTGGCTGGCGATCGCGGTTATTGGTCGCTCAGTTAAAGTGAATCTTGGTCTTGACCTCTGGTATCAACTCTGGCAACCTTTGTTTACTCCAGCTATAGGCATCTTGATGGCCGGGGCAATTCTGAGTGGTATAGCTAG
>CAZZWA010000719.1:0-1953 GCA_964657555.1 uncultured Microcoleus sp.
GCGTAACGCAGTGGCTCCTTCCTAATCCCTAAGCACTAATGACTAAGGACTAAGCACTAATGACCATTACTAAAGAAAGAACTCTTGCCGATCAAGTCCGCGCTGATTTCCCGATTTTGCACCAGGAAGTCAACGGCAAATCCTTGGTTTACCTCGACAACGCTGCTACGTCCCAAAAGCCTCTAGCAGTGCTCAACACCCTCCAAGATTACTACCAGCAGTACAATTCCAACGTCCACCGAGGTGTGCACACCCTCAGTGCCAAAGCTACAGACGCTTATGAGGGAGCGCGGGATAAAATTGCCAGCTTTGTGAATGCCGCCTCCCGGCAAGAAATAGTTTACACCCGCAACGCCAGCGAAGCGATTAACTTAGTTGCCTACAGTTGGGGTTTGAGCAACTTGCAACAGGGGGATGAAATCATTCTCTCAGTGATGGAACACCACAGCAATCTCATTCCCTGGCAGTTAGTGGCGCAAAAGACAGGTGCAGTGCTGAAGTTTGTGGAATTGACACCGGAAGGAGCATTTGATTTAGAACATTTCAAGACTCTAATTTCCGATCAAACCAAACTGGTGAGTACAGTGCATGTCTCGAACACCTTAGGCTGTATCAACCCAGTCAAAGAGATTACTGCGATCGCTCATCAACATGGTGCCAAAGTCTTAATCGATGCTTGCCAAAGTGTGCCTCATATGGCAGTAAATGTGCAGGCAATAGACTGTGACTGGCTAGTCGCCTCTGGTCACAAAATGTGTGCCCCCACAGGAATTGGCTTCCTCTATGGAAAGTTAGACTTGCTGCGGTCAATGCCTCCCTTTTTAGGCGGTGGCGAGATGATTGCTGATGTGTTTCTCGATCATGCCACCTACGCTGACTTACCACACAAATTTGAAGCAGGAACACCAGCAATTGCAGAAGCGATCGCTCTGGGTGCAGCAGTAGATTACTTGACTGGCATCGGCATGGACAAAATCCACGCCTACGAAGCTGAATTGACAGCCTATCTCTTCCAAAAGTTGCAGCAAATTCCAGAAATCACAGTCTATGGGCCACAACCCACTAATGAAGGGGAAGGTAGAGCTGCACTTGCCGCTTTCACTGCGGGAGATGTTCATCCTCACGACTTATCTACCATTTTAGATCAAGCTGGGGTGGCGATTCGAGCCGGACATCACTGCACGCAACCTTTGCACCGCTACTTAAAAGTGCAGTCTACGGCACGGGCGAGTTTGTATTTCTACAACACCCGTGAAGAGATTGATGCGTTCATCGTCGCGTTGAAGGAAGCTGTCGAGTTTTTTGGCGGAATATTTGGTTAAGTGAGTAGAGTGGGCATTGCCCACTCCATCAAGGTTAATATCGCAAAAATATGAGTTCTGAGAGCTGAGTTACTCTACTAAAAAACTTTTAACAGAGAGAAGAAAAAATGGCTTCAAGTCAGCATAGACATGCTGTAGCTATCTTTTCAAACTACCAGGATGCAGAAGCTGCCCTTAACGAGCTGAAAATCTCTGGTTTTCCCGTACAACAGATTTGTGTGATCTCAGGAAATGGCAACCAACTTCATCAGATAGCTGGTGTTGAGGTGATCAGCAAGCCCACTGGTTACAAAGCTAACAATGGTACCAGTCAGGGTGCCACCTCTGGTGACGCTTCAGAACGAACCAATCGCTTGGCAGGAGGCGTCAAAGGCTTATTGATAGGAGGCGTAGGTGGCTTACTGGTGATGAGTGGAGCTGGCTTACTGATGGGCATAGGTGCGTTGGTGATTCCTGGCATTGGCCCTGTTATGTTGGCAGGCTCTATAACCACGGCGATCGCTACTACTCTTGCTGGTGGTGCTATAGGTATTACTGTTGGTGCTCCCACTGGTGGTTTAATTGGTTCACTAATTGGTTTGAGAATTCCGCAAGAACAAGCCATAAATTACAGCGAACGTGTATCCTCTAG
>CAZZWA010000720.1:0-1941 GCA_964657555.1 uncultured Microcoleus sp.
GGAGCATTTCATAGCTGATAATTGACGCTGAAGTAGAAGCCAGAATCTTGGGCGTTGTGGCCCCGGTCTCCTATAGGAATCACTGGCGCACCATAATCTAGTCGCATGATCAGGTTAGTCAAAGGCTGCCAGATCAGTCCTAAACCGATCCCAGCTAAAAACCTATGCCGGGGTAACTTATTGGGATCGCCATTCGCATTCCAAACTTGTCCCAAATCTGTAAAAGGAGCTAACTGTAGTATGGATGCACCAGCTTGGTTGCGCTGTAATGTAATCCGGTCTTCAGCAGATAGTCGGAACCCGTTATCACCAGCACGCACGTTTTGCCGATAGCCCCGCAACGATTGACCACCGCCAATCACGAACTGTTGAGCAGGTAATAAGCTGGTGCTTGCCAGTTGAATATCTCCCGACACGATCAAGAGATTATCCTGATTGAGGATTTGCACTCGCTGTATTTGACCTAACCAGCTTAAGAAACGACCATCGGGAATGGGATCGGGTTGAATAGTGGCGTTGAAAGCCCCAGTACCAAGGCTAAAGAGCGATCGCAACGACCACGCACCTCTAAGATCACGCAGTAGATAGTCTTGGCCAAACTTAAATACGTTAGTACGGCTGAGACCTCTTCTGTCGGGCCCTTCACCAAAGGGAGTGGGTTGACCTCCCAAAAATGTCTGATTGCTCTGATAATCAAAACCCAGTGATAGAGCAAATTCTTGACGCGGTGAGCGGATGAGCGGCTGGCGGTAGCTAATTTCATACAACTGAGATTCTCCCCGAATGTCAAAAACATCGAAAGGAGGCTGAGTAACTTTATTTCGATTAGGCGCAGCTCTTAGTTGAATAGTGCCGTTCATCGGGTTGATGGGAATACGATAGCTGAAGTCAAGAATATCAGCACCTCCCGTCGTTGTTCGGTAATAGGAGCCTGCCAGTTCATCTCCTCTTCCAGTTAAATCGAGATAGGCTAAATTGATGCCAAATCGTTCGGAACCAACACTGGGGGGAGAGTAGTTATCAGCACCTACACTGCCGACAAAGGGGTTAGCCTCGCTGACTCGCACAATCAGAATACTCTGACCCGGCTTATCTCCAGCACGCAAGCTGGCTTCCACATTCGCAAACAGAGGGTCAGCCCGCAAGAGCCGCAATTGCTCTTCCAATTTACCAGTGTTGAGTGGCGTACCCGCGCCTAGACTAACGCGGCTGCGAACGTAACTCGGCTTCAACCGGCGCGTTCCTTGAACTTCAATCTTTTCCAGACTGCCTTCAATAACGCGAATCTCTACGATCCCATTAGCGACGGTCTGGTCTACGAGTATGGCTCTTGAGGTAATGTAGCCTTGGTCTAGGTAAAGCTGGGTAATTTTGTCAGCAACGCCTCTGAGTTCTTCTAGGGTGACACTGCGTCCCTCAACTTGTTTGGTAATCGGGTTGAACTGCTTGTCGCCGAACACGGTACTGCCTGTGATGTTTATTTTATTAACCTGAAGAGTACCGGAGGCAGGAGGTGATGAGGACGATGGAGTTGGGGACTGCTGCACGGGCGGAGTTGAGTTTGGCCGCTCAGGTGCAGGATTTGGTGCAGGTTGTGGAAAGCGTTCGCGGTTTGGGTTTGGTTTTAGCAGTTCTGGTGGTGGTGGAGGGGGAAGGTTTGAGGGAGAGATTTGGGTAATGTTTTGGGCTTCTAAAAATCTAACGTTATGCTTACCCTCTTGGCTGACTTTACCAGGATGGGCACTGAAAGAGCCACATTTGCGATCCCAAGGGTTTTGCAGCCGATCTCCTTCGTTACAAACGCCATTGTCTGCTGCTCCTACAGGGAAGACCCAAGTAAGGAGAATTGCTCCTGGAATTGAAACCCCACACCAAGCTCTTAAAGACTTTAGCCACATGATTTTTGCTTTTGTCTGGTTTAGTCTAACTTGTTCTCTTTTC
>CAZZWA010000721.1:0-1936 GCA_964657555.1 uncultured Microcoleus sp.
ATAAAAACATGCAACTTAAGTGTATAGCAGCTTACTAATGTCTGAAGCAGAAGAAATTCCCACTGAGTTTTGGCAGGGTGTCGAACAGTTTAATCAGCAGGAGTTTTACGCCTGCCACGATACGTTAGAGGCTCTTTGGATAGAAGCAACAGAGCCTCAAAAAAGGTTTTATCAGGGAATCCTCCAAATTGCTGTCGCCTGCTATCACTTGGGCAATTACAACTGGCGCGGTGCTGTCATCCTGCTGGGTGAGGGGATCGGACGACTCAGTGCTTACCAACCTATCTACAGTGGCATTGATGTAACTAAATTGCTGACGCAAAGTGACCATCTGCTGAAGGCGTTGCAGCAGACTGCACCAGAAAACGTAGCTGATTTTGTTAAGCGAATCCAGCACGGGGGCGAAGATGCCCTATTGCCTAAAATTCAGCCGGGTTGAAGTGAAACTTCTGGAGATGCCTCAGCGTCTAAAATGCTCATAGCTGAACCAGCCTGATCGTCCCGAACTATCCGAGCACCTATAGGGAGTAAACTAGGCACATCAGCTATTATCGTTCCCTACATCCAGCAGTCATTACGATATCATTATCTTTACTCATGATGTTCTCTTTTCGAGCCACTCATTCTCTAAAGTCTAAGTTGGGTCTAATTTTGATGCTGCCAGCTACCCTGGTAGGAGCGATCGCACTCCCTACTCCCGTCCAAAATGCTCAAGCGCAAGTCCCAGAGAATGGACGTGCTCTCACCGTTCGCTCTGATGTGCAAGAAGCCAACGCAAAAACAGGTGTCGTTACAGCGCGGGGGAATGTGCAAATGTTCTATCCCGCCAGACAAATACAGGCAACATCTGCCCAAGCTCAGTATTTCAGCAAAGAGCGCCGCATTGTTCTCAGTGGCAATGTTTACGTTTTGCAGCAGGGCAACAGCATGCGCGGCGAAACCATCACCTACCTGATTGATGAGGGACGATTTGTGGCTTTGCCTCAGTCTAACCGACAGGTAGAATCCATTTATCTTGTTTCCGATCCAAATGCTCCTACTCAACCCGTAGCATCGCCGCCTGCTCCCGTCTTCAATCCCAAGCCAGCTTTCAAAACGCCGAACAGTCCTGCCACACCTCCCAAGCAGCCTACAGCAAAGTGACCATCCTCTAGAGTAAAATCGACATTTTTAAGCACAGTAATAGTGAAAATCGTACTGGAAAACATCCACAAGTCCTACGGCAAGCGGATGGTAGTGAGTCGCGTTAACCTTTCGGTGTCCCAAGGAGAAATTGTGGGGTTGCTTGGGCCAAACGGCGCGGGAAAAACAACAACGTTCTATATTGCCACGGGCTTAGAAAAGCCCAGTCGCGGTACCGTTTGGCTGAATGATTTGGACATTACAGCCTTGCCCATACACCAACGGGCGCATTTGGGCATTGGGTATCTCGCCCAAGAAGCCAGTATTTTTCGTAACCTCAGCGTACAGGATAACATTCTGCTGGTGCTAGAGCAAACTGGCGTACCTCGTCGCGAGTGGCACAAGCGGCTGGAGCACTTGCTGCAAGAGTTTCGCCTGGAAAAAGTAGCTTTGACTCAAGGAAGTCAAGTATCCGGAGGAGAGCGTCGGCGGACAGAAATGGCCAGAGCATTGGCATCAGGGACAGATGGGCCGAAATTTTTGCTATTAGATGAGCCGTTTGCCGGTGTTGACCCAATTGCCGTTTCAGAAATTCAAAAAATTATTGCTCAATTGCGCGATCGCCACATAGGAATTTTGATTACCGACCATAATGTCCGAGAGACTTTGGCGATCACAGACAGAGGTTATATTATGCGAGATGGACAGATCTTGGCTTCGGGCAGTGCTGAAGAGCTATACAATAACCCCTTAGTGCGTCAATACTATCTGGGGGATGACTTCCAAAGATAGTTCTCAGGCATTAGTCATTAGC
>CAZZWA010000722.1:0-1933 GCA_964657555.1 uncultured Microcoleus sp.
ATGTTGGCAACCCAACTACATCCTGGGGATATGATTCTCAACAATCGGGGTAATGGTGGAGGGAGTGCAGTTATCAGACTCAATAGCAGTGATGTTTCTACTCTGCGATTGGATAGGAGCGTTGAGAAGGTAACGATTCGGGCTTATGGGTGGACTTTTGCCAAATTCATGCCAGTTGGCTTATTCCAACCATCATTTCAAGCGTTGATAGTGATAAGGAAGAATAGCTACGATCTGGTAAATTGCCAGTGTTGCAATCAATTTGCAACGTCTTTAGCGTTAGCTATTTTTCCACAGATCTCCTCTCAACTGAATCTTGTTTTTTCTCCCATACCTTCCCATCAAATAATATCCGCTCAAGAGCTACCCTGAGGATACCTCATCCAATTCAGAATCCAGTAGACTCTTAAGCGCACCTACACTTGTACTGCCCATCTCAATAGACATCGCCAGACCTAACAACGTAATTTCGGGTGGAAATTTTTGGGGATCGCTCAGGTTCATCGTTAAGAAAGGACAACAAAAGAGGGCTGATTTCAAGTACTCCCGCCAGTCAGCGGCTAGCCAGCCTCTAGATTTTAGCTCCCTTAATAGGGGCTTAAGAACCCGATGCAGCTTGGAGCGCAACAGAGCAATCCGAACTTCCGCAGGGACAAAATCATGCTCGACAAAAATTGTGTCTCCTTGAATCTTCCCTTGAATAGACAGTGTGCTGGCGATTTCTTGGGGAAAATACATCCAAATTGCGAAGACGTTGTGAAACAGCGGCTTAGCCAGATCTAGCAACGGTGAGTGGCGACCAGCAAAAGCTGGGTCAAAGTAGACAAGAGAACTAGCAGCCTCGTCTATGAAAACATTACCATTGTGTGCATCACCGTGTCCGACTATGGAAGGCGTGTCACATCTGGATGGTGCCAAAAACTGCACAGCCAGATGTACAAGGTTGCTTAAGGTATCTTGGTATTCCACTCCATTGATGTTCCACTTCAGGGATGCCAGCAAATTGAAGTTGATCTGCTGTCCTGGTAGCAGCATCTCTGTGCCTTGATAAAAGCTGGCAAAACGCCCTCCGCTGAGTCTGTGGTAGAACAACTGATGGATTGGCGCTTTTGCGTGTTCCTCTGCTTGTAGATGTTGCAGCGTCTTTAGATAGATTTCCCATAGATGTTCGTCTGCTGTTTGTTGAATCGCCACCACTTGCTGAGCATCTTGTCTCTGCTGAGTCTCTAGGTCGCGAATCACATTAAAGAGTGAAGGAGAATCAAAGAACTTATAAATTAATAGCTGTTTGCCCCATTCAGTGGAACTGAAGATCGGTTGAATAACAGGATAACCAACTTCTGCCAAAATGCCTGCATTGTAGTATTCATGAATAATACTTTGAGGCTCAATATGGGTCTTGAAAAATAGCTTTTCGCCGTCACTTGTGGTCAGAAATCCGTTAATCGAGTTTAGGGAAACAGCTAATGGCCGGACTGTCACCGTTTCTACCTGAAAAGGTAGGTTAGCGTCGAAAAACTCTCTCAGCCGTTGATTCGCCGCCTTGATATCAGTGAACTGGAGAGCTTGGATCTGCTGTAAATCCTGATCAGACAATATTGACTCCTTGATTTTAAACAAGCCCTCTGCCAGGGACACAAAGGTGGATATAATAGCAGTTCTCATTTGAGTAGAAACATAGATTGTTTGTAGGGGCAGTGCCCCCGTGCCTGCCCCAAAATCCATCAGGGGCAATCATGGGGGATTGCCGGTACTATTCATGAACCTCTATGCAATCGGGAACTGCTACGTATCAAAGTTGTCACTAGGGGCAAGATAGGCTAAAAGTATTGCTAGACATTATTTTCAGCCTATAATATTTTTACTCTATAACTTGTAAATGTTGAAACCTTGACGCTAGACCATTCTGTAAGAATTTGGTTGATGCCGGATT
>CAZZWA010000723.1:0-1931 GCA_964657555.1 uncultured Microcoleus sp.
GCAAAATCTGTTAATTGGCGCATTTTAGGAGTATGAAAACCAATGACAATATCATTTTTTGGTACTCCCATCTCAACTAGCTCGCTAGCAATATCAATTCATAGCTCAAGTCCATTTCAATGGACTGTAACTCAAGTCTTCCCAGCCTTTAGTCCTCTTGAGAGGACTTTAGCTATTAGCCAGGGACTTGAGTCCCTGGCAGGTAATGCGGCTGGTGCAAGATGTGAGTTTTCGGACTATCTAATTGGAGCGAGCGCCCAACAGAATGAAGAAGAGGGTAATAATCAGTCCTACCGCCATCAGTTGCATGGAGAGACTAGAACGGCTAGAAATACTCCAAAATCGGGGGATTGGTAGTCTTGTAAGGGTCATGATGGTATGGCAGGCGAGCTTGGTATGTTGTTTATTGTCACCCCTTGAGGCGAAAGTTTGCGGCACGCTAAGCCTAAGCCTGCGGCACGCTAAGCTACGGCACATTTCGTTACGCTACGCCACTTGCTCACCAAATCTTGTTCATGTCTAGAACAAATCCAGGTAACACAGAATTGCCACTAACTGTGGCAGGGTTGTCCAGACATTCCACACTCACCCCTGGGCAATAGATGTAGACCTTCCTGTGTTTCCGGTCAATCAGCCATCCCAGTTTCACCCCGTTATCATTGTACTCCTGCATTTTGTCGAACAGAGTTTTCAGGCTGTCGGTAGGAGAGCGCAACTCGACAACGAAGTCGGGGCTGATTGGGGCAAACTTTTCCTGCTGCTTTGGAGTCAGAGTGTTCCAACGGTCTAATGCTATCCAGGCTGCATCTGGAGAACGCTCTGCCCCGTTAGGAAGTGTAAATCCTGTACTAGAGTCAAAGCCGATGCCCGTCCCGTCTTCATCGGTCCAGTTAGCTAGCTGCTGAGTTAGCTTGAAATTTCGTCCACCAGTTTCCGATCCGGTCGGAGACATAATCTCTAGTTCCCCTGATGCTGTGCGTTCAATGCGTAAGTCTCGGTTGAGCTGACAGAATTCAAAAAACTGCTCATCACTCAACTTAATAGCTGGCTCTAGACGTAAAACTAGTGGCTGTGAATTTGATGGTGAGCTTTCAATTTCAGTTGTGTTCATAATTTAAGACAAATGTGTTGCGAATTGCTCCAAAGACTCTACTGTCAGTGCCACTTCCACTAAATCTTCCAGTTGATTGAGGTTAAGGGAGCGCAAGCCTTGTTCTACCTCTCCAGTCACCTCCCCAAAGCGAGCGGTGAGTAAACGTAACAACTGCCGCAAAGCACCTTGTTTTTCAGCCGCCTCCTCTGGTAAGGGAACGAGTAGCCCTACTTCGTTATAAAACCGCAACCACACTGCTAGCTCTCTGTCTATCGTCCCAGACCAGGTTCCCAACCAAAGGCCCAACGTCTGACACCAGAGCCAACCTTGCTGATTCGGCACTAGGGGTTGGTAGCGCTGGTTTGCATCCAAATGCCACCCCTGCAAGGAGGTTAGGTCAAAAGGGTCAAAGACAAAGTAATCTGGTGTTCTGAATACGCGCTCGTAGATATCTTTTTTGGTTCCTGTGTCTGCTGCGGCTGTACTTTCTGACATCAGTTCTATAATCGCATCTGGGTAACGACCGCCTTCTTCCCAGATCACCCAGCCTTGTCGAGGATAGCTACCATCGATATTTAAGACGGCAAAGAAGTCTGGCCCTCGGAAGTCTCGATTGCGAGCTTGAGCGCTGCTGTAGTAGATGAACATATTGCCACCACAGAAGAAGTCGTTACGATCAGTCCAAGCTTGCTGCAACGAGCGGATTAGGGTATTCATGGCAATGCGGTGGCGATTAGTCTCCAAGGATTCCCCGTCATCAAAAACCAAGTCAGTGGGCGGCATTGGGGGTTCCCAGCTCTTGGAAGCTGTGGTTTGAGACCAGGTCTGTTTTGTCGCC
>CAZZWA010000724.1:0-1923 GCA_964657555.1 uncultured Microcoleus sp.
TTTTTACAAGTTATTCAAAGTTATTATCAGCTAACGAAGCCCCGGATTATTCCGCTGCTACTGATTACCACTGCTGGCAGTATGTGGATTGCTGCTGAGGGAAAAGTAGACCCGCTATTGCTATTAGTTACTCTCGCTGGCGGGACTTTTGCTGCTGGTGCTGCTCAGACAATCAATTGCATCTATGACCGGGACATCGATTATGCAATGGAGCGCACGCGCCATCGGCCATTGCCTTCCGGTCGCGTACAGCCTTTGCATGCTCTGATTTTTGCGATCGCCCTTGCCTGCCTTTCCTTCACCCTGCTCTTTGTATTTACCAATCTGCTGTGCGCGCTGCTAGCAATGTCCGGTATCGTCTTTTATGTGGTCATCTATACTCATTTACTCAAACGCCATACCCCGCAAAACATTGTCATTGGTGGGGCAGCAGGGGCAATTCCAGCGTTGGTAGGCTGGGCAGCTGTAACAGGTACCGTAGGTCTACCAGCGTGGATGCTGTTTGCGATCGTCTTCTTGTGGACGCCTCCCCATTTCTGGGCGTTGGCATTGATGCTCCGCAATGACTATGCCAACGTTGGTGTGCCGATGCTGCCAGTTGTGGCTGGCGATGTTGCCACCACGCGTCAGATTTGGCGTTACACGCTGATTCTTATCCCCACAACATTTTCACTCATCTATCCTCTCAACGTGACAGGTGCAGTTTACGGCATCATCGCTGGAGTCTTAGGAAGCATCTTTATCAAGAAAGCTTGGATACTATTGCAAAACCCAGAGGATCAACAATCGGCGCGATCGCTCTTCTTGTACTCGATTCTTTACATGATGTTGCTGTGCGCTGGGATGGTAGTTGATAGCCTGCCTATTACCCATTATCTGACTGGTGCTTTGGCGGAGAACTTGCATATTTAAATTTAGCCCAAAATCTCACCTTGAAAAAATCCCTGGCGCTTAGCGGTAGCTGCACTCTGACGATATAAATACTCCTTAATTCTGTCCGGAGTATTGTGCTCAACAAGCTTCAAAATTCAGAATCCGATAGCGAGTCATCCCCGAGCGCCCAAGAAACTCAGCAATTGCCGTTACTAGTTCTACTTCTGGTTGTCCTACCTGATGCATTAGCCGCTTTACGACTGGGTAAGTCGGCAACGTGTTGACAGTGATGTCATCATCTAGAGCCACCATAAATCCCGACGTTTTAGCTAGTTTCCAGTAGTCAGCACGCGTGAAATGGCTATCAACATACCCGTAGCTACTTTGTATATAACGTTTGACGAAGTTCTCCAGAAAATTGAGCACGGGAAGCACCATCTGTAGCGGCACGAAGTCACAAATGGCTAGCCGTCCTCCGGGAACTAGCACTCGTCGAGCTTCCCGGAAGAAGTCAGCTCGGCTAGGAAAATGAAAAATACACTCCACTGCTAAAACCACGTCAAACGATGCATCTTCAAAAGGCAGGTGACAAGCATCTCCCTCCACGAACTCAATTGGATTGCCGTTTTTGGATTTGACTTCATCTCTGGCTCTATCAAGCTGGCGGGGGTCAATATTCAGCCCCACCAAGTGCATATCGTTGAAACGCTCGTTGAGGCTGGCTATTGTGCCGCCGAAGCCGCAACCCACATCCAAGACACGCAAGCCATCTTGCACGTTGCCAGCATCGCACACCCGTTGACATAAACGCTCAGCCGCCACCGCAAAGTCTGCTACCGAGCCATCTGCCTTATTTTTGTCATCCCAGTAACCCCAGTGAACGTGATGCCCAAAAACTTGTAGCGCCTCAGAGTTCCCCTGCCTAACCTCCTCCAGGATCACATCAAAATATGGCAGGGAAGCCGTCGTTTTTAATTTCACCATTTTTCCCTCTCTAGGTAATTTCTTAAGTTAAAAGCAACTATGCTCTATCGAACACACGGAGCTGCG
>CAZZWA010000725.1:0-1915 GCA_964657555.1 uncultured Microcoleus sp.
GTGACAACGCTGTCTACTACACTAAACTTATTCGGCGAGTCTTCATGAACCACCGTTAGCGTACCCTCCCCATTAGAGCTAAAAGCCAGTCCCTGTTCCTGGTCAAAGGCGTTGGCATCTACGCCACTCCCAATTGGCAGAGTCGCGAGAATGTGCCCTCTCCTAGCATCCACTACAGCCATCATCCGGTTGCCGCACCCAATAAATAATCGCCAATGCTGCCTGTCTATTGCCATGCCAGTTGGTGAAGTGCAGGGTGCCAAAGGCCAATTTGCCAACACTTTCAGGCTGCTGGTATCTATGGCTAACAATTCGCTTTTATCTTCTAAATTGACGTAAATCCTTCCCCTGCCATTGGTGGCAGCGAATTCTGGTGTTCCACCCAACTGGATGCTGCCAACGACTTTGCCAGTTGCCGCATCAAACACAGTCGCATCAGCACTCTTCCTGTTGAAAGTGAAGACTTGCCGAGAGAAAGGATCGTAGACAATAGCATCTGGGTTGTTGCCAGTTTTGACCTGCCCTAGAACCTGTAGTGTTTTCAGATCGAAGATAGTAGCTGTCGAGTCACGACCATTGCTAGTGAAGCCGCGACCTAGTTCAGGAGCAATAGCGACACCATGCACTCCCACGGTGTGACTCACCTCGCCAACAACTTCACCCGTATCCACATCAAGTACTGTCACCCGTGTTTCTCTTGTCACATAAAGGCGACGGGCTGCACTATCTAGAGTAAGGTAATCCCATCTACCTTCCCCACCCAGAGGGATTTTTTTAATTAAGTGGTACTTGGTTGTTGGCGTTGCGGCGATCGCCATGACTCCTAGGAAGAGGTAGCACAAACAATTGCTCAGAATGAAGGCCGTAACTGTACCAATCCCACAAGCGGCGGGATGACTCCTAGATCTTTGGTTTTTCATGTTTTCTCAGTACAGATTAATTCACAGTTTGCCTCAGCATTCCTATCCCTGTGCAGATTTAACCAATTTATTCTCTGTTATAAGATTAGGTCAACTCGCGTTAAACTTTGCTAGCGGCGCTGAAACATTGTCAATCCGCACTTAAGAAGATGCAATCATTGCAGAAAATGTGAGCTTGTCTAAATCGCAATCATCACTCAAGATTATGAGCAGAAAAATTGCCTTGTGGTGGATATGGCTGGGATTTATTGCCCATGTCTTGCTACTAGCTCCTCCGTTTCACCCACAAGAAACACTGATACTGATTAAAAACTTATTAACGGGTCAGTGGGCACAGGTCAACCCAATTATCCTTACCATATTCTCTCTCGTCGGCATCTGGCTGCTGATTTACAGCTGTCTTTTGTTTGTCGATGGCAGAATGCAAAAAATTCGCTTCTGGCCTTTTGCCTTGGCTTCAGTGGGAATAGGAGTGATTGGTCTGTTGCCTTATTTAGCCCTGCGGGAATCGAATCAAGAATTTTCCGGGCCGAAGGATGCTTTCTTGAGGCTGCTAGACTCCCGCTTGACTGGAGTCATACTTAGCTTAAGTACTATCGGCTTGCTGGCCTACGGTTTAATTAGTGGCGATTGGAGAGATTTTATCGAACAGTTCCAAGGCGATCGCTTCATTCATGGTATGAGCTTGGCTGTTTGCCTGTTCGGCTTGTTGTTCCCGACAGTTCTAGGCGATGATCTGGCGCGTCGAGGTTTAAATAATTCCCAGGCATTTTGGGCGATCGCACTAGTGCCACTACTTGGCCCGCTTGCCTATCTCTGCTTGCGTCCGCCTTTGCCAGAAACTAGTCCCGAAGTCACACAGAGAGTTGTTAGTAACAGCATATGGTCGTGAATGTCAACAAACTTGACCTACAGCGATTTTCGTCTTGGTGCAGTACAGTTCGACCCACCGCCTGACGGCTCCCTCCTGGGTAACGACTACGGCGTAGACGCAA
>CAZZWA010000726.1:0-1869 GCA_964657555.1 uncultured Microcoleus sp.
GGGATTGGCATACCAGTAGCTGACCAGGAAAAATTATTTACTTCCTTCCATCGAGCTACCAATGTTGGCACAATCTCTGGCACTGGACTAGGACTATCAATTGTCAAAGAATCAGTAGCTCTCCACGGCGGTCAAATGACATTTGTGAGTGAAGTCGGCGTGGGTACAACATTTATCATCACTCTACCGTTGAACAAATAGACTTGATAATTATTAATTGTTAATTTTTATTTTTGAGGCATTGCTAAATGCCAGCCAAGCCGCCATCGCTTCTGGCTGAGATCCGGCTCCTTTTCTCAGCAAAACAACGCCATCTTTAAAACCGATGACACCATACTCACCACTGCCAGCGAGCTGATTAATTGTGACAACCATCTTTTTTAAACCTTCACGATCCTGCTTGAATGCAACTTGATACTTTTGCAACTGCCAAAGATCGGCGATCGCGTAATCAACATTTACAACTTCCCGATCATCATTCCGCAGTTGCCAGGTAGGAAAGCGGATGACTGCCCGACGACTAGAAACATGGGGCACAATGTAGGTCGTGGCAGACACGCTGGCGTCTGGTGGAATCTGCGCTAGCAATGACTGAATTGCCCCTGCATGGGGCCACTGCTGACTTAAGGGAACATAGACCAAAGGCTGGTAAGAATCAGGTAATAGGAAATAAAGTGTCCGATTTGGGCTAGAAGCTAGGCAAATTAGCACAGAAAGACTAATACAAACTATCCAAAAGCGCCGAAACTGGGGTGAAACTCTCAAACCACCAGCCCTATTACCTACACCCGGTGTCAATCTAAAATAGCTCCGCCCCGCCCACCAAAGAATTGTTCCATAAAATAGACCTGGTACGACAGCCATCGCATAGCGAATGTTGAGCGATCGCACTGACCCTCCCTTCTCTAACAACAGTTCAAGTAAGGGAAATCCGGCTACCATCCAAGCAGCCGGGGAAACTGCAGGAACAAAAGCTAAAGGTAACCAGTGGCCCAATAAATACTCAAGCTTATTAAAGAACGGTGAAAACAGCTCTCCTAAAAAACGCCAAGGGTGGCTGACCATTCCCCAAAGAATTTGCAGGGGAGAAGCTTCCGGGCCATCAGCGTACTGACCAAACTGTTGAATCATCAACCGCTGCGAGACATCATTGTCAAATAGCTGCATGATCAGATTGGTGACGATCAGCATATAAGTAAAGCTGAGGGTGCACACAGCCATACCAATGCGAGGATGGCGCTTGCTCACTATCAGGTAGAAACCCACACCAAATAAACCCAAACCCGCATCTTCCCGCACCGCCAGAATCAAAACAGCCAGCCCCCAAAATAACCACCACCAGCGTTTTTCCATTGTAAGTAGTAGTCCAAAAACTAAGAGCAAAGTTGGACAGATATCATGGAAATTGGCCAATGTCGGCCCTAAGACAGCATTAGCACTGTAAAAGCTGACTGCCATCATTGCCGCTATAGGTGGTTCTAGATATTGTCGAGCTAAGATATACAAAACCAAACCAGCAGTAGTGACTAAAGTCACCTGCAAAACCATGAGGGTGGCTGGGGAAGGAAATAAGGCATACAGCGGCAGCCAGAGCAAGAAAATTGGGTTAAAGTGTTGCCCTAAGTGATAGTAAAAGACTTGAGATAATTCACCCCTTTGGGCAACGTTACCAGAGATTTGAGAAGATAAAGAACTCTGAAAAAGGTGTCCGTGAATGCTATTCCAGAAAATTTGATTAAAGATGCCTTGATCGTATGAAGAGTAGAAGGTGTAGTGACGGTGCAGGGTCAACAGAAGAGTCAACAAAAAAAATCCGAGCGCGCTCTCAATTACCACCCGTAGCGATGAATGCTTCTGGAACTTTAACCA
>CAZZWA010000727.1:0-1857 GCA_964657555.1 uncultured Microcoleus sp.
GTTCCCGTGCTGCCTGCACATCAAACCCGACGCCATCATCACGGATGACTAAATGCAGCTGGGTTTCCTGCTGCCGCAATTCAATATATACCTGCTGTGCCTGGGCATGCCGCACTATGTTAGTCAGGGCTTCTTGGACAATGCGAAAGCAAGTGGTTTCCAGGTTTGGTAACAGCTTGGTCTCTAAAGACTTGACAACAAACTCCCCAATGATTCCAGCTCGTTGGGTCTGGCGATCTACATACCATCGCAGCGCTGCCACTAGTCCCAGGTCATCAAGTAGTGAGGGTCGCAAATCGAGCGAGAGGCTGCGTACCTGCTGCAAAGCCACTTCAACGATACTGATACTTTCATGCACCGGCAATGCTATCTCACTTGTATTGGATAAATGCTCTAAGGTTTGCAAATTGATTTTCACTGCCGTCAACGCTTGACCGATTTCATCATGTAGTTCGCGGGCAATGCTACGCCGTTCGGCCTCCTGTGCCTCTATCAATTTTCCAGAGAGAGTTTGCAGTCGCTCCTGCGTCTTTAGCTGTATCTCCTGTGCCTGCTGGCGCTCTTTGATTTCCGTTCTCAATTCTTCGTTAGCTTTTGCTAGTTGGGCAGTACGGTTCCTTACCTTTGTTTCTAACTCGTCATTAGCCTTTTGCAGAGCATCCTCTGCTCGCTGGCGCTCAATGATTTGATGTCGCAGTTCTCGGTTGGCGATCTCCATCTGTGCCGGACTAGAAAGAGCAAGAGCTTTAGGTACTAATGGCACCAATTCTAACGCTGTGTACACTGAGACGGTTGCGGTTATAGCTTTGATAGACCCTGACACCCAGTAGGTCGGGTGCCAGAGCGTCCAAATTTCCATCAGATGAGTAGTACCACAGGCAACGATAAAGGTGCCAAACAGCAAAAATATCCAGTTGAAGGGCAGATCTTGCCGCTTGCGGACAAAATAGAGCAGCACTATGGGGATCGAATAATAGGCCAGCGCGATCAGAGAGTCGGATATGATATGGAGCCATACTAACTCTGGTTGCCAAAGGTAGCAATGTCCGTGAGGGATAAACGGTTTTGAAGCAAAAAAGTTTTTCAATAATTCCGGCATAAACTTGTCTGGGAGCGTCGGTGGGGTCTTTTAGCCTGATGCTGCCGTCATGAAAACCTGACATTAGGGGGCTAGATACCAGTTATTTTTGAATTTGCTAATAGCCTAGATCGGCGAAGCGCTGGCGCGCCGCTACGCCAATATAGCGCTTCTTGTTTGTGTGCAATATACTCTGACCTCTGTGCTTGCTGGAGAGAGGCTTTGAGGCTTACTCTCCTTCCCTTGTAGAGAAGGGGCTGAGGGTTAGGTCTGTATTGGAATCAACTGCAAACCGCTATACCCATCAGCGTGGATGTAAACTGCATTTACAAGTCAGACACCATAAGCTGCACTGACAGCAAAAAGGGTGAAAATCTGCCTCCCCTGACTATTTTTAGGTTAGCATCGCTGCTAGTCGCACCCCTATGTGTTGCTCACATTCTCAATTCCTTACAGATTAAACTCAAAGAAAATGAGTCGCGAGGAACAAGCTAACTGCTTTAATAGCTTTGGATATCCTTGTATAGAACTATCATGCAAAGGCAAAGACGCTTTAGCAACCTTTCTCATCGCCTCTTATTCTCTGGCACCCAACTGGCGATCGCGGCTCTTTTGGTGACAGCCATTCCTTGTTTTCCTGCTGCCGCACTTCGCATCCGGAGTATCGAGCCTCCCGACGATTACCAAGTGTGCGCTGTAAGATTGCTCCGCGCTGGCATTTCCCCTAACGATTTAGCAGATGCCTGTGCAGGAGCCCTTCGTCCTGATGAATTATCCCG
>CAZZWA010000728.1:0-1847 GCA_964657555.1 uncultured Microcoleus sp.
ATTAGCTTATAGTTTTGAATATAAAAACAATCATCGGGTTCAATACCTGCACTGATATCTTTTCGCTTAAAGGTAGTTGAACCTAAAGATTCCCAATTGAGATCGAGTTCATCTAACAAAGCTTTCACCAAGTCTCCGATGATTACCTTAGATGGCTCATGTTCTGGTAATGGAGCCATAATTTCTAACGTTCCTTGGCTGTATGCGACTCGACTGCCGCGATGTTCCCCTAACTCCTTGAGAATTGCTTCAAATACTTGCCAACTTTCAAGAAACACTTGACGTAAAGCTTATGTAGAAAGGGTTTGATAAAATTAAGCTTCCTCCTTATCTTGAGATTTGGGGACAAGTTGAAGACCAAAAGCTTGCGCTTTCTTCTGGAGATTTTTGAGGATCAGATCCTGGTATTTTTGCTCATAGTATTCCATACCAGGATCAGAATATCGTCCAGCAGTTGTCCAAATTTGGTAGAACAAACGAGCCAGCTTGTGTGCAGTAGCAGTTATTGCTTTGGGTGCGCCCAAGCGAGAACGTAAGCGGCGATAAAATGCACCCAGAGCAGAACGGCTGTGAGTCAGAGAAAAAGCCGCCATGCGAAAAGCATTTGCAGCACGATTGACAACAGTACGAGTTTGAGAGCTTTTGACCTTACCGCCGGTCACTTTTTGACCAGGACATAAACCCAACCAAGAGGTGAAGTGTTTAACGCTGGGAAAACGTTTCGGGTTTAATCCCACCTCAGATAAAATGGTCTGAACAGTTAAAGCATCAAGACCATCAATCAGTGTAAAATCTACTCCTGCCATCCGATAAAGATATTTATGCAAATCAAAATCGGGGTGATTTGCAGTCGGTTTTTTTCTGCGTTTTCTTCCTGTTATTGGCGGTTCATCTAAAATTTTAGGTTCAAAAGATGCTAAACATTTTTCAATTTCAGCGTCAACAGCAATAATCTGTTGTTGATAAATCTCATACAGTGTTAATTCTTGCTGGAGGACAAATAAATGTTCACGGCGGTAATCACCAGTTAAAGATGCAGCAATATCTGCTGTGCTGCTTTTGATATGTGGGTCTTTGAGGGATGCTAAAACTTGTGGGTCTTGTTCACCAGCAACGATTGCTTTTATAATCTTCATTCCGGTCAAACCAGTCACATCGCTGATGACTTTGTGGAGATGTAAATTCATCTGGATGAGTGCCTTTTGCATCCGTTGTATATGGGCACTAGCACTCTTGATTAAGGTATCTCGCTGACGGATATAACTGCGTAGCACACAAACTTGGTCTTCTGGGCGAAAAGAACCAGACAGTAGTCCATATGTATGTAATTTTTGTAACCACTGGCAATCTAACACATCTGTTTTGCGCCCAGGGACTGTTTTAACGTGATGAGCATTGACTAATTTGACCTCAAAACCCTTGGCTTCTAATATCTGAAACACTGGAATCCAATAAACTCCTGTGGCTTCCATTGCCACGGTATTTATTCGGCATTCCTTTAACCAATCGGCCATTGCAATTAAATCAGGGGTAAAACACCCAAATCGGCGAACATTTTTATCTGCCCTATCAGTGGGGATACAAACCCAATGTTCTCCACTACCAAGGTCTATTCCGGCTGCGTTCTGGTTAATTTCTTCTAAAGTGGATGAAGGTTTTACCACAGGTACAGGCTGGTTCTTCTCTTTATTTGCTGGCAATTTCATTGCTGCAACCCTGTTCTAGTTATTATGGATAGTCCTGACCTGGGGATGTACTCATAGATAATCTTTCAAACGGGATAGGAAACTTTGTCCTTCACCAATGTCATAGCCATAATGCCCCAGAACCATGCTCCTAATCAGGCT
>CAZZWA010000729.1:0-1841 GCA_964657555.1 uncultured Microcoleus sp.
TACCAATTACCAAAAAACAGAGTGTGCCAGTTGAGGGTACGAAATGTGGGTTTTAAGTTAAGTTATTATGCTACTTTTGTTCGTGAATTTAATAGTAACTAAGGTTAAATTGGCTGTGACATCACAGCCAATTTTCATAGATATAGCAATTTAAAAAAAGTCATGAATGCTCTTGTAGTGTAATATCCTGTCGGCACAGGCGAGAAGCTACCCATTTGCTGCAAAGATACAGGGGATAGTAGTATCAGAACGGACTATCGACTTAGTAACTATGCGTGGTATTCATAAAGTTTTTATTTTGATTGCTGCAACGCTATCAGCCTGGGCAATGCAGGGACGATTTGCCAACTGCCAACCCGCTATCCAAACAGTCCAAAACAATACTGCGGCATTATCACCAATTAAGGCAGGTACTCCAGCAGCAACCCTTGTAACACCACCATTGCCCCAGACAGCAGACACAGCTCCCTTTCCAAGAGTCGCCAAATATGCTGATTATGTAGCACCTCCTGACACCAAGCAAGCTAGTGAAGAAGGCGTGCAAATAGTTCAAGCTCCTGAGAGAGTTGTGAAAGATATCCAGATCCGCTTTGTCAATAAAGAGGGCAAGCTAGTCGATAATCAGGGTCAACCTATTGTGGGTCGCACCCGGAAAGATTTCATTCTTGGTGAGCTACGACTCAAACCAGGTCAGGTATTCCGTGAAGATCTACTTCAAGAAGATTTGCAGCGATTGAGGCGCTTGCAGTCACTAGATGATGCCAACGTCACCATACAGGAAGATGAAACTGGGGTGGTGATTACCTATAACCTTAGAGAGCGTCACTTCCCTTCTCTCGGCTTCACTGGCGGCAATAGAAGTGAAGATGGGCTTTACGCTGGGGTGAGATATTTAGACGCAAATATCAGCGGTCGCGACGATCAGTTGAGTACATCTGTGAAGTTTAGCCGCAGTGGTGCCCAGTTTGACGGCCAGTTCACCAGCCCTTATCGACGTGAAGAGCCAAACCGATTGGGCTACAGTATCAGAGCTTTTCGCAGTCGGGATTTGTCTCCCACCTTTACAGATGAAGTGAGGCTGCCGGATCTCAGCCGAGTGCGGGAGGGGCGCTTTGGCGGTGGGGCAGCACTGCTAAAGTCTTCTGGTGATTGGGATGGGGCGCTTGGCTTGAACTTTACCCGGATTAGCACTCGTAATGGCACTAATTATAATGTTGCACGGGAAGATATTAGGGGAAATCCTCTGTCTGTCAGTGGGAAAGGCATTGATGACTTGTATACGGTATCTTTTGCCCTGACTAGAGACAAGCGCGATCGCCGTGAGAATCCAACTCGGGGCTCAATTATCTCTTTAAGCACTGCACAGTCGCTGCCGATTGGACTCGGCAAGATTTCCAGCAATCGAGTGCTGGCTAATTATGTGCAGTATGTGCCGATGACCTTGATCGGCAAGGGAAGACCAACCGATCTTCCAGAAATGCTCGCTTTTAACTTGCAAGCTGGTACGACATTTGGCGAGTTTCCACCAGCTGATGCGTTCAATTTGGGTGGGTTGGATTCTGTGCGGGGCTACGAAACGGGTAAACTCGCCAGTGGTCGCGATTATGGCTTGGCCTCTGTGGAATATCGGTTCCCAATTAAGCGGACAGGGAGAGGGCTTTTAGGTGCGATCGGAGGAGTTATTTTTGCTGACGTCGGTACGGATTTTGGAACTGCAAGTACAGTGATTGGAGAACCGGGGGTAGTGCGCCGTAAACCTGGAACTGGTGCTGGTTTGGGATTTGGATTGCGGGTGAATACTCCCCTGGGAACGATTCGAGGTGACTTGGGAGTTAGCGATC
>CAZZWA010000730.1:0-1837 GCA_964657555.1 uncultured Microcoleus sp.
GATTTTATGGACTTGAAGGCTGGAGTTAACTACTGACATTGGATCGTTGCCCATCTTGCAGGTGCCTACTGGGTGATATAGAGTTTCAGCATTATTGCGGATGAAATATGCGATTTCATCTTGCTGCTGTACCTGAGCGCCAGGAGCAATTTCTTCACCCCGAACTGCATCAAAGGCTTTTGTTTGGATGATTTTGCGAGCAAGTTCGACCCCTTTGACTAAAAGTTGTAAATCAGCTTCACTTGCCAGGTAGTTCGGCTGAATAGCTGGTGGTTCTAAAGGAGCGCTTGATCGTAGAGTAATCCTGCCTTGGCTTTGTGGATATAAAAGGGTTGGTATGCAGCTAAATCCATGATTTTTAGGTTTGATGAAGCCGTGATTCAAGAAATAAGCAGGAACGAAATGGAGTTGCAAGTTAGGTGTTTTCAAGTCAGGTCTTGTTTTGACAAAACCTCCAGCCTCTGCAATATTTGAAGTGAGAGGCCCCCGCTTAAAAAGCATGTATTTCAGAATATTTTCAGTTGTGTCTGCATAATCCAGAGTTAGCGGTTTAGTACAGTTGTAAACCACGCTTACAGACAGGTGGTCTTGGAGATTTCGTCCTACACCCGGTAGATCTGCTACCACTGGAATACCAAAAGATTTCAGGTGATTGGCACAACCAACTCCCGAAAGCATCAGCAGATGAGGGGAATTAATAGCTCCACCACTTAAGATAACTTCCTTGGTAATGTTTATTCGATATGTTTGCGCGTTCTGAACGTAGGTTATGCCAATGACGCGTGTGCCTTCAAAGAGTAGGCGTGTCGCTTGAGCATTGGTTTTAACAGTGAGGTTGGCACGATACAAGATCGGCTTTAAGTAAGCAGCAGCAGTACTGTGACGTTTGCCATTCTTTTGAGTGACTTGATAAATTCCTACTCCTTCCTGTTCCAATCCGTTGAAGTCACTATTTCGAGACAAGCCAGCCTCAATGCCTGCTTCCACAAAGGCGTAGGAAAGGGGGTTAATATCACGAAGATCTGCTACATTGAGAGGGCCGCCTCGGCTGTGGTATTCAGAAGCACCACGTTCTTGATTCTCAGCTTTCTTGAAGTAGGGGAGCACTTCTTTCCATCCCCACCCTTCATTACCTAAATTGTACCAATGATCGTAGTCATAGCAGTTGCCTCGAATATAGATCATGGCGTTCATTGAGCTACATCCTCCTAAAACTTTTCCCTGAGGCCAGAAAAGCGATCGCCACTCTAAGTGAGGCTGTTTTTGCGTGTAGTAAGCCCAGTCATACTCAGTTTTCCCTAACTTGGAGAAAGCCGCAGGAATATGAATGTTTGGCGTTTTGTCTGGGCCACCTGCTTCTAGCAACAGGACTTTGGTTTTTGGATCTTCCGTGAGACGGTTGGCTAATACACAACCTGCTGAACCAGCGCCAATGATCGCATAGTCATACAAAGAGTTGTTTTCTTGCATTGACAAATGCTAGTAAATTTCATTTTCATTCAACAACAGTTTTTATTCTTTTTTTAGATTGATGCTTACAATAAGCTTTATGTAAATATAATTTTTCAATTATGTTAATTTGATATTCTCTCGCTTGCTAGCTCAGTCTAAGTATTTCATCTGTACTAAAAGCATACTATGTAATTGACGTAATCCACAAAATTTCTGACTAGCATTCAATCTGTGGCTGGAGTTTCTGGGCGCGATCGCCATGTGCTGGATGAGATGCGCGGATCACTCATTCACCGTCAATCCCTCCCAACGTTTCCCGTAAAGTTGGCCATGTGTCAATCAATCTGCTGCTGTAACTGCTAGATGCGATCGCGTTTAACCCAGC
>CAZZWA010000731.1:0-1785 GCA_964657555.1 uncultured Microcoleus sp.
CGTAGTATGGTTACTATTACTTCAAGATTTCTAGCTGTCCATTTATTTTAAACATTCCTTAATTCTATATGATGTGGATTGTTAGATTAGCCCTAAGTCGGCCTTATACATTCGCCATAGCGGCTTTGCTGATTGTGATCCTAGGGGTATTGTCGATATTCCGCATGCCCACAGACATTTTTCCCGCAATCAACATTCCGGTCGTCAGCATTGTTTGGACTTATACTGGTGAGTCACCAGAGGAAATGGCAGAGCGGATTGTCACATATAGTGAGCGTGCTATAACCACGACCGTTAGTGACCTAGAGCACATGGAATCCCAATCCATGAATGGCTTGAGTGTGGTCAAGGTGTTCTTTCAACCCACCGCCAACATCGCCTCGGCAGTTGCCCAAGTCACCTCCATCAGCCAAACAATTCTGCGTCCTCTGCCCCCAGGGATCACACCACCCCTGATCATCCAATACAACGCCTCCAGCGTACCGATCCTCCAGATGGGTGTGAGCAGTGCCACCCTGCCAGAGCAAGCACTCAACGACTATGCCACTAACTTCATCCGTGTTCAGTTAGCGACAGTTCGAGGAGCTTCGGTGCCTTTGCCGTTTGGCGGCAAACCCCGGCAGATCATGGTTGATATAGACTCAAATGCGCTATATGCCAAAAATCTTTCTGCCACTGATGTCGTCAACGCGGTTAGCGCCCAAAACCTGATTCTGCCTGCTGGTGATGTGAAGATCGGCGAGCGCGACTACACCGTGCGAGTTAACAATAGTCCGGAAGTCATAGACGAGCTCAACAACTTACCGATTAAACAAGTTAATGGTACGACAGTCTACATCCGCGATGTGGCCCAAGTCCGCGATGGCTTTGCCGTGCAAACGAACGTTGTGCGCGAGAATGGACGACGATCCAGCTTGCTCAGCATTCTGAAAAGCGGTAATGCCTCCACCCTGGAAGTCGTCAATGGCGTCAAAGCAGCCATGACCCGCATCAAAACGACTCTACCTCCCGGACTGAATATCGAGTTCCTGTTCGATCAATCGATTTTTGTGAAGGCTTCCATTGAGGGAGTCCTCAAAGAAGGTCTGATTGCTGCCTGTCTCACAGCAGCGATGATTCTCATCTTCCTAGGAAGTTGGCGCAGCACCCTGATCGTAGCAGTCTCAATTCCCCTTTCTATTCTGGTCTCCATCATTGTGATGAGTTTCCTAGGTCAGACGCTCAACATCATGACCTTGGGTGGACTCTCTTTGGCTGTCGGGATTCTGGTGGATGACGCTACGGTGGAAATTGAAAACATTCATCGCAACTTAGGACAAGGCAAACCGATCAAGCGGGCGATTCTAGATGGGGCTCAACAAATCGCCACTCCAGCCCTTGTCGCTACCCTGTCTATCTGTATCGTCTTTATTCCAGTGGTCTTTTTGTCTGGGGTGTCAAAATACCTATTTGTGCCCCTGGCAATGGCGGTAGTTTTTGCCATGATGGCTTCCTACCTGCTCTCTCGTACCGTAGTGCCGATGATGTCGGACTATCTACTGAAAGATGAAGTAGAACTTTATACTGAACACGCCGAGAATGAGAACCGCCATTCCAGGGGTGATCACACTAGCAGCAACCACACTGGAGAGCACCATAACCCCAACGGTCACCAGACTCAAACAGGTGCGGGTAGGACTGCCAAAAAAACCGTCAAGAAAGATTTTATTTGGCGACTGCACGAAAAGTTTGACCACCACTTTGAAAAATTTCGCAACTGGTACCAAGGTGTCCTCGCCCTGGCAT
>CAZZWA010000732.1:0-1771 GCA_964657555.1 uncultured Microcoleus sp.
AATTAATCACGAGCGACTGCATCAAGATTGTGCAGGCGATCAACCGACCCTGAATATTTCTCTCATTTTGCAGTGTCTCGCTGATCGCTTGCCCGCCTTCAACTACAATTTGCTCGACTCTCGGATCAAAGCGGCGATCGCCGTCGATCCGATAACCAGCACTATCCTGGGGCCGGAAAGTTTAGGCGATATCCAGATCCCGACCATGATCGTAGGCGGTAGCAACGATACGATTGCCCCTACGGTGCCAGAGCAGATCCATCCCTTTATCTGGCTAACAACCCCTGAAAAATACTTGGCTTTAATGGTTGGCAGCGGTCACACATTTGCCGATCAAACAGAGGGGGGGCCAGATCCGCTTGGCAACTTAGGCACCCTATTTTCTGGGCCAGATCCTCAACTAGCACGGAAGTATCTCAAAGCGTTGAGTCTGGCATTTGTAGAAACCTACCTGAGCGATCGCCCAGAATACCGGGCTTTCCTGAGTGCTGCCTACGCCAAAGCAATCAGCCGAGAACCTATCAAACTGGAGCTTGTCCGTTCCCTTACTCCCAACCAGCTACAACAGGCATTTGGAGGGCCGCCTCCACTGCCAATTATTCCCAAACTTGCAAATGCTTCTGTATCTGGCTCACGGGCAGTTCTGGAAGAAATTAAAAAGACTGGTGTTTTGAAAGCTGCTATCAGAAAAGATGCTGCTCCCTTCGGCTACGTAAATGCTGAGGGCAAGTCAATAGGCTATTGCACGAGTCTTCTGGGCTCTCTGGCAAACCAACTTCAGCAACAGCTCAAGACGCCAGTCAAGCTAGAGATTACCATGCAATCTACCCTGGAAAATCGCTTTGAGATTGTTAGAAACGGCACTGTACAGATGGAGTGCGGGCCTAATACTATCAAAGATGATATTAAGGGTATAGCGTTCTCTACGCCTTTCTTTATTACTGGCACCCATTTCTTGATTCAAAAGGACAATAGCAGCAAAGTCAATCCACTAGACAATCTTAGGGGTCTCAGAGTGGGAGTTCTGAGCCAGACGACTACAGAACAAGTTGTACAGAGCAGGTATCCTAAAACCAGAAAAGTTTATTTTCAAGGCGCAACCGGAAGAGCTATGGGCGTACAAGCGCTAGCTCAGGGTAATATTGATGCTTTTGCCAACGATGGCATCCTGTTAATTGCAGAAGTCATCAGACAAAAATTACCTTTAGCTAATTATGCTTTAGTCCCTGAACGCCCTCTCACCTGTGATGCCTATGGTATGGTTCTACCCGCTAATGATCGACAATGGCAAAATACAGTTAATACTTTCATCGGCAGTCAGCAATCTAGAAAAGTCTGGGACACCTGGTTTACGAACCTGTATCCATACATATTTTTGAATCTGGATTATTGCGCTGACAGATAGATATCTCTAAAAATTTGATGTCGCCAATTGTTCGACAAAAACTTGATGGTTTGCGGTGGCTAATCCTTGCTGCAAAACAGATAAAACTTTCGCTAAATTTCCTGCCAATAGCACTCCAGATCAAATTGGTGCGGGACAGTCAGATAAACCCTTGCTCAACTATCGACCTGCTACCTGGGTTGATTTCATTGGCGGACTTTATCAAGCCCTGGAGCTTGATCGCGCTTCGCTGGTTGGTCACTCAATGGGTGGTGCAACGGCGGCAATGTTTGCCATTGCTCATCCCGAAAAAGTTGATCGTTTGGTGCTAGTGGATGCAGGCTACGGCTATGCGATTCCAGAAGTGTCCGACCCCAGCCAATTAGG
>CAZZWA010000733.1:0-1762 GCA_964657555.1 uncultured Microcoleus sp.
ATGGAAGCCGTTCTCAAGCAAGCAGCGTCCTAATGAAGGTGGCTACAGCTATAATTGCCACCGCCCGCAATCAAACCGATTTGCAACAATTCGGGACAAGTAAAGACGTATTGACACTCAGCATGGATGTAACCAACGAGGCTCAGGTGAAAGCGGCGATTGCAACAGGGCTGGAAAAATTTGGACAGATCGATGTGCTGGTTAACAATGCCGGATTCGGATTGCTGGGAGCGATCGAAGAGTGCAGTGCCTCAGAGGTTGAGAGCGTTTATCGAACCAATGTCTTTGGGCTGCTGAATGTCACCCGTGCTGTGCTACCCAGTATGCGTCAGCACCACTCCGGACACATCATCAATTTATCGTCGATCGGTGGCTATCGATCTGCGGCAGGGTGGGGCATATATTCCTCGACCAAGTTTGCACTCGAAGGCATTACCGAAGCCCTGCATGACGAGTTAGCACCGTTGGGGATTCACGCTACGGTTGTTGAGCCAGGATACTTCCGCACCAATTTCCTCGATGGCAGTTCGCTACGTCATAGCGCAGCGCAAATCCCTGATTATGCTGAGACTGTCGGTAAAACTCGCGATATCGCGGCTGAACGTAATTATCAACAGCCAGGAGATCCTACTAAGCTCGCCCAAGCCATCCTTCAGATTGTCAACACAGATGAACCACCCCTGCGGTTACCTCTGGGCACGGATACGCTTCAGGCAATAGCCGAGAAGAACGCTTACGTCGAGCAAGAGATGGCAAAATGGCGGATGCTATCTGAGTCTACCAATTACAAGTAAATCTTGTTTGCTTTTCTAAGCGCTTCTGTCCTACTGCGGGTGAACTTTTGCAGAGCATGAGTGGTCACCTGTTTCAAACTCAACAACCACAACATTCATAATCATGAAAAAACTAGAAGGAAAAATCGCCGTCGTGACGGGCGCATCAAAAGGTATCGGTGCCTCGATTGCCAAACATCTGGCAGCCGAAGGTGCAGCAGTGGTTGTCAACTATGCCTCTAGCAAAGAAGGAGCCGATCGCGTGGTTGATGAAATTACCAGAATTGGTGGGAAGGCGATCGCAGTACAGGCAAATGTTGCAAAAAAGGCAGAGATTGAACGTCTTTTTGCACAGACGCAAAAGGTATTTGGCAGGCTCGACATCTTGGTCAACAACGCCGGAATTTATGAACATCTCCCGCTTGAAGACATCACCGAAGAGCACTTCCACAGGCAGTTCGATCTCAATGTGCTGGGATTAATCCTCACTTCACAAGAAGGAGTAAAGCACTTCGGCTCAGAGGGCGGCAGCATTATTAATATTAGTTCGATCGTCAGCACCTACGGACCCGTGAATGAGTCGGTCTATGGTGCTACCAAAGCAGCGGTCGATGCCGTAACTAAGTCGCTCGCCAAAGAACTCGGTCCACGCAAGATTCGCGTTAACTCCATCAATCCTGGTATGGTGGAAACGGAGGGCACGCACGCAGCAGGAATGATCGAGAGCGATTTCCAGAGACAGATTGAAGCGCAAACCCCGTTGGGTCGGATCGGGCAGCCAGAGGACATCGCACCTGCCGCTGTGTTCTTCGCGTCCTCCGATTCAGCCTGGATCACTGGCGAAACGCTGTACATCACGGGTGGTCTTCGTTGATTTGGATCAGATTTAAGTTTGAGCTAGCTCATAGAAAGCCTTGAAAGGCTACTCTAGCACACTATGAACAACCCCGAAAATCCTCGACTACCCCTGCCGCCTTTCGATAATGAAT
>CAZZWA010000734.1:0-1753 GCA_964657555.1 uncultured Microcoleus sp.
CTGGCCAATTCCTTGTCCTCTCCCAATGGGCAAGACAGCCAGCCTTTCTATTTTTGCAGTATAGTCATCTAAATATCTAATTCTAGCGGTTCCTACAGGTTGCTGATCTAGATAAGCGATCAGCTGAGTTGCTGTTTCATCTTGTCCATCGAAATCCACGTCTGGGGGCACTCCTTGTTCTAATTGAAAAACTGCGCGTCTGATTGATTGAGCTACAGTGATTTCTTCAGAAGAGGCAACTAATTTAACGATTAAGTGACCCACGGTAGTACCTTGCTATTTTTGGTTATTACAAGGAAAATTATGCACCTTTTGAGAAAATGATTTGTCAGAAGTTTTACAAACTAGCTCGTTAAGTGATCGCACCTTCCCATTTAACTGGTATGACTTGACTACAGCATCAAGTTGGGTTCGCGGGTAGAGCCAAAGAGCCAATATTCTTGGCAAGCAAGACATTTCGTAGATAATTAATGAAAAGCTTAGCCGCACATTGCATTAACTAGATGCATGAATAGAGTCTCGATTAAAGCTATTAGGGGAATTTTGGAGGCAGCAGCTCAGATGAATCTGGATGTCAAGTTGATGCTGTCTGCTACTGGCATTGAGCAACCCATCCTGAGCGATATCGATGCTTACATCACCTACAATCAATACTGCGCCCTCTGGCAAGAAATTACACACCGTTCCGCTCAATCTGATGTTGGCTTGCGACTTGCAGACTTCGCCCACGTAGGCACCTTTGACCTCTTAGGCTATGTCATGCAGAGTAGCTCAAACCAGGGCGAAGCCTGGACACGGATGATTCGCTATTCACAACTGCTCAACCAGGGAGCTGAATTTACGTTTGCAACTCAAGGTCAGGTTGCCCAACTCATTTATGACTTCCCGACCGTTCATCTCCCGCCACCGCCACCTATCAGCGAGTGGATCATTGCCAACATCCTTCAGATGAGCCGAGCTATGACCGGGCTAAACTGGATACCCAAGAGCGTCGGCTTTCGCCACCCCACACCTATAGACTTGACAGCATATCAGCAAAAGTTTTGTTGCCCCTTAGACTTTAATCAACCATTTAATTATATCCAGATGGATGTAGCACTTCTCCAGGTACCTATGTTGAAAGCAGAACCAGGACTTTGTGCTGTGTTAGAGCACTATGGCGAAGACTTACTCAAAAGATTTCCCCCAATGAGTAATTTTCTAGACGATGTCCGACGAGCCATCAATGAAGGACTTCAGAAAGGGAATGTCAGATCTGAGGCGACCTCAAAACGCCTGAATGTTGCACCTCGTACCCTGCAACGGAAACTTAAGGAGGCAGGTACTTCATACCGAGAGGTATTAGACGAGATGCGACGAGATGCGTCATTATACTATCTGCAAAACACAGATTTGGCAATCTGTGAAGTAGCGTTTCTCCTGGGCTTTTCGGAAACCAGTGCCTTCAATCACGCTTTTAAGCGTTGGTATAGTTCATCTCCAAAAGAGTTTCGACGCTTGCGCTCTATTGGCACGATTGCCTGAATCCTCCCCACGCCTTTAGCTCAACTTTATCCAAAATTAAGAACTCAGTTTTCCTGATCCGGCAAAAACCCTGGCTTTCTGGCAAACACTTTTTCATGCTCCAGAAGCAGTTTCAGCGTTCACATACGCGTCTAGGTTTCGGGGACTTCCACTTCTGGCTGTGTCGCCAATCTCCCCGACAAGACAGCCTAGCGCCCTGCTCAACTTAGGTTCACTAAACATAGGTGGA
>CAZZWA010000735.1:0-1753 GCA_964657555.1 uncultured Microcoleus sp.
CAATCAGCTTTGTGGGGTCAGAGTCCAAATCCACCATGTTGGCTGCTTCTTTAGCCGCTTGCGTGCCAGAGTTCATCGCCACCCCGACATTTGCCTGTGCCAGTGCTGGCGCATCATTGGTGCCATCACCAGTCATTGCCACCAATTTGCCCTCTGCTTGCTCCCGTTGGATGACGGCGATTTTGTCTTCTGGCGTTGCTTCGGCAATGAAGTCATCTACACCAGCTTCTTGAGCAATCACGGAAGCCGTAATCCGGTTGTCGCCTGTCAGCATGATGGTGCGAATGCCCATCCGTCGCATCTGGTCAAAGCGATCGCGAATCCCTGGTTTGACAATGTCTTTGAGATAAATGACTCCGTAGACATCCTCGTTAGAGCAAACCGCTAGAGGAGTGCCTCCTAGTTGGGAAATCTGTGCGTAAGCGTTATCGAGGTCGGGAGTCAGATAGCCACCGCGCGATCGCACAAATCCTTTAATGGCATCCACGGCTCCCTTTCGCACCTGAGTCCCGTTAGGCAAGTTCGTTCCACTCATACGAGTTTTAGCCGAAAACTCAATCCCTTCTGCGGCGCTATTTTCAAAATCAACCCTTGCACCTAACTGCTGTGCCAGTCGGACAATTGATTTTCCTTCTGGCGTATTATCAAACACGCTCGCCTCCAGGGAGATTTTGGCCATTTCCTTGAGCGAGTGATTATTGACTGGGATAAACTCATCTGCCAAGCGGTTACCCAGGGTGATAGTCCCTGTCTTATCCAAAATTAGCGTGTTGATATCTCCGCAAGCTTCTACTGCCCGTCCAGAGGTGGCAATGACGTTAAACTGAGCAACTCTGTCCATCCCGGCAATCCCAATAGCACTCAGTAATCCCCCAATCGTTGTGGGAATCAGCGCTACGAGCAGGGCAATCAACAGTGCTACACTGACTGGACTGTTGACATATTTGGCAATTGTTGGCAGTGTGGCTACAACGAAGAGAAACACTAGGGTCAACACCGCTAGTAAGACCGTCAGGGCAATTTCATTAGGAGTTTTAGTGCGTTCTGCGCCCTCCACCAAGGCAATCATCCGGTCAATAAACCCTTTTCCAGGGTCGGCAGTGACTCGGATGGTGAGTTCATCTGAGAGAATGCGCGTACCACCTGTGACAGAACTGGCAACGTCCGACCCAGGTTCCTTCAGTACGGGAGCTGATTCCCCCGTAATTGCTGATTCATCCACACTGGCGACCCCATCAATCACTTCCCCGTCACCTGGGATGATATCCCCAGCAATAACTTTCACCAGATCGCCTCGTCTGAGTGTTGTGGAACTCACTTCTTGAATTTCACCATTGGGCAAGAGTTTCCGAGCAGTGGTGTCTGACTTGGTCGCTCGCAGGGCATCTGCTTGCGCCTTACCGCGTCCTTCTGCCACCGCCTCAGCATAGTTGGCAAACACAACGGTGAAGAACAGAATCAAAGTAATCAGGCCATTAAAAAACTGTAAGTTTTTACCCTCGACTGGGCCAAATATGTTCGGGTCAACAGTCATGATGGCGGTGATAATTGTACCCACCAAAACTATGAACATGACTGGGCTTTTCACCTGAATTCGCGGGTTGAGCTTTACAAAGGCTTCTTTAACAGCTCTTTGGTAAAGCCCAGATGTATCTACTTTAGGCGTATGTTTGCGCCCTGAACGAGGTCCACTAGGTTGGGGACGAGTAGGTTGAGGTAAGGCAGAATTTGCCATATTGGTAATTGGTAATTG
>CAZZWA010000736.1:0-1743 GCA_964657555.1 uncultured Microcoleus sp.
AGTCAGCTGTCAGTCTAATCAAAACGATGCCATTCCAAGCTCAAGCTAAATCATGACTGAGGGTACAGGCAAAGTCTACCTTGTGGGTGCAGGGCCGGGAGATGCGGCCTACTTAACTGTAAGGGCACAACAGCTGCTTGCAGTAGCAGAAGTGTTAATCTACGACGCCTTGGTAAATGCGCAGCTATTAGAGCTAGCGCCGACTAATTGCCTGAAGCTAGATGTGGGCAAACGAGGCGGACGCCCCAGTAGGCCACAAGGCGAGATTAATCAGCTGTTAGTGGAGCAATGTGTCCAAGGGAAACGGGTTGTCAGGCTCAAGAGTGGCGACCCGTTTATTTTTGGTCGCTCTACTTCAGAAATTCAAGCATTAATAGCAGCTCATTGTCCATTTGAAGTTGTGCCGGGGATTTCCTCAGCCCTAGCAGCACCTTTGCTGGCTGGCATTCCGCTGACTGACCCGGTTATGAGTCGGTGTTTTGCAGTTTTGACAGCTCACCAACCAGATGATTTGGACTGGGAAGCACTCGTGCAGATTGACACTTTAGCGATTTTGATGGGCACTCGTCAACTGAGCGAAATTGTCCACCAGTTGCACCGACATGGGCGATCGCCCCATACCCCAGTTGCTGTGATCCGCAATGGTGGTTCTCCTCAACAACAGGTTTGGATCGGTCAATTAGCTAATATTTTGGAGCAAACAGTAGGGGAGGGTTCTCTCTCGCCTGCTGTGATTGTGATTGGTGAGGTGGTGGGGTTGCGGGAGTATTTGCAATCTCCTGATTCTTCCTTAGGCATCACTCCTGGGATATTTGCCCCAAGCACAAATGTCCCAGAACCAAATAGGATGCCAGCGATTATGAATCAAATCTCACTCCCATTAGCAGGTAAAACTATCTTAGTAACGCGCTCAGTTGGACAGTCAAGTCAGTTTAGCGATCGCCTCCAGCAAGCAGGTGCAACAGTCATTGAAATGCCAGCTTTGGAAATTGGCCCGCCTTCTAGTTGGCAAGCGTTGGATCGGGCGATCGCGACAATCACTGACTTTGACTGGTTGATTCTCACTTCTACCAACGGCGTAGCCTATTTCTTTGAACGGCTGGCAGTCCAAGGGAAAGATGCGCGTGCTTTAGCTACTCTCAAAATTGCCGTCGTTGGTCAGAAAACAGCCCAAAGTCTGCAACAGCATGGGTTAACGCCAGACTTTATTCCACCAAACTTTGTGGCAGATTCTCTAGCTGAACACTTTCCAGAACAGTTAGAAGGCCAAAAAGTATTGTTTCCCAGAGTGGAAACTGGAGGACGGGAGGTTTTGGTAAAGGAATTAACTGCTAAAGGTGCAGCAGTGGTAGACGTAGCAGCTTATGAGTCTCGGTGTCCGGCAGCAATCGCCCCTCAAGCCTTAGACGCCCTCCAGCGTAAAGTTGTGGATGTGATTACCTTTGCCAGTTCCAAAACCGTGCAAAATTTCTATGAACTTGTAGAGGCGATCTGCGAACCACCCCTACCAGCCGATTGGTTAGAGGGGGTTTGCATCGCTTCCATTGGCCCTCAAACATCTAAAACCTGCCAAGAACTGCTGGGACGAGTGGATGTAGAAGCGCAAGAATATACTTTGGAAGGCTTAGTTCAAGCAATTGTGCAATTAGTCACCAGTCCATCAATGACTCATAAGTAGGTATACTGACATCTTGCACCTACCCGATGACCCGCCAGGGAATTAATTCCCTGGCTAATAGCGAA
>CAZZWA010000737.1:0-1726 GCA_964657555.1 uncultured Microcoleus sp.
GCTTTGAAACTTACTCCTCCTTTGTGGAATACTGTTGACTATTCAGGGGTAATACCCCTCACCATCCTCATTTCCTAGTTAGATCTTGGAATAAACAGAGGCTCTGGAGGTTCATTTCTCTTTCCCCCTGCTTCTCCTGCATACAATTAGCTCAAGAACTGCCTGCGGGGTGAGACCTCCGCGCCAACAGCTTTAGTAAGGGGGGAGGTCGGACTCTGCTGTACCAAGACGAAAATTGCTGTAAGTGGGGAGAATATTATTGCACCAACGGCCATCCGAGACGGGTAGACTGTTCGTAAACTCGTTTCAGGGTGTTGATGTCTCTAGGAGAAATTGGGGGAGGATTGCGCACCTGGGAAAAGTAGAGAGCGTCTGTTTCTAGAGGGCTATGCCCCCAGATGCCTAAGGCATGGCCGATCTCGTGACGGGCAGCAGCCTGGATATAATTGTCGCTTTGAGTAGGGCTCAGCCGGATAGTGCAGTGGTGGGACAAAATAGTTGTGCCCCCTAAAGATTGGCTGATATATAACTGATAATGGGTTTGTGCCGAGCGAGCGCGGGGTAGTTGGAATTGGCCAGTGTCGCTGTTGAAAGAGACTTGGAGGGGAGGGCGCGATCGCCATATTGTTATATCAGCCATCGACTGTTGCTCAACCACTCTCAGCGGTAAGTAGACACTCCATTCCTGCAACGCCTTGATTACAGCGATCGCCCACTGGTGAAATCGACGGTTTTCTGGGGATTCCCCAACTGAGTCTGGAGGGCGTTCCACGTAAACCTTAACAGGAAACTGAGACCAGACCAAATAACCTACACGCGTTTGCTTCACTTGAGAGAAATAATCGCCGCTGTTGGTGGCGTCTTGCCATTGCACTAACGTTGGCGGCAAAGAGTGAGCTTGGGCTGGTGGTATCCTGTCTAGAGACAACTGGATTGGAGTTTGAGATCCTGCCACCTCATTGCTGCTAGCTGACTGCAACTGGGAGAAAATGACTAGCAAGCAAATGGCTATTAGCGCTATGGGTACAAGTCTTTTTACAAACAGTGCTTTACCCATACCCTTCAAAAGTAGCGTCGCAAGTGCAGCAAGACTTGTCCAGATGCTCCACTCACGACTCCTTAGCTTTGTGTTTTTAATTTTGACTCCTCCTGTTGTAGTTACAGTTTCTATGGACAACCATAGATACATGCTTTTTTACTTCAGAAGAGAAAATCAGCTAAAAGCTATTTGCCCAACCAGCCTGCGCTCAGAATCACGGTTAAGCCGATAAATATGACAGTAAGTGTCCAGGTGACTTGATTCAGAGCTGTTTCTGCACTCTTTGTGCTGGTAAATAGCTGGGCTTGGCCACCAATACCACCGATGCCATCTCCTTTGGGACTGTGGAGCAAAACTAAAATAATCAGTGCCAAAGCAGATAGTGACCAGATGGTTTGAATAATATTAACAATCGTCATGGAAAAGTGTGGAATATGAAGTATCAGTTAACACTCCCCATCATAAATCAACGGGGATTCTTGGGCTGATCCCGCCATTAATTACCTTTGGTCTTATGGAGCATTCCGTGCCGTTTCAGGCACATCCTCAAGCTTGGCTTCCCGTGTATCCTACAGGACTGAGGCGAGTTGATCAATTCTTTGTTGTTTCTCTTTCCTACACTATGTTGCACGAAGCTGAACATTGTAGCTGGGAGAGCCCCAGAAAAGGCTATCAGGGCGCTGTTTG
>CAZZWA010000738.1:0-1720 GCA_964657555.1 uncultured Microcoleus sp.
TAAATATGGCCGCGATCGCCCTGCGGAATTCTCGCCGCTTACTCCGACTGGTGAATCAGTTGCTTGACATCCAAAGACTTGATGCTGGTCAGATGCAAGCAAGTTTCCGTCCCAGTAACTTAGTGGAATTTGTCGAGCGAATTGTTGAAACATTTCGCCCTTACTGTGAGAAAAAAGAGCTGCGTCTAGAATCCCAACTCGAAGCTATACCGCCAGTTTATTTAGATTTGGAAAGATTTGATAAAGTCTTGTATAATCTCCTTTCCAATGCCATGAAGTTCACTCCTCCTGGTGGCAGAATTACCGTTAGGGTGAAACCAACTGGCGACCATGTCAGATTGCAGGTGATAGACACTGGTATTGGTATTCGCCCCGAGCAAATTCCTCATTTGTTTGAACGTTTCCGCCAAGCGGAAGGGTCGGTTAACCGCTCTTATGAAGGTAGCGGCTTGGGTCTGGCTTTAGTGAAAGAGCTGGTCGAACTCCACAACGGTCAAATTTCTGTTGAGTCTATTTACACTCAAGGCACGACCTTTACTGTTTGGCTGCGTACAGGAACGTCTCACCTCCCCTTGGATCATGTGCTGGAAGTGCCAACAGAAGTAGAATCTTTGCGTGCGGCAGTAGAATTGGCTGATCTGGAAGTAGAGGGTGTTGAGGAACTGGAGATGGGAGATGGGGGACTAGGAACCAGCGAAGAGAAGCATGCAACTTCTTCATCTTCCCAATCACCTCGTGCCAAAATCCTGGTAGTAGACGACAACCCAGATCTACGCGCCTATGTGTCAAGTATTCTCCAGCAGGGGGATTATCAAGTGGTGCTCGCCCGTAATGGCGATGAAGGGTTCCAGATGGCTGCTCAGCATAATCCAGACCTAATCGTGACAGACTTGATGATGCCCTTAGTATCAGGCTTGGATATGATTCGGATGCTCCGGGAGCATCCAGATCTCAAGGGAAGGCCAATTATCCTGCTGACAGCTAAGGCAGATGAAGAGACTCGGATTGAGGGGACAGAAAGAGGTGCGGATGCCTATCTGGCCAAGCCTTTTAATCACAGGGAACTCCTGGCAGAAGTCCGAAATTTACTAGCCCTGAAGGCCAACGAGCGACGGATCGTGGAACTGAATAATTACCTGACAGAGTCGGTGCTGAGGCGCTTTTTACCGTCAGTGATGGTGGAGCAATGTGCTAAGGGGGAACTCATACTGGATTTGCGCCCGGAACCACGCCTGATCACAGTTCTATTCAGCGATATCGTAGGGTTTACCAGTCTAGCAAACACCTTGCGATCTCGCCGGGTCGCAGAGTTGCTCAATCAGTATCTGGAAGCGATGACCAAGGCTGTTTTTGATAATGGCGGCACAGTTGATAAATTTATGGGCGATGCAATTTTGGCCTTATTTGGTGCCCCAGAAGATCTGACCCCAAACGAGCAGGTACGGCGGGCGATCGCAGCAGCTAAAGCGATGCACCGCTCTCTAGATCAGCTGAACCAGAAATGGCAAGAGCAAGGCATCTTAGGTAGCAATGGTTGCGTACCCGTACAGTTTCGGTGTGGCATTCACCAAGGAACTGCCGTAGTAGGCATGTTTGGTAGCGCAGAACGGTCTGACTACACTGCTATTGGACCAACAGTCAATATTGCCTCTCGCCTGCAAGAAGCAGCAGAACCAAATACAATCCTGGTTTCTGCGGCTGTTGCCGATTACTTAGACGA
>CAZZWA010000739.1:0-1719 GCA_964657555.1 uncultured Microcoleus sp.
AAAGGGCTCACTCGATCCGTTGAGGCACGAAACCCAACATTGGCTCTTGTTTAATGGGTAGCGAAAAGTGCGCGAATTGATAGACGCGGGCTTTTCCCAAGTCCCGCGCCCCTTTACAAGAGAACACTGGCGCTCTACCCATTTGTAAGATACTCAGGGCAACCTACTTAATATCAAGATTAATGACGCCCTACTTTTGTAACCCTGAAAGCAGAAAATTTTTTAACCAGAGTGTTGTATAAAAAGTTTTTTTAGAAAACAGCTGCTTGACTCATCTGCATCAGTGTCACTTCCCAAACTAGTCGCGGTTGAGCATAGCAGAGTAGGCTAGCTCTGGCTTTTTCTAGCTGTTGTAGAGGCGAGTGCTGAATTACTCCTGCCAAAAACTGCTGCCAGTAGCAGTGCTGAAGATAATCCACCAACCAAAGCTGAGCTTCTGTATCCAGAGTTTTGTCAATTGTACGGGCTAACTCAAGAGCAGTACGAACGGATTTGGGCAGTTTAGTAACAGCTTCAAGTAACTCATTAGGAATTGTTTGGAGTTGTCGCCAAGAGGCGATCGCTTTCCCTGGACTCCCTTGAGCTAAGCTCAACACTGCCGAATCAGCCAAAACCTCTTCGTAACCAGTCAAGGTGAGTACCTGACTCATGCAAGCTTGGTCTAAGCTATGAAAAGGAATCCGCTGACAGCGCGACACTAGCGTCGGTAATAACAACTCCGGAGAAGGTGCTATCAAAATGAGAGTCGCCCGTCCCGGTTCTTCCAGCGTTTTCAGCAAGCCGTTTGCCGCCGCCTCAGCCATTGTTTCTGCTGCTGAGAGCACGACTACCGAACGCGATGCTTCCAAGGGGGAACGACCTAGAAACTGGGCAATTTCCCGGATTTGCTCCAGCCGAATTTGAGGAGGAGCTTTGCGCTTCACACCGGCAGATGCGGCTTCCGTGGCTGACAGCAAGACGCCATTATGGAGATAGGTAGGCTCTACCCACAACAGATCGGGATGGTTGCCCAAATGCCGTTTGTTTTCTCCTGACCGTCTACTAGTATAAAATAGAAGTTCTACAAAGCACCGTGCAGCGAGGCTTTTGCCTACACCGGCAGCACCAGCAAATAGATAAGCAGGAGCAATCCGGTTTTGAGCTACTGCCTGAGTCAATAGCTCAACCGCCTGACGTTGTCCTACAAGTGGTGCAAAAGCATTTATAAGTTGGTCATTAGTCATTTGTCCTCTGTTTGTTGTCCGCTTTCCTTAGGGATTGAACTAAGATTGCCTGAATCTGCTGTTGCACCTCTTCCGGTGAACCGCTAGCCTCTACCCGCACAATCCGCTCTGGGTCTGCTTTGGCTAACTCTCTATAACCCTGCTGCACTCGCCGATGGAATTCCAAATCTGCTTGTTCTATCCGATCAGCTACTCCCCGTCGCCGCACCCGTGCCAATCCTATCTCTACATCGACATCCAGCCATAAAGTTAAGTGGCTTTCCAGCCCTTCAGTGGCAATCTGGTTGAGCTGATTGATTAAGGTGAGACTAAGACCCCGACCATAGCCCTGGTAGGCGACAGTAGAGTCTGTGTAGCGATCGCACAAAACAATTGCCCCTTTTGCCAAATGGGGCTTGAGCAGTTCCTCAACATGCTGAGTTCGATCTGCCGCGTATAGCAATAGTTCAGCTCGCTCTTGAACCAATTGCCGATCCCCTTCTAGCAGCAACCGGCG
>CAZZWA010000740.1:0-1708 GCA_964657555.1 uncultured Microcoleus sp.
AACAGCTTGTTCACCACTGCTGTTTATAGTTGCTGCTCCTCTAAATAAGTCTCTAGGGATGCAACGGCAACAGATGAAGTGTTTTTGGCTGGGCTGTTTTGACTGTTCTGAAAACTCTTTTAATAGGGACTTGTCAATGCCTCATAACTTTGTTAACTTAATAAAGCGCCGAAAATCGGTCGCCTCAGTTGCCGGGATAGCTCAGTTGGTAGAGCAGAGGACTGAAAATCCTCGTGTCGGCGGTTCAAGTCCGCCTCCTGGCATTTCAGTAAATAAAGCGAAAAGCCCGAACTGCAAGCGGTTTGGAGCTTTTTCGCTTCATGGCTCACCCTACACCCGTTCTATTTTTTGGGTATTTTCAGGTCAGTTTAGGCAGCAGATTGGGGGAAAATTGGGGGAAATGCGCTATAGTACAGATACACTACCTCTCAAGAGCGCAAATGTACTCCAAAGATAAGCAAGGAAAGGGTAGCAAGGGTTCCGTTCAGTTCAAGAACACGAAGGGTCGGTTGCAGATTGTTTTCTCATACCCTGTCGAGGAGAACGGCGAGATTAAGAGGAAGCGCTTCTACTTGTCGACAGGTTACGACGATACGCCGCTCAATCGTCAAAGGGTTGGCAACACAGTGAGGATGATTCAGCGTGACATTGATTATGGTGAAGTAGATCTCAGCCTCCAGAAATATCAACCTACGGCCTCCCTCAGCACTGTTACACCAATTCCCCCCATTTTCCCCAATCCCCCAGCCAAAACCCAACCGACATTGGATGGACTGTGGGAGAAGTACTCGCAATTTAAAAAACCTCAAGTCAGCCCAAGCACCTACGCAAAGGACTTTACCAAACATAAGAACCATATCAGCAGGTTTCCCAGCAAGTCACTGGATGATGCTGCACTTATCCGCGACTATCTGCTGGCTAACCTCTCTCCCGATGCTGCCAAACGTTGTTTAACTCAGCTTAAAGCCTGTTGCAGTTGGGCTCTTGAAGAGGGGCTCATTGAATCCAACCCCTTCCTGACAATGAAAGTCAGAACTCCCAAAGGAGCATTACAGGATGAGGATGTAAACCCATTTACCAAAGCTGAGCGAGACTTAATCATTAGCACCTTTGCTAGCAATCGCTACTACAGTCACTACACAAACTATGTAAAATTCCTCTTCTTCACAGGTGCTCGTCCTTCTGAGGTTATTGCATTGCAGTGGAAGCACGTTGGAGATACTGCGATTAAGTTCAGACAATCGGTTGTCGTGTCCGAACATGGCTTAGCTTTGAAGGAGGGCTTAAAAACTCAGAGGAAACGGGATTTTCCAATTACCCCTGAGGTTCAAGCAATTTTAGATGCTATCAGACCTGAAACTACCGATCCTGAAGCCTTTCTATTTGCCAGTCCCAAAGGACAATTTATTGACCAGCACAATTTCTCTAACCGTGCCTGGAAGTCAATCTTAGAGAAATGCAACATTCCTTATCGCAAGAGCCACCAGTGCAGACACACATTTATTAGTTTGTGTGTTGAAGCGTGCATTAATAGTAGTGCAATCGGCAGATGGACTGGAACCAGTGCAAAGATGATTGACAAGCATTACAGAGCTACCAATTTTACGAATCTAAGACCTCCTGACCTTACTTAGGCTTAAAGCAGAGGGCTTTTTTGAAGGCGGACGCATAGTTGGGACAAGCAGAATCCGATTGATTGCACAAGTCA
>CAZZWA010000741.1:0-1700 GCA_964657555.1 uncultured Microcoleus sp.
TTCAACGCTGTTTGTAAAAGCCGATGAGTCCTTTAGCAAAACTTTGTTCAAAATTTTTGGGATGTGTTTAGACGTTTTGATTGCCCTGGAAATTTTGGAAAATCTTACTGCCTATCTGAAAAAGCCCGTTATTCAAAGTGAGTTGGTGCTCGTCACCTCTTTAATAGCCGTATCTGGAAAAGTTATTATTCTAGATTTGGATAAAACTGGAGGGTTTGACCTGATTGGGTTAGCCTTAGCCATTTTTGCTCTTTCTATTAGTTATTAGATTATTTGCCGCCTGGATACTAAACAGAATGGCGAATAAACTTTTGAAACAAAATCAATTCTGTACCAGAGAGCTACAAGAAAAACCATAGAGATATACTTTATTCAAAATTGAATCGAGAATCGCTATATTATTGCCGTTGTGGCGATTGGTATGTTTCCTTGTCAATGGTCTTAGGCTTAAATAGATAGCCGAAGAAAATTATTTCCCCTTAGTCTTGGGTTAGTGCTTTCACTACGACTTGGTATTGCGCCTCAACATCCTTTCTGTCCAGTTCTTCGAGAATCCCCTCCTGGCTACCACGTTCGATCATGCACGCATGGCGTAGCAGGGATGCACGGTTCTTTTGACTGTGGGCATGTTCAGCGATTACCGCGATCGCCTCCAGCAAGCGGATTGTTACTGCCACATCTGAGCGTCCGTACTGCCGAATTTGGTGAAAGGCATCGTCAACGATTCCGGAAAATGTCACTTGGTCGGCAATCAAGCAGAGGTTTTTGTCGCGATCATAGCCGTAGGGAGACGGGAAATCTCTTTGAGCCAGACGGCAAAGCGCTACACTGAGCTGATCTATACACCGAATGGCTGTGAACGGATCGTTGACAGCAGGGGAAATAGCACGAATGGCAATCTCCACCAGCTGCTTAATAGAAAATTCCACATCCTGGAATGCCGTGCGTTCTCTACCCAAAATGAAGGCTTTATTGATCTGCTTAGTGAGCTTGCGATTAACGCGTTCCCTAGGCCAAGCCCTCACCATCTCACTACCTTGCACGATAAACTTGCCTGGGCGCTGCTTTATATGTAGCAGGAGAGCTTTTGACGAAGCGATTTTCATCAAGTGGTTGTAATCAATTGTCAGAATATAACCGCTACCATCTGCCAAAATTGGGAAGGCTTCTTGGTCGAATCCGATAGGGATTTCCTCAACCCACTGCTGCTTGTGCCTGGGAGTGCAATCCCCAAAAGTCTCAGAGAACAGGTAATCAATATTAGTTTCCAGTTCATCACTAATCTCCCTAATGATGTGCCATGCATGAATCGAGGTTGAAGCATGATGAATAAAGTAGATGAGTACGCCGATGCTGGCGATCGTTAGCAAGATGGCAATGGTGATGGAAGTGTGCGGTACAAACTGATTATCTTTATCTACACGAACACTCCGCAGCACCAGCAAACAGTACATGAACGTGGAGAGGAACGTGCCAAGCACAAACTGATATTTCTCGTCCTGCATAAAGTTGCGCAGCACTCGCGGCCCAAACTGTTGGGAAGCCAGGGTAAGGGCAACAAGCGTCACCGAGAAAACCGTACCGGCAACGGTAATCATCGAATTAGCGATGGTTGAAAGCAGCGTCAATGCACCATCCGGTCCACCAGCGTAAATCCTCAAGCCCAACTTCTCAATGACTCCAGACTTAGCTGCTTTGTC
>CAZZWA010000742.1:0-1699 GCA_964657555.1 uncultured Microcoleus sp.
ATCTCTTCGCACATAGCTTCCATGAGCTTCACTCACAACGGCGGCTCAGGGAACTACGAAAAATAAGTTATCTAATTCCTGCATCTAATACGGGTCTCAAATTCTGCTCCCCCGGCTCCCCACCAACCCATCTGTTTTCAAGTTAGGTTGGCTTGAGCATATTTCCTCATAACATATTTGAGCACCATAGGTTGCAGCATGAACAGTGTTTCATTTCCTTCCTTAATCTTTTCAATGAGAGACCTCCTCGCCAATGATTCCAAAGCCGTGAGTAATTTGGCTGCTGATACTTCTGACAGTCTGTTTTCTGGTAATTCGCTACATAAAACAGGAACTTGAGCAATTGCTATATCATACATAATCTTTTTTTCTAACTCTGATAATCGAGCAAACTGCTCAGACAACAAATATTCAAAATCACCTAAAAACAGAGTTTTATTTAAAAATTCAGAAACACGACCACCAAATACATCTTGAATGGTTGTAGAAACTATCTTTAACGCTAAGGGATTGCCTCTGTAAGAGTTTATTAGTTCCTCCCAGTCTTCCCGATCAGATAAATCTTTCTCTTTAAAAATTTCCTGTGCTGCTTCCCCTAACCCATGCAGTTGCCATGAGCGGCAGGGTCGATTGTTGCCTTCTAAAGCTGCAATTTCTTTAGGCTTTTCTCGACTTGTCAGCATTAGGCAGCTACGGTGAGAGAGGTCTCCCACCTGTTTAAGTAGCTCACCATACCCCTCAAATCCCTCTCGATAGGAACCGACTGTTTCACCACTTTGCAGCACCGTCTCCCAACCATCTAATACAAGCAAACAGCGACCTTGACGCAGAAAATCAATTAGTTTCAAGACTTGATCGTGTGAGGTTGCTGGCTGATTAATTTCCTGGTCGCCAGAGATGAATTCAATTAAGTCTGCCAAGAGTTCTTTGACTGGTGAGGCATGACAGAGTTTCCGCCAGATGACGTACTCAAACTCATCTTGATACTGCTTGGCAATCCTCACTGACAGAGCCGTTTTACCAATTCCCCCCATACCCCATAGTACTAATAGGCGGCAACGGTCTTTTACAATCGATTTCTCAAGGGCGGTTAGCTCTTCAGTGCGACCATAAAAAACTGAGACATCCGGTGCTTCACCCCAATCTTGCCGCCTAGCAGTAATTTCCTCTTGCTCAGCAATTTCTTTCCAATTTACCCCGACAGCCTGACAAATCTGAAGAAAGGACTCTTTTTTAATCGGCACTCGCCGCCAAAACCGCCTCAAGGTGGCTGGTGTAGTGTAAGCAACCTGACACCAAGCAGTTGCCGCTTTTGTCCATCCGAGTCTGTCTAGGGCCTGCTGAACGACTTTTAACCCCTGTGGAGATGCCCTGAGAGAACTCATTATCCTTGTTTCACCACTTGGACACTCTCCAGTTTAACCGTTTTGCTCACTTTATCTGTTGCTTTCTACACGGTTAAGGAAACTTGGTCTGCACAAGCAGTTTGTTTTCTGAATCATATACAAACCACATTGTTTGGGAAGTGACAGGCAGCTTTTCTCGTGGCACAAGAATAATGTGATAGGGATAGGCAATCACAGTTGATGCCATTTGACTGGGAGCAGGTTTTGTCAGATTCACTCTCAGTTGTACAGTTCCTTGAGCGTTACTCACCGCCTGCACAGCAATGCCATAGCCGCTACTTCCCACTTGTCCA
>CAZZWA010000743.1:0-1696 GCA_964657555.1 uncultured Microcoleus sp.
ATTTTAACTAAATTTGTCCAAATTCCAATTCTAGCTGTTCGCGAAAATAGAGACGATACAACTCACAGCTTGGTGTTGCTTGATTTCCATCCAGATGGATTAAACCCATGCTTTCTAACTTGTAAGCAGCGATCGCTTCTATTGGCACACTTTCATCAGCAGTCACAACTTGTTGCATAGCTAATGACAATTGTGGTTCCTCTCGGAGCATTGCCAAATAACCCAGCAAATGCTGGCTATAAATTCCAGATGACGTGGCAGCGGCTAGCAATAACTTCTCTAAAGTTATCTCTTCTCGACACAGGTGATAAAATGCGACGTTTACAAGATAGGGATGTCCCCCCACCATTGCCATCAGTTGCTGGGTTTCAGTGCCATCTCTCCAATCAAGTCCATAACGCTGTGCTAAATCTTGCACCTGCTCTAAGCTCAACTGTGGTAGCTTAATCGATAGCCCAACGTTGAAGGGAGATTGATTGAGCTTGAGTGGAATATAGATTTCTGTGGAGTGAACTACCAAAAGTCGGAGCTTTTGCCAACTTTCGACTGCCCGTGCTTGTTCGTGCCAAAATCGCAGCATTGGCAGGAAGTCTTGGGCAATACGGGTATGCTCAAAAACTTGATTGACTTCATTCAAAGCTAAGACTAAAGGCGTGTTAATTTGCTTGAGCAGATATCCTTCAAAATAGATTTTGCAGCTCACTTTGCTGCCCATCTCGTCATCCCAATAATCATCTAGCATGGGTTTGAGATGTAGCTGTCTGCTGACGTTGGCACAGAACCAGCGCAAAAATTTATCTAGAGAGGTAAAAACAGCTCTGTCGGCTTCCTGAAAGTCCAAATAGACAGTTTTGTACCCTATAGCTTTGCCATGACCCAAAATCCGGTTGAGTAGCGAACTTTTCCCCATCCTCCTGGGCGCTTTGATGCGGATGAGGCATCCTGGTTGGCTAATTTCAGAGCATACTAGTTCTTCTATGGGAGGGCGATTGATGTAAAGAGGAGAATCTAGTGGCACAGGACGACTGGGATATTCTATGCTGCTGGATGCAGCCATAATTTTATCCTTAAGGCTTGCATCGTTGGGGAGCACAGGGGTCAAGCCGTAGGGAGGAGAAGAATTTGGGTGTTCCCTCGCCTCTGTACTCCTAAGTTTTCTCCCCCTTGCTGCCTCAAAAAGCATGGTTGCCTCCCGCGCTGAGTGCCAGCCCGTCTGTGTGACTAAAGCAACATTAGCAACATTCTCTTGTATTCCCGTGTCTGTTGGTAACTCGTTTGGCGTCTGGCTTGGCTGCTGGATTGTCTTGCTTTCCTGGTACTGATCCCAGACTAAGTGCAGATTTTTTTTCGTGACCCTCTCCCCTAAGACTCCTGAGAGCTCATGCCATAATCGAGAGCCAACTTCCTTGATATGAGGGATACCATATGCAGAATCCTGTGCCATCTCACTATAACCTCGTCCGAGCCACGACTGACGTAGAACTAATCGCTCGACAGGACTGAGTTGCCGGGATAGCAGAACTTTTTCCACAGCTTCCAGAACTTTCTCAATATTATTCATTGAATAACAGATTTGGTATCAGCACACACACGGTTATCTATATATTTACCGTCTTTTTACGGAAACGGTATAGATATTTACCTATTTTTGCATTTTTCTTACTTTTTACAGGTAACGATGACCCAATTTTTAATA
>CAZZWA010000744.1:0-1667 GCA_964657555.1 uncultured Microcoleus sp.
AATGGCGATAGAACGAACATAGCTGGAATGTCCCTTAAAAGAAATCAGATTACCATTAACCAGGTGCCAAATCTTGATACTCTTGTCTCCACTGCCACTAACTAGAGTCTGCCCATCCGGACTAATGGCTACGGAACTAACCCAGTGTGAATGCCCTTTGAGAGTGTGAATCAGTTGACCACTTGTCATCTGCCAAATTTTGACACTCTTGTCGCTGCTGCCACTTACTACAATCTGCCCACCCGCGCTAATAGCGACGGAATTCACATCGTCTGAATGTCCTTTGAGAGTGTGAATTAGTTGACCACTTGTCAGCTGCCAAATCCTGATAGTCTTGTCATCACTACCACTTACTACAATCTGCCCATCCATGCTAATAGCGACGGAATTAACCTGGTATAACCCATTGAGGGTGTGGACAGCTCTCCAATTCTGGGGTTTTGGCAATGGTGGTGGCGTAGACGAGGGCGGAGTAGGTGAGCCCTTCAAGTCTTGTAGCACTTGGTCTGCCGATTGATAGCGTTCTTTCACATAGTCTTTGAGCAACTTATCCAAAACTTGACTCAGCTGCTTGCTGATATCTTTTCCCCTGTTTCTCAGAAGCTCTCGCCATACCCAGCAACCCTCCAGCGAATCGTAAAGTTCATCCAGTTCTGCTCCTGTCAGCAGATGAATGCAGGTAACGCCCAAACTATACAAATCGCTGGCTGGATAAACCTTGCCACTGCGAAGTTGTTCAACTGGTGCATAGCCTTCTGTACCAGCTTTTGTCCCAGTTCTGGTTAACCCTGTGCCTACAGTCAACTGTTTGGAGATGCCAAAATCAATCAGCACTAACTTGCGATCGCGCTTGCGTCTGATAATATTCATCGGTTTGATATCCCGGTGAATCACCTGCTGCTTGTGGATAAATTGCAGAATAGGTAACAAATCGTTCAATAATTCTCGAATTTGTTGCTCACTGAATGCTCCCTGCTTTTCCAATTCTTGACCGAGTTCTTGCCCTTCGATATATTGCTGCACCAGATACAGGCGCTGATCTTGCTCAAAGTAAGCAAGCAGAGTGGGAATTTGGGGATGTTGTTCTCCCAGTTCCAACAGTTGCCTCGCTTCTTGCTCAAATAGCTGGGTTGCTTTCGCCATCGCCTCAGAGTTACCTTGAATTTGTGGCAGGGGCAAAAACTGCTTAATCACACACCTCGCATTGAGCCTATGGATGTCTTCAGCTAAGAAAGTTCTGCCAAAGCCGCCTTCACCAATCGGCTGACTAGCACGATAGCGCTCTTTGAGCAGTAACTTAGACCCACAACTGATACAAAAGTTTGTTTCCGTTAGGTTTTGAGGCTTCTGACAGATGGGATGAAGACAATAGCTCATACTGGTTAAGAAATCAGCTGATGCCACCTATCATAACGGTGGCAAAAGCTGCTCACCTCTCACCTAGAAAAATTTGGTCAGCCATCAAGCTCAACTCTGGGATGTTGGTAATCTGATTCGCTCATCTTCCCTGCACTGACTGACCTGGTACTCACCATCAATATTGCTCTCGGTGATCAAAGACAGTGGGGAGATGGGGTGATCAGCTGCATAGCAGCTAAGTTTAATAAATGGCATTACCTTTGTTTTTAATCAAACGCTCCCATTTAATAATTAGTCCTCCTTCGTTT
>CAZZWA010000745.1:0-1663 GCA_964657555.1 uncultured Microcoleus sp.
CTGCCTACTTGGTAGAGATGCTTGCATCCCTGACTTAACCCCTCTCCTGAGTGCAGTACCTCAGAGCGAACCACATCAGGGAAATACTGCACCCAGCGGGGGTAATCTGTCAATTGCTGCCAAACGAGCGATCGCCCGATGGGCAGATGCATCTGGGCAGTCACCGCGCCACCCCAAGCAGAGTGCGATCGCGTTTCGAGTAAAATCTCCCCTTGCAGAAGTGCTGCCTGCTGGCTCTGACTCCGAGCCAAGTCTGAGTTAGAAAGTATACTCATTATTACTTCAAGCTCTCCTAATCTCTAGAAGCAATACAAATAACACAGTCAAGATCTCGATATTTTCAGGATTCTCATTTAGTTCAGACTGAAAATACTACACTTTAGTTGCAAACAGGAATAAATCTATGTTTAGAGTGCTAAGTGGCTTTCTAGCTTGCATGGTGTGGTTTCAATAAGCAAGACCGAACCGACTAAATCCTGAAATTCTTTGCCAACAAGACTTTTACCTAACTCTCCTTAATCCAACGTTGATATGAGCCGCTCTCCTAAATCCGAGACCTTAACACTTTCTTACATTTTTGGCATTGTTTTGTCAAGCACCATTGTCATCTACGTACTCCGAGGTATGAGCATCCTGTCTTTTTTTCCTGGAGGTGTGCTCTGGGTGTTGCTCTTTCTGTCTATAGGGACTGGAATTGCCTATGGCATTCAGAAGACAAGGCGCTACTAGTTAATCAAACATCTTTAAAATTGGATGTATCTTATTTAACATTGTAAGTAAGTGGACATAAAAATATATTGTGTCATTGCGCTCCAAGATAAGCAATTGCAATTGGTTGAGATTGCTTGGTTCCACTCGCAATGACATAGTTGGTCTAATTATGTCCACTTATTTATCAAAATACGGACTAAAGTATGGGTGTTTATTCACAGGTCATTTTCCCCCGACTGGTAGACTGGACGATGTCCAACCCAACCTTGACAAAATATCGTCAACAGGTGTTATCAGAAGTTTCTGGGGATGTTTTAGAGATTGGCTTTGGCACCGGATTGAATCTACCTCATTACCCAGAACGCCTTCAAAAGCTCACCGTGATTGATACCAATCCTGGGATGAATGTTATTGCTCAAAAACGCATCCAAACCTTGCCTATTCGTATTGAGCATCGAGTCCTCAATAGCGAAAGTCTACCAATGGTTGATAATAGCTTCGATAGCATTGTTTGCACTTGGACTTTGTGCAGCATTGTCAATGTAGACCAGGCTCTTAAGGAAATCTATCGCGTGCTTAGACCAGGAGGAAAGTTCTTTTTCATTGAGCACGGACTCAGTGATGAGCCTCCAGTCCAAGTTTGGCAAAATCGCTTGACACCATTACAAAAGATGATCGCTGATGGCTGTCATCTCAATCGCAATATTAAACAGCTGATTGATAACTATTTTCAGATTCTTAAATTGGAGCAATTTTATGCTCCCAATCTTCCAAAAACTCATTCCTATATGTATCAAGGAGTAGCAACCAAAGCTTGATAGTTTTGTTGGGTGGACTTACCTAGCTGAGAGCGTCTTCCCAATCAGCCATTTCAAAAGCGCGAATCGTCACTTCAGTCATTGAGATTGTTGTTCTCGTTATTTCTGCTGATTTTACACAAGGATAGCCTGAT
>CAZZWA010000746.1:0-1654 GCA_964657555.1 uncultured Microcoleus sp.
TAGCCAGGGAATTAATTCCCTGGCGGGTCATCGGGTAGGTGCAAGATCTCAGTTAACTTTGAATGTAACTGAAAAGCTCCCAAAGTTGCTAAGCCAAACGTTCCGCAAATTGTTGGACGTTAGGGTAGATGAGGAGCTAGCGAAGACCAGGATTTAACTCTCTAAAAGTAGGGGAGACGAGTGATCGCCCTCAGGTAGATTGCCAGTTCCAGCATATAAGGATGGCACCCAAAGCTAATCGGCAGAGTAAATCAGTGGTGAAGTCCATATTTAACAAGATTTTTATCTACTGACGAGCTTAGGGATCTGCGGGCTAATAGCATACCAATCAGTTCAGCCGTCGAGGGTTGAGCGCAGCCGAAACCCAATCAACTGGTACTTTATTTTCATGCAAGTCCCTTACTTAACTTGTCGCTGTCTGCTGCCTTGCGTCCTAAGATAAAGAAAGTAGTAACATCATTCCAAATCCCTTTGTCTGTTACTAGCGCCTCAAGTTCGGTCAAAAACTCGGCCTGGAGTTGCTCTAATTGTTTTGGCTCTAGTTGCTCCAGAGGGCGGCAGAGAGGGTGCTTGAAGCTAGCCTCCCTCATTTTTGCTTGACTCAAACTAATATAGCTACCGAATTGCTCTGTTTTCACTTCCACATCCTCAAAGCCCGCCTCTCGTAGCAAGGCGTAGCACTTTTCTTCTGTCCCAGTCAGATCGCTAAATAACAAGGAAATGCCGTACCTTTGTGCAACTCTCTTGAGCACAACACCACCTATAAAAGCAGTTTCTGCAAAAACACACAATCCAATCAGTCCATCCGGCTTGAGAAGCTGATGCCATAAGCGCAAGTCAGCTGGAACGTTGGTCATCAGAGGGAGCGTTGAGCAACACAGGATTCTGTCGAAAGTATTGTGGGGAAAGTCTAGAGCCTCTGCATCGGCTAGCTGAAGTGCGATATTGCCAAGACCTAATGCTTCAATCTTGCGTTTTGCCTCGTTGAGCATACCCGTAGAAATATCGACTCCGACTACCCAACCTTCAGTACCAACCAGCTGCGCTGCTTCAATTGCCACCAAGCCTGTACCTGTGGCAATGTCTAAGATTTTCTGTCCGCTGTGAATTCTAGCATGTTCGATTAGACGATGGGCAAGCAGAGGGTGGAAGTCGCCTTGATCGTAATTGTTGCTCCTCTGACTATACATATCGGCCACTTGTTGCTTGAACTGATCGAGATCGATTGGATGACTCATTGGTGTTATCTTTGGACTCCCTTAAATATCTGATATCATGTCCGGTTAATCACTTACTAAAAACGCTTACTTGTCATGCTGAGCGGAACGCAGTGGAGCGAAGCATCAAGGGAGATTCTTCGCAACCCTGGCGAATGACAACTACTCAAGCGAACATGATCTGATGACTAGTTCTCTTCATGCTTTATTTCTGGCGATCGCCACAGCAAATGGCAAATTGTTCAAGCAGAAGATGCTGTATGCGTAGCATGTAATGCAATCAAGGAACAGCTTACAGAAGCTCTAATCTTAACGTGAGGGATCGCCTTACCTCTATCTGGCCCGAATCAGTTGGGCTAGGGTAGCTTCCATGACAGCTGTGGTTTGAGCAGAAACAGTAAACACCAGTGCTTCTCTATAAATCCGCTGTGCCGCAT
>CAZZWA010000747.1:0-1652 GCA_964657555.1 uncultured Microcoleus sp.
TAGATATAGCCATAGATGGGAATAGATTGAGGGACTAAAGGGTGAAACCGGATACGCCGCACATCAGCAACCACACTCTTTGCTTGGTCACCAATGGTTAGCCAATCTACATATTCGCCCTCAGTTGAGCCTGGTCTCTTACCAATATCACGCCAACCTTGCTCATCAAGCACTGCTGTTTCCAGGCTACTGGTAAGCAAATTTCGGATAGTTTGGTCAGTAAAAGTTTCCATGCCACACTCTGTATGATGAATCACAAACCATTCTTGTGTACCCAGCAATTTGTATGAAATTACCAATGAGCGAATTGCATCATCACTAGCACGTCCTCCTGCATTCCTAATCACATGCGCATCACCTTCAGCTAGTCCAGCATACTTAGCAGGATCTAGACGAGCATCCATACAAGTAAGAATAGTAAAGCGTCGTCCTGGTGGCATAGGTAACTGACCTTTGTCACCAAAGTTTTCTGCATAGATTTGGTTAGCTGATAACACTTCTGCCAAAATTTTGCTCATGATCAACCCTTGTGAAACAGGTTCTAAAGAAAGTAAGGTGGGCATTGCCCACCTTACTAGCCAACAATCAGGTTGGGAGGTAAAACGCGACAAATTTGCTACCTATGAGTATTGGGTAATGGTTGGTAATGCTCCGTTGAGTACCCAATCACCCACATGTCGCAATTTATAATCTACGGGATCATGCAATGTAAAGGTGCGCAGATCCCGCCAGTAGCGGTCAAAGCCATATTTTGTTGCAGTGGAACGAGTTCCTGTAACTTCAAAGATGCGAGTTGTGATTTCTAAACCTACTTTGGTGGCAAACGCTTTAGCAGCAGAAACGGCGATCGCTACTTCTCCCCGTTCCTGGGCAGACAATTCCACATCTTTGTCCCAAGCCACTTGCACCTTCTCGGCAGCTCGATCTGCTAACCCAAGTGCGGCTTGGAGCTGAATCCAAAACTCCCCATAATGATGCAGAATATATGGGTCTTGCGTAGCACTATCTACCCCTGATGTAATCCAAGGTTTGGTCTGAGTTTGAGTATAGTGTTTCGCTGCTTGAAACGCACCTTTTGTAATGCCTAAGTAAACATTGGTTTTGGTTATCTGAGCAATAATCCCCAGAAATGTTGGGAAGGAACTCTCAGGGTGGCTGGGTGGCCCTAAAATCTCATCTTTCTTAACTAAGACGTTGTTGAATGTATAACTACTGCTATCAGTGCGACGTTGTCCAAAGTTGTCCCAATCTTGATTAGAGACAACTCCTTCCCGATCTTTAGGAATCACAAAAATGATCGGCTCCTCTACCCCATCTTGCACTGCTGCAAACACTCGCAAATCAGCAACGGCAATACCTGTCGCAAAGCTTTTGACTCCATGAATGCGGAAGTCATTACCTTCTGGAGTGATTTTCAGCCTGGTATCCCGCGTGTTGATAGCGTTTGCCCAAAACAAGTTATTTTGGACAGTTTCCCGATAGTATTTTTCCTTTTGTTCTGGGGTTCCTGCAACATGAGCCAAAGCGGTCAGATTCAGATGGTTGCCATACAACTGCCCAATTGAACCATCAGCTTGGGAAAGTTTCCGGACAATTTTTAAAGCTTCTACCCAAGTTGCTCCAATTCCACCATATTCCTGAGGAACAACCAG
>CAZZWA010000748.1:0-1637 GCA_964657555.1 uncultured Microcoleus sp.
TAACTACAGCCCTTAGCAGTGGTATCGATCTGTACTTCAAGGTGTCAGCGAAGATGGGAAATAACCATCATTGAACTAAGCGGATTCAAAAGCATGCAAATTACCATCGACCTGCCTGATAACCTACCCCTCACAGAATCAGACCTGCGCCGAGAAGTGGCGATAGCAAAGCCACACCTTTTCAATAGTTTTAATTTATTGTTGATTCCTTCCACAATACCGTTGGTAGTTCTTTCAAAATAACCCACAACCTCTCCGAACCATAGATCATCTCTAAAGAAACCTGGTCAAAAGGTAGGGAAAGCTCGTCAGCTACAGCATCACCTAAGTCCACTAATGATGATGAACCAACATTCCTTATTTAACAATCGCCTCGGTGTCATAGCTACTATGCACCAAAAAGAGGAGGTCATTGCTCCTATCTTGGAACGGGAATTAGGAATTCAAGTAATTGTCCCGCCAGATTTTAATACTGATGTATTTGGAACCTTTACCCGAGATGTGCTGCGTCGAGGCACTCAAATTGAGGCAGCTCGGTACAAGGCAGAAAAAGCAATGGCTGTCACTGGTGAAACTCTCGCCTTTGCCAGCGAAGGCACCTTTGGCTCTCACCCCCTGATGCCCTATCTAGCAGCCAATCGAGAAATTGTGATTTTATTAGATCAAGACAATCATCTAGAAATTATCGGTCAATCGTTATCAACTGAGACTAACTATGGTCATCGGCTTGTTTCCAGTGTTGAAGAAGCCTATGATTTTTCTCACACAGTCGGCTTTCCGGAACATGCACTAGTTGTCATAGTCGGTGCTCCTTGGCAAGGAAAAGGTGAGATGATTAAGGGAATTACCACAGAAGCAGAACTCCTTGATGTTGTGGAACAAGGTCTCAAGAAGTCACCAGAACGTCAAGTTCATATCGAGACAGATATGCGGGCTATGTACAACCCAACACGGATGAAAAACATTGCCAAAGCGACTCTCGACCTGATTCAAAAAACTAACACAGTCTGTCCCCTATGTGCTTGGCCTGGTTTTGAAGTGATTGAAAGCAGGCGGGGATTACCCTGTGCCCTGTGCCATCTGCCAACTCAGCTAATTCGCTCAGTCATTTATCAATGCAGAAAGTGTGACTTTAGTCAAGAAGCATTATTTCCAGATGAGCAGGAAACTGCTGATCCAGCTCAATGTCAATACTGCAATCCTTGAGATCAAAACAGCAGAGGAGATGGAGATACAAGGGTGAGGCGATCGCCAACACAGAAAAAATTTAAGTATTTTTACTCATGACGGGCTAATCTACCTATGATTTACATAATACATTCGTACTTATTTTTGAAGTACGGAATGTGGGATTAAAGCTCTATGATAACTCTCACCGCTAACCGCTAGCGCGGTGTAGCGGAGCTTCTAATCTCACAACTAGAACTTGCTGCTTCACAGGCTGAGCAACCTCTAAGCCTCCACAGCCAGAGAACGGTAATCCAACCGTCCTTAACGCCCGACTCAAAATGTTTATTGCTGCGTTCCAATCCCGGTCAATCACCAATTTACACTTAGGACACTCATGAACTCGGTCAGACAGCGCTTTTTCTACTCTGACTCCGCAGTTAGAACATTCGATGCTCGTTCGTCTTGGG
>CAZZWA010000749.1:0-1631 GCA_964657555.1 uncultured Microcoleus sp.
ATCGCAGTAATTTCAGCCATTGGAGGTTCTGGCTAACCAGTGATCAGTGTGTACATTGATTTTAAAAGCGCAGATTGGTGGTAGAAAGTTTGAGAGGGGCGATCGCTCCTGATTTTCAGTTGAGCAAACGAGTGCTAAGTCTTAGCTGTTCGCAAATTGTTCTGGGTGCGGTGAGAAAAGAGGGTAAATATCCGAAATCTCTTGAAAACTCTGTGTAGTAGGAGTATAGAAATTAAGTACTATCCCTAGCACTTAATGAATTTTTCGCGAAACTGGTGTATCTACTCCTGAAATTATGCGTAGAATTACGAGTTCCTATTCTCTTAATGCAACCGGAAAAAACAGGAGAAGAAACAATGGTTCCCCAAGAAATCTTACAGCACCTTGTTGAGCAGGTTGATGCTTCTGATTCATCAAAAGTACTGCAACGAAATGAGACAACAGTTGACGAAGTGATATTTGAATCTGATATTGATGGGAGACATTACTACATCGTGCGTTGCCGACCGAAGTCCAACTGTAGTATTAGTCTAAGCCCCCGTGAAATAGCGATCGCCAAGTTGGTGGCCCAAGGTCTTCCGAACAAGTCTATTGGAAATCAGCTTGATATTAGTCAGTGGACAGTTGCCACTTATTTGCGCCGTATTTTTAGCAAACTAGGTGTCCGATCTAGAACTGCAATGATTGTGCGGCTTTTAGAAGAAGACCTACTTCAGGAATAAGATGGCTTACCTAAGTGTAATAAAAGTATTATTTAATACTGTTTCGGAGATACGTATGCTTTAACTATGTTGTTGATGTGTAAATCCCACGTTTAATGGTGGACATTTCGAGAATATCTAGGTTAAAGTTGAAATGACTTTGTATTGGCATGCCCTCCTGCAACACTTAGGCACTAAAGCTTTAACCTTGCCAAAAACTCTTTGTGTAGCTTTTGCTACCAACTACATAGTAAATTTTCAGCTCCAATTGATGCTCTCCAGGCCGGGACAAGTTTCCCTGAAAGCCTCATCGTATACCTGGAGTACCGCGTAAGCAGGTGTCGTCGGTAAAATAGTAAACAAGAGGTACATAAGTAGTAATCCACCACTATAGATTTAAGAGTGCAAGTTATGCAAAAAGAGGCGGCAGCTCCTAAACCCATTCATTCCCTAGAAGATGCCCTCAACCGTTGTCAGGCTATGGGTATGCGTCTCTCGCGTCAGCGCCGCTTTATTCTGGAATTGCTTTGGCAAGCCAAAGAACATTTGTCGGCGAGAGAAATCTATGACCGCTTGAACCAGCAAGGGAAAGCGATTGGCCATACCTCGGTATACCAGAATTTAGAGGCACTATCTGGTCAGGGCATTATTGAGTGTATTGAGCGCTCGGATGGCCGTCTGTACGGTAATATCAGCGACTCTCACAGCCACGTCAACTGTCTGGACACCGACCAGATTTTGGATGTATATGTGGAACTGCCCGAAGAGTTGCTCAAACAAGTTGAGCAACAAACGGGAGTTCGGATCGCGAATTATAAGATCGACTTTTACGGTTACCGTTCGCCTGAAGGTAATTAGCCTCCTAGCAGATCTGGGTTTGATCTCTTCTTTTTTTGCAACTTGCACAACTTAGTAGAGACGTTTTACCGG
>CAZZWA010000750.1:0-1612 GCA_964657555.1 uncultured Microcoleus sp.
TCTCCTCATCTGGGCATCTTTTCATAGCTCTCTTTTTGCTGTTGATATCGTTGTTTAAACTGGCGCTGCTGTTGTTGGTGCTCCACAATGGGGGCGGGATAGTCAACAGTTGCGCGATCGCCCTCTGGGATCTTGCCTGTCACCAAAAACTCTGTATCTACAGATTTTAATTCTGGTACCCATTGCCGAATATATTCACCGTCTGGATCAAACTTCTGAGCTTGACTGGCTGGGTTGAATATCCGGACTGGTTTGGGGTCCATGCCGCTGGAAGCACTCCACTGCCAGCCACCATTATTGGCTGAAAGGTCGCCATCGTATAGCTTCTGCATGAAATATTTTTCTCCCAATCGTGGGTCTATCAATAAGTCTTTAGTGAGAAAACTAGCGACAATCATGCGGCAACGGTTGTGCATCCAGCCGATTTCATTCATCTGGCGCATGGCAGCATCAACAATCGGATAGCCTGTTCTGCCTTCACACCAGGCTTGGAAATGTTCTTGGTTGCTATCGTAAGGAAAGTTTTTGAAAGCTTCGCGGAAGGCACCTGCTGCTAATTCTGGGAACCAATACATGGCGTGCTGATAGAATTCCCGCCACGCCAGTTCTTGTTGCCATCCCTGAATGCTGTCTCGTGCTTCATCACTGCGGCTTTGTTCTAGGGCTGCCACTGTTGCAGCCCAAACGGTGCGAACGCCAATTGCCCCAAATTTCAAAGCTGCACTCAGTTGGGATGTACCGTGAATGGCAGGGAAGTTACGCTGTTCTCTGTAATCATAAATAGCCCGAGAGCAAAATTTCTCCAGCTTTTCGTGAGCCGCCACCTCCCCTGGGGCAGTCACCAGTTCCTTATCCCAGATAAATCCCAAATCGTTGGCTGTAGGCAATGGCACAGCCCCAGCTTGTCTTGCTGCTTCCTGTTCTGCTGTCGTCAGTCCCTCCAAATTTTGCAGTGCTTGCACGGGCTGAGCTTTTGGGTGCTTTAGCCAGGTGCGCCAGAAGGGAGTGTAAACGGTATAAGGCTGGCGAGAACCAGTGTGAATTTCCTCTGGTGCGTGCAGCAACTGATCCCAGAAGTTGCGAACCTCAATGCCTTTCTCTTGGAGGGTTTCATTGATCGTGCGATCGCGTTCTTTTGAGTAAGGTTCAACGTCCCAATTCCAGAAGACTGCCTTGGCATTGAGAGCTGCCGCTAGAGTCGGTATGGCTTTGCGGGGGTCGCTGTGCAGGATCAGCAATTGACTCCCGGCTTCGGCATAGCGTTGCAGAAGTGATTGTAAACAGCCAATCATGTAAGTAACTCTTGCCGGTGCAATATCGTCTCGCTGCAAGATATTTGGGTCAAGGCAGAAGACACCTACCACCTTCTGACTCCGTTGGTGGGCAGCAGTGAGTCCTAGATTATCCGAAATTCTTAAATCACGACGATGCCAGAACAAAATTAAATCAGACATTTATCAAAGGCTGTGGATAGGTAGCTTCTTTTGCCAGCATAGAGGCTGTCGATGCCAGTGTGTGTCTCTCTTGGGAAAGTTTTCCGTGCTGTATAACTATAGTTTTCTATTCCAGCTACTTCTGTTAATGCTCCACTGCCCCTAAAGTCTTCAACTGT
>CAZZWA010000751.1:0-1591 GCA_964657555.1 uncultured Microcoleus sp.
GCAAATCCTGTTGCTGATTGACAGCCTGCTCTAGAGGCCCCATCATCAGCGTCAGGGGTGTCCGAAACTCGTGGGAAATATTTTGGAAAAACTCCGTTTTCTGTCGATCTAATTCCAGTAACCGCTCAGCTAGTTGCCTGGTTTTCTGGTATAGCCAAGACTGCTGGACTGCGATCGCGGCTTGGGCTGCCACTGCTTGAGCTAGGTCAATCTCCGATTGCTGCCACCTACGGGGCTTATGAGTTTGGCGTAGCGTAATACTGCCAATAATCTCGCCATCAGAGACTAAAGGCATCACCAACAGTGCTCTGGCTGGGGCTCGCAGCGGCAAATCAAGCCCACTCATTTCTGGATTCTGGTGGAGATCTTCAATTGCTACTGGTTGTTTCGTCTTCAGCAGCAGTTGCAGCACCGGATTACCCGTAATAGGTACAACTGATTGGGGCAAAATTGGTGTTGAAGGTTGTGGTGTACGCGGTGTGTCAGCATTGGGAATTCCCATTGGCGTAGCACCCTTTCTGTACCCCGTAGAGTGAAATCCTTCCCGCATCCTATGTGGTAAGTCAGATGAAGAGTGTAAACTTTTAACTGGCAATCCGTTAACCTTCAATTCACTTGAATCTTCAACCTGCAACCCTTGCCCATTCAACTCTGTGAGCACTCGGTTCTCAGCACTGTCATACAAGCCAACCGGCTGGACATATTCATCTTCCTTTTTCCATAGTGAAAGGGCACAGCCATCTACCTGCATAGCTTTGCCCAGCTGTTGAGTAATAGCAGCAAAGATTTCTTGAGGATCGAGGCTAGAGCGGATGGCAGTGGTAATAGTATTAACGAGAGCCTCCCGAGTCGCTAAAGCGTGTACCTGCTCGTAAGCCCTAGCCTGAGAAATAGCTAAGGCGGCTTGATCCGCCACCATTACCACGAGTTGAATTTCATCATCCTGCCAAAAGCGCGGCTCTTCACACTGGTGTAGTGCGATGACTGCCATTAATTCTTGTTGGCAAATTAGTGGCACAATCAGGCTAGAGCAAATGCCAGCCTGAAGGTAAGCTTGTTGCCGATAGTGGCTCAGAGCAGTACCGTCCTGGAAACGCTCGTCACTCTCGATATCGTTGATGACTTCTACATCATGCGTTTCCCACACTAAATCAGCAGCTAGAGGTAAAAATTCTTCTTTACTTGTCACCTCCAACCCTTGATCTTTTAGCTTTGAGCCCTTGTATACAAAGCACTCATCTACCAGCCGCTCATCCTGGAAGGGACGCAGAAGACAAACATTTACCACCAGCATATGACCTACTGTATCAACAATTGTCTGGAGGATTTGCTTGAGCGGTGAACCATCTGGGGAGTTGTACTGAGCGTTGCGAATTGTATTTGTAACTGTATTCAGCAGTGATTCTCGGCGCAGTGTTCGGGTAAGTTCCTCAGTGCGTACTTTTAGGACATTGTGGGTATCCATTGCCTGCCGCACAACTGCTTTGAGTTCTTCGGCATTCCAAGGTTTAGTTACGTACTTAAAGACCTTACCAGCGTTGATCGCTTCCACCAAGTCTTCTAGATCTGTGTAGCCAGTCAAAATGATCCT
>CAZZWA010000752.1:0-1590 GCA_964657555.1 uncultured Microcoleus sp.
TGATTCCACCTCCCTCGCCTGTAGGAGAGTGGTTTGTGCCCGATGACCAGCCGGACAGTAAAGAATAAGGGCGAGGAAATGAACTGGCTCTGCCGGACTTTGTGTGGAAAACTCCGTTTTTCTGGCATAGGGCACACCTCATACGGCAACATCTGGAATTACCTTGGAGAATGAGTATCCAAACTCAGCCAGAATTTCATCTGCTTCGTAGGGCATCTCAAAATAGGAACGGAACGTATAAGACTGTCCTTCTTGCAGAATTTTAGTCTTTGGCATCAATGATCGCCCTTTCGGTTCTGGTTCGTACCCATGTAACCCAACTTTAGTTAACTACAGTTTTTTCTGAGAGCTGGAGAATTTAACTCCAGTCTTCTTGCTCGTGCCGCTTGCCGCGAACTTTGTATATTTGATGAGTTGCATGAATCTGACGACTTCTCTCATACAGTTGTTCTTCAGTCAGTTGCCATCTCTGGAGTATGATCTCCAAATCTCGCTGGATCTCTCTAGCACCAGGAAAATTCTGGTAGCGAATTCTTAGTCTAGCTAGTTCTGCCAGGTTGTAATGATCAGGTTGCCCCTGCAAGAGACTGTTAACGATTTGGCGATCGCGACTCTCTTGGGGATGCTTTTGGTCTTTATTGTCTGCTGCTGAAGCCATACTGAAAAATTTAGATTATCGCTTAATACGGGCATCGGGTATAGAGAAAACCCTTACAACTGGGTCAATATTTTTGACCTCATAACACTTTTTTTAGTCAGCAAACTCTTTAAGAGAAAGCGGTTATTTTCTAAAGCTTTTTTCATCAACCTTAGGCAGGATCTTTTCTTGGTAGTGATGCGAACTTTGAGCACTATTTGCTAGGTAAGACCTAGCCTACATCAAGCCAATAATTCATCTACTGCTACACTAAAACCTTGTAGGACATTCTGTGTACTGGCTGAATCACCTACACTGAATAAAATTTGTCGCTGTGGCGTGATTACTAACACCCACTGACTCTCAGGAAACACTAGCCAGACTTCTAAACAACCGGAGTCTAAGTATTCTTTGACCTTGGTAAATATTTCTTCAGCTGCGTCGGTGGGAGAGATAATCTCAGCAATGAGTAAGAAACTTTGCGGGAGAACAGTAAATTCTCCAAATTGCTCCACTAGCTCTGATGTTAGATAAGAAACATCAGGACACCGCCCTCGTCCTACTGTGCGACAAGATGTTTCAGTGTAAACTTCTCCCCCTTGATTGCTAGAAAGTTTGTAATTTCCCCAATACCGCGCAAGTCTCGCTTGAATGCGACCATGCTTTGCTGTCATGCCGTATTTCTCCACCAATTGCCCATCCACAAACTCTGTCCTATCAGGAGGATTGAGCATATAATCTTCTAACGAAAATAGTTTTGCTACGCTAGACAAATCTGTAGAAGTAATCATTGGTATCTATTCTTATTTACTACTATTAACTAACATTATATATTTAAGTTTTTGCAAAAACCCTAGACCTGTCCATAAATCTTTTTCCAGGCTATTATATCAAGTTCGCTCACTCTTGATATTACTAAAATTCAAAATTTTAACTTCATCTCCTATCTGCAA
>CAZZWA010000753.1:0-1567 GCA_964657555.1 uncultured Microcoleus sp.
CTGACTGACTACTGGTAATGCTTGTTTTCCTTGATATGCCTGAACTTTCAATCATCTTACGAGAGCTTTAAAAAGGCATCAATTGAAATTAGGATAGCAAATTTTTGAGGTACGTTCACAGGCTTTCAGCTTTTAGTGTGATGATTGTATTACAAAAAATAAAGTAAAAATATAAAAAATATTACCAAAATTAGCTCTAGTTAAATTAGAGCTTATGCTACAAATAGTATCCTAATCAAAAAAGCAAAAAAATAACAGAGACCGAGAATAATTATGATGATTAGGCATAAATCCAAGTGGGTACTGCCTGATAGCGAGAATTTGTTTCGTCGCGTTAGCGAAACTATAGCAGAGGGACTTTTGGTTCTCGATCCAGATGACCAAACGACTTTTGTAAACAACCAGATGCTAGAGATGCTGGGCTACACGGTGAACGAAATGCGCAGAAAGCCGCTATTGAAGTTCATAAACAAGGAATATCAAGCAACAGTAGCAGTTATTCTTCAGCAATGTCGTCAAGGGATTAATCAGCAACACCAATTAAAATTTCGCCGTCGAGATGGTTCACACTTATGGGCAACTATGTCTATAAGTCCCATTTTTTCGCAGACAGGTGAATATACTGGCACTTTGGGCATAATTACTGACCTTACCGATCTGGAAAGGACAGAAAAAACCCTTAGAAAGCAAGCTCAACGGGAACATGCACTTAATCGGGTCACTCAAGCAATTCGTAGCTCTCTAGATTTAAATACTATTTTTTCTACAGCAGCTTTTGAGATTGGCAAACTCTTAGAGGCGGACTATGTTCAAATTGTACAATATTTGCCTAAACGCCAGCTTTGGTTGAATGTAGCAGAGTATCGCAAACATCCAAATTGGCCAACAACATTGGGAAAAGAAGTTTTTGCTCAAAGTGTTCAGATTACTACTAAACTCAATTCCTTAGAAATTGTCCGCCTTGATCAAGCTAGAACTTGGAAGGAAACAATCAATAAACATTTTGCTCAACTTGTTTCTAGAAATAGGTTGTTAGTACCGTTGCACTTTCGTTCTGTGGTCTGGGGTAGTCTCAGTTTAGTCAGAAGAAGGCAGACTAACAACTGGCAAAATTCAGATATTGAAATGCTCCGTAGTGTTGCCGACCAACTTTCTGTAGCTATCCATCAAGCAGAACTATATCAACAGTTAGAAGATGCCAACCAAAATTTACAGCGATTGGCTTATCTAGATAGCTTGACTCAGTTGGTGAACCGTCGCCGTTTCGATGAATGTTTAGAAAAAGAGTGGAGGCGTCTAGCTAGGGAGAAAGCACCCCTATCTCTAATTATGTGCGACGTAGATTTTTTCAAACTTTACAATGACACTTACGGTCACCAAGCAGGTGATAAATGTTTGCAAGAAATAGCTCATGCTATTAGTCGTGCTGTGAAGCGTCCAGCAGATTTAGTTGCTCGCTATGGTGGCGAGGAATTTGCTGTAATTTTACCGAATACGGAAGCAGAAGGTGCTCTCCAGTTAGCAAAAGAAATTCGGTTGATGGTCAAAGAGTTAGCGATCGCCCATG
>CAZZWA010000754.1:0-1546 GCA_964657555.1 uncultured Microcoleus sp.
TTTAATTCAATCGCCGACTCTCCTGTTGGTAGATGAGGCTCTTGTGCTGGAGTCTCCTTGACGGAGATATTCGGCATTGAGTCGTTGGCTCCTCTGGCAGAGCGGATCACTAACAGCGCCTCTTTAATCACAACTGCCGTTGGTACTGCTACAACAACTCCCAACAATCCCCCTACCCGTGCTCCAGTTAGAAGAGAAATAAATACCCAGAAAGGATTCAAGCCTGTGACACTTCCCAACACTCTGGGAGCCACCAAATTTTCGACAATTTGCTGCACAATCAATGCAGCAGCCAGCACCTGCAATGCTAACCCAATGTCCCGCAGTGCTACAAGTAGGGTGACAAGCACAATCCCCACCGAACCGCCAAACGGCACTAGTGCCATGAGACCAATAGTGAGACCAAACAGCAGACCGAAGGGTACTTTCAGGAGCAGAAACATCGAAATTAACCCAGCGGCCATACAAATACCAAGAATGAGCTGCCCAATGAAGTAGTTTTGGAAGCTCAACCGCAGAGTCGCAGAGAAGGGTTGCTGAATTCGAGTAGGCAACCACTGAATTAAACCAGCCCAGACGTCGCCGCCGTGCTGGAGCAAATAAAACGTTGAAATGACGGTTAACAGCACATCCAGTAACTTGGTAACAGTAAAGACTGCCAAGTTTAAGGACAGATTCAATGCTGTTCCGGCTATGGTTTGCAACTGTCCTTTCAGCCGGTCATTAATTTGGATAATTATACCATCAAGGCTGATCGGCAAGCCCATACTATCAATGCGTTCGTCCAGCATCACCAGTTGTTGCTGTCCAGAGTCGAACCATTCTGGCAAACGAGCCACAAGCTGTTGTGCCTGAGCAAGAGCTAGCGGCAGCAGTGTCACACCTAACGCTAGTAAGATCAACAGCGCCACCAAAAAAACCAGGATGGCCGCTGGCTCTCTTTGGGCTCCCTTTGTCTCTAACCAACTGACGGGATAGTTCAGCAGGAAAGACAGTAGAGATGCGACCAACACAATGACAAACAGTGATTGAAAATAGCCAAAAATTTCAGAGAACGCCCAAGCATTTAAGACAATGAGCGGTGCTGCTAAGGCGATCGCCAGCAGGCGTGAAAATGGTGTTAACGATTCCCACCAGCTCAGTAGTCTGTTTTTGGGTGTGGATGACCCAGAACTAAACATGAAACCATCTCAACGAAAGGAGCATTGATATTGGTTATTATCCTGAACGTCAGGGTTAAATAGCACTTAAATCCCTGAGAGTTACCATCACCACTGAGCGCTTTTCAGTCCAGTATGCATCTTGATCACCTGGTAGGGCAGCTTTGCTCGCCAAGGTGTAACCAGCCGCCACTCGCTAGCTTGTGGATAAATCTTATCCAGAAGTCTAACATCTTCTGTTAAAAGATATATCAAAAGACCTCAACAGAAAAATCATTCCCAAGTGTAGTAGACTAGGGTCTATTGAGTTTTCCAGCTGAATCGCCTTACCGTTGGAACTCCAATCCGCAAAAAGTGCAAGCATTACGGTGGTAGAGACGTTCCGC
>CAZZWA010000755.1:0-1541 GCA_964657555.1 uncultured Microcoleus sp.
AAATTCCTCGTTTGATAATCGTTCGGGTTACTTAACTAGAGTTTCTTCAGGATTGCCCTATGTTTAATCGTTCCCATTCGCGATCGCCACATCCCAACTCGCCACGAGGTAAAATTTTAATCATAGTGGCAGTTGCCGCCCTGAGCGTCGTCATTAGTTGCACCTCATCTCTAACTCAAGTGCGACAATTGCCTATGATGCAACAGGATATTCATAAAAGACAAAAAGTTGCCTCACACCCATCCCATATTGCTGGGATTACTAACAGACCAGCAGCGGAAAAGACTGAGGCCGTAACGCTGCCAGATGCGCTGAAAGGCAAGCACAAAATAATCACCCTTGGTGATAGCATCACGCAGTTTGGTGGACAGCCTGGAGGTTATGTATGGCTGCTGCAACGTTATCTTGACGCTCTCTACCCAGCCAATAAGAGCAAGATCGTCAACGCAGGCATTTCAGGTAATAAATCCACTGATATGCAAGCGCGCTTCCAGCGCGATGTGTTGAATAATAAGCCCGACTTGGTCACTATCAATGTGGGTGTCAACGATGTTTGGCATGCTTTTTACGATTTCCAAGCAAGGAAGAACTATCCCAATGGCGACCTGCCCGCAGGGGTGCCACTGTCACTGTACAGCCAAAAGCTCACAGCAATGGTTCAGACGGCGCAGTCGGCGGGAATCTCCGTTATCCTGCTCTCTCCGACCTTAATCTACGAAAACCTGAACGGCCCCGAAAATCTCCGATTGGCACAGTACGTCGCAGCGATGCGCGAAATAGCAGCCCAGAACAATTGCCTGTTCATCGATCTCAATACTCCATTGCGCGATGTCATAGACGTGTACCAAAACCACGCGGGTCGGACGCAGAATCTCCTGACAAGGGACGGGGTGCATCTCAACGCGGCGGGGAACCAGATTGTGGCTTATACCATTCTGCGCGACTTAGGCGTTCCGCAGAAGGAGATACAAAACGTGCGCGTGGAGAATTTGCCTTCAGGGCCGCTTGCTTGGTTCAGGCACGTCAACTAGTTAATCTATCAATTGATTACTGGAGAACATGAGAACCGATCACCAAAGTTTAGGTTTTAGTCAATAGGATAAAAGTTCTATTTAGATTCGTGACTTTTTCCACATGTGGTAGAGTCAAGCAAACTTATATCATGATGTACAACCTTAGAATTTTGAGTTTTTACAAACCTGGAATCACCGCCAGGTTTTTTGTTTTCCATCGATCCTCTGTCGCTCATTTCTTGCCTATAAAAGCGGATTTGGTATAAACTACCCTTCCCGGCTTTGACGGGAAATGGCAGCGAATTATTGTCCAAAATTGAGAGAGTTGCGTTTGGATACCTCTATTGGACTACAACGATCTGTTGAAAACTATCGAAGAGTTGGTACTGCACCATTCTCCCAGTGGTGCTGAAGGAGAGAGCGATACAGTTGTTGCTGAGCCGATTTGCTGCCTTGGGGGTAAAAGTCTGGCAAGATAGTGCAGGTAAAGTGATTGCAATTACCGCCCATAAAGATGAAATTGGTGCC
>CAZZWA010000756.1:0-1531 GCA_964657555.1 uncultured Microcoleus sp.
GAGGCACTTTGCTTTGTCTATCCGAGTGAGTATGAGGGTTTTGGTCTGCAACTGTGTGAAGCTATGGCAGCTGGGTGCCCAGTTCTAGCAGCGAGGGCCACTAGCTTACCGGAAGTTTTGGGGGATGGTGGCGAGACTTTTGGGCTGGATAATTCAAGTGAGCTGTCAGAATTATTAGTCCGATTGGTGAAAGATACTGCCTTTCAAGAGCACCTGAAAAATCGTGCCAGACAAAGAGCAAAATTATTTTCTTGGGAAGGAACCGCGATCGCTACTAAGAAAGTATATTCTTTAATCAAAAATTTTCAATTGTAAGAGTGGATTTTATGGCTACTTATTCTATCGATACCCTGGAAAGTGTTGCACGACTTAGTTCAAACTGGGACAGCAAGTATTTTTCTGATCAATCGTCTCCTGTGGAGTCTTTTCTCAGGAAAGAGTTCCACCTCCTTCTTCAGTACTTGTTCATTAACGAGGTGCCAGACCCTCTAAACCCCGAGCAGGCACTTCTTCAAAAATGGCTAGACTTTTCAGTAGGACTTGATGTCCACTCGATTAGAAATCTAATTTTAAAACGCCTTTATCATCTCACGCAAAACCAGAGATTCCTAATGACTCAGTTAGAAGAAACTGAACGGGTAGTGTATCCTGACTTGCACCACTTAGTAAATTGGCGCGATTACCATTGGAAAATTTTCAATCGTTCGCGCAGCTACTTCGACAATATTACGACTGACAAAATCATTGAAGCTGAGCTAAAAACCATACCTTTTTATAAAGCTTTGGAACTTGCAGCAGCCAGCGATCGCAGACAAATGACAAAAGCTGGCAATCCCAAAAATTTAGCACTTAATGTTTTTGAAGAATCTCACATGAGAGTTGCCGAAATTATGCTTGAGAAACTTCGAGATTATAGATCACATAAACTCAAAATATTGGATGTCGGATGTGGTAATGGCTTACTGTTACAAATTTTGAGAAATTATTTTCCCAATGCAGAAATTATTGGCACTAACCTCTCTGGATCAGAGATAGTCATGCCTCAAGTTCTCAAAGATCCCAAGACTTGTATACTATCGTATTCCTTAGAAAATTTGCCTTTTGCATCAGAGAGTTTTGATGTGTTTATCAGTACAGAAGTCATCGAGCATTTAGTTCGACCCCAAACTATGGTAGAACAAATCAAACGCCTCCTCAAACCCAACGGTGTATTTGTTGTCACTGCTCCTTCCGTCCATGTTCAGTTTCTATCGAAGAATCCCTTTACCTATCTAACTGGACTCTTGAGTACTTTCCTAGACTGGGATTGGCTGCTTCCCCCGTTTCATAATCTTTATGAACCTCTGACAGATCTTTCTTTAATTCACTATGCTTTTAGTATTCAACAATATCGGAATATGTTTCTAAAAATTTTTCCAAATGTTAAGGTATCTACAATGCGCTTCTTTCATTTGAGAAAATTTAGACTTGACGATAGAACAGCGGCTCAAATCCCAATATTTAAAAAATTTGGTGGGTTACTGATTGCGCA
>CAZZWA010000757.1:0-1520 GCA_964657555.1 uncultured Microcoleus sp.
ACAATACTGCCTGCTATGCCAACCTTACTTGCTGATGCCAAAAACTTGCTCTCTGACCTGTTATCACGTTATCGTCACCGCGTCGATTATCTGGCTATTCGGTTAGAAGAGGCAGAGGTCACTGATATATTTTTGCGGAGTGATAAAGTAGAAACCCTTAGTGAAGGACTCTCAATTGGTGGACAGGTTAGGGCTTGTTACAAGGGAGGTTGGGGTTTTGCTTGCTTTAACCAGTTGTCTGCTTTAGCAGAGAGGGTGGAGGAAGCGATCGCTGCTGCCCGCATAGTTGGTGAAGAAGAAACCTTGCTGGCTCCCATTAAGCCAGTTGAGGACACCCGCATCCTGCCTTTGAGTGGCACCGATCCCCGCAATATTCCTTTGGCTGAGAAAAAATCCTTATGCGATCGCTACACCAAAATTCTTCGCAGTTTGGATAAGCGGATCACTACCACAAGTGTACGCTATGGCGATAGTGCCCAGCGCATTATTCTCGCCACCTCCGAAGGGACGTTAATTGAGCAATCCTGGGTAGATATGGAAATGCGCTTTGCAGCCACTGCCCGTAATGGGGAAACAGTACAAACGGGACGGGAAACCACTGGTTCCCGCAAAGCCTACGAAGACTTACTCGGACTGGATGAGCAGGTGCGCAGTGCTGCCCAACGTGCAGTGGATGCTTTATCTCTACCACCAGTCAAAGGCAACATTTATACTGTGGTGATTGATCCAATTCTTACAGGGCTATTTGTCCATGAAGCCTTTGGTCATCTTTCTGAAGCAGATATGGCATATGAAAATCCTGACTTACTGGAAGTGATGACCATCGGACGCCGATTTGGGCCAAAAGAGCTGCAAATCTTTGATGGTGCTGCACCTATCCCTACCTTTGACAAAGGGGACGCTCAAGAGAGAACTTTAGAGGGGTGGCATCGGGGTAGCTACTTCTACGACGATGAAGGCACACCCGCGACGACAACCCAGCTGATTAAAGATGGCATCCTGGTAGGACGCCTCCACTCCCGTGAAACAGCTGGCAAATTAGGAGAAGTCCCCACAGGCAATGCTCGGTGTCTTGACTACCACTATTCCCCCATCGTCCGCATGACCAACACTTGGATTGAACGCGGTAAAACGCCTGCACAAGACTTGTTTACAGATATTAAAGAGGGCGTTTATGCCAAGAACTGGCTGGGTGGCATGACCAATGGGGAAATGTTCACTTTTACGGCTGGAGAGGCGTGGATGATTCGCAATGGCCAGATTGCTGAACAGGTGAGAGATGTGACTCTTTCCGGTAACGTTTTCACCACACTTGCTGATATTGAAGCAATTGGCGATGACTTCTACTGGGATGAATCTGGCGGCTGCGGCAAAGGTGGGCAGAGTGGCTTACCAGTAGGTTGTGCGGGGCCAAGTCTGTGCATTCGCAATGTGGTTGTTGGTGGTGAGGCGGCAGAATCTTAAAAGTTAATTGCTAACGGCTAATGGCTAATTGTTCAAGAGTCTTAGTCATGAGGCAG
>CAZZWA010000758.1:0-1503 GCA_964657555.1 uncultured Microcoleus sp.
GAGCAACCTCAAAGTGGTGCATTTAGCCTCCTAACCCTCCAAAATTGGAGGAACCGGAGTTCAAATTCCCCCAAAATATAGCCCTGACGGGCATCAAGAAAGGGGGATTCAATTACCAGATGACTAACTGGCATCAGCGAAAATCGCGGTTATACTGGCCTCAAGCAAGTATAGCTTAGAACTCCGCTTGACCAGTTAAGAGTCATCAAAATGAGCAGCACCAGTTTTTGGAAGCCTGTATATCAGTTGTTTAAGCCAGAGGAACCACTGACTAAGCCGGAAGACATCAGAGATTTTTATGTCCAACGAGCTAATAGTCCTGTAGAAAGTCTGGTCGGCGCAATTGAGATGGAAGATGATCCTGCTAAGTTTTTACTAGCGGGTCATAGGGGTGGGGGAAAAACAACCGAACTAAGGCGGCTAGAACAACAGTTAAAAAAGACTTACTCTGTTATTTGGGTTGATACCGAAACAGCTCTTGATCGCTACAACATTGGCCATGCTGAGGTAGTAGTACTGATTGGGATAAAAATTTATGAAATAGTTATTCAAACAGATTGGGGATTAGATGGTGATCTGTTTAATGATTTACAGGAAAGCCTGAAAACTGTTGTTTATCAGGATGAAGATACTGAAGATAAAGGTCTGGAAGTTCCAGAAATAATTAAGAAGCTGGGTTTGCTGCTTAAACGAGGGTTAAATCGAAAAGTCACGAAAACTCTCAATATTCGCCCAGTTCTGAGTCAGATTATCAACAAAGTCAATGCAATTATAGAGGCTGCTGAGAAACAGACTCAGCAGAAGCTATTGGTGATTGTGGATGGTCTTGATCGGCACGATCAAGTGACAGCTTTAGAAATGTTTTCTAGCTCACTGCTGACAGAGCTGAGCTGTCACATCATATATTCTATTCCAATTTCCTTGAGATATTCACCCAGCTTTCGTCAACCGATGGAAAGCTTTCAAAAATGCCTGGATCTCACCAATCCACCAGTTTTTGAGTGTAATGGTAATTTGTGTCCAACAACAAACCCTCATCAATCAGGTCGAAGTATTTTGGCTAGTGTGATTGATAGGCGGTTGGCACGACTAGGAAAAGATTACCATAATATCTTTACTCAAGAGGCGCTGGAGCTAATCTCTGAAAAGAGTGGTGGGATCATGCGCGATCTGGTGCGATTGGCTCGCACTTCCTGTGAAGTGGCTTTGAGGAGGAAATTAACAGATGTGAACTTAGATGCTGCTAAGGAAGCGGTACAAGAAGTTCGCAAAGAATATAACTTAAGTGACTATCATTTCTCGGAACTGGATAGTGTTCACCGAGATGGTCGCCTAACGACTAAAACTCATAGCTTGCCTAATAAAGGTGAATTTGTAATTTGCGATGAGCTGTTGCAAAATAAGTTTGTATTAGGTTACTACGATGGTAATCGGAATTCATGGTTTGACGTGAATCCTATTCTTATAGAAGATTTAGAACGTTGGCAAGCAGCTCAACCCCCC